>NZ_QULX01000004.1:0-248899 GCF_003481835.1 Roseburia sp. OM02-15
AAGGCTTTGCGGACATTTAAGAAGATATAAAAAGATAGTCAAAAAGACATATATAATTTGTGACATACATATTTTATAAAAATACAGAGAATTGCGAGGTACAATATGGATGTAGCGACAATGGCTGCCATCAATAGTATAAATACCATGAATCTGATGGTGGCAATGCAATTGGAAGCAAATGCAATATTTGTAGTAAATGATGGAAAGGAATATGAGAAAATGGGTACATTATTAGAGCAGTATATGGGAAAAGAATGTGTGGTAAGTCTGTTTAATGAGGTTGGAGCCATTAAAGGGAAACTGATGGACGGTGATGCGCAGTGGCTGAAAGTAGAGACAAAGAAAGGTACACAGCTCATTAACCGCAACATGGTTCGAAATATTACTTTTGAAAATAAATAGGCTTATAGAAAAATAGTGAAAAGGTAAGTATAACTATGAAAGTAGAGCAGTATGTAATGGCGTATGGCATTGAGCAGGATCGGGTGCGTGCAATCCTTCCGGAAGGATTTGTTTCTCTTCGTCCGGTGCTTCGTATCAATGCAGAAATCCGTGATGAAAAAAATGGATATGTGGAATTTAACACTGCCGTTGAAAAAGATGGAAAGAAAGGCTGGCTGAATATCGGTTACTGGGAGAACGTACCTTTTACACGTAATGGAAAAACAACGATATTTCAGACGGATTTTCTGGAATTATCCTTTACTGGTGTCGCTGTGGAAGGTTCCTGCCCGGCAGAGAAAGACAACGATGGCTGTTTTTTCTTAGGAGAGACAGAAATATTAAAACCGGCAGAGCATATTTCAGAGAAAAAGGAATTCTGTGATTGCAGTTTTCAGTGGAAATTTACAGATGGCGATGCACATGGTGTCAGCATTGGAAAGACATTGCCTGCTTATCCGACAGAGACGGAACATATTTATCCAAAAGAAGCGTTTACAGCAGAGAATGCTGCAAAAATTCCATGTAATCAGGTACTTGGTACATATGTAGTGAAATTTGAACGATAGAAAGAATAATTTGGGGGAGATATGTTATCGTATCTCCCCCATTGTAATTTATGAAAGTATTATTTCCTTTTTCCCCAGTCTGCCATGGTTCCACCCTGAAATTCTACATGACCGCGGAATCCCTGAACAGGAAGCTGTTCTAAAGCCTTGTCTAAGTCGTTAAATTCTTCATCGGTCAGTATCACATCCCAGGCTGCAAGATTTTCGAGAATCCGTTCCTGATTTTTGGAACCCGGAATCGGAACAACGTTTGGATATTTGTGGAGCATCCATGCAAGGGCAATCTGAGCATCAGTAGCATTTTTTGCCTTGGCATATGTTTCAATCAGCTGGATCAATGGTTGATTGGCTTCCAGATTTTCTTTTTTTAACTGTGGAACGAATTTTCGGACATCGTCATTATGAGAAAAATCAGTGCTTGTGTTTACTTTTCCGGACAGAAGTCCACTGGCAATTGGAGAAAACGGTACCAGTGCAATATTGTGTTCCATGCAATAAGGAATGACTTCTTCTTCACAGCTTCGTTCCACCATGGAATAGATATTCTGAATGGCAGAAAGTGGATGAACCGCCTGTGCCTTCTGAATGGCCTGAATGCTGTATTCTTCAGATGGGATTTCACCATAGCCGTGAGAAAAACCCATACATCCCACACCAATTGGATTTACTTCCAGATTACGCAGTTTTCTTTTATTCATGATAACGTGTCATCCTTTCTGTGTTTATGTTTCTGCTTTTTATGATAGCATTTTTAAAACTGTTGTACCAGATGAAAATATAAGTGGTTTTTGATTCTTTTTTCTTATGATTTTTGGTATGATAGATAAATATGAGGAGAAGTAGAGATATGAACATGTATGAAATTGAGGAGCGAACACCAGAAATAATGAATGTTTTGTTGAAGATATGGGAAGATTCTGTACGTACAACGCATGATTTCCTTTCGGGTAAAGAGATAGATCAGATTAAAGAATATGTACCACAGGCTTTAAGTGACGTAGCACATCTGATTGTTGCTGAAGATAAATCAGGAAAAATGATTGCATTTATGGGAATTGAAAACCAACGCTTGGAAATGTTATTCCTTTTGTCTGCAGAACGCGGGAAAGGTGTTGGAAAACAATTGTTACAATACGGTATTGAAAATTATGGAATACAAGAACTTACTGTGAATGAACAGAATCCACAGGCAGTTGGATTTTACAGACATATGGGATTTAAAACGTATAAACGGACGGATTATGATGAGGAAGGAAATCCATATCCACTGTTATATATGAAAAAAATATAGAGAAGGAGCATTTAAAATGGTTTTATATTTTACAGGAACTGGAAACAGTAAATATATCGCTGAACGGATTGCAATGGCATTAAATGATGACATATTGAGTATGAATGATCGGATAAAAGCAGGAAATACGGATAACGTAATGACGGGTAAAAGTATGGTGATTGTTGTTCCGACTTATGCATGGAGAATTCCGCGTGTTGTTTTGAGCTGGTTACAGCAGACAAAATTTCCAGAAGCGAAGAAAATCTGGTTTGTGATGGACTGTGGTGGCGAAATTGGAAATGCAGCAAAATACAATCAGGAATTAAGTCGACAATTGCATCTTTCTTATATGGGAACTGCACAGATTGTGATGCCAGAAAACTATATTGCAATGTTTGGAGTTCCAGATAAAGTGGAAGCAAAGGAGATTGTTGCAAAAGCAGAACCGTCGATTGATGACGTAATAAAAGATATTCAGGCAAAACGGGAGTTTTCAAAGCCGCGTAATAATATGTATGATAAAATTATGAGCAGCGCGGTAAATACTATTTTTTATCCAATGTTTGTAAAAGCAGACAAGTTTGTGGCTACGGATGCTTGTATAAGTTGTGGCAAATGCGTACAGGTCTGTCCGTTAAACAATGTTCAGTTGAAAAATGGAAAACCTGCATGGAGTTCAAATTGTACGCACTGTATGGCATGTATCTGTTATTGCCCGGCAGAAGCAATCGAATATGGAAAGAAAAGCGAAGGAAAACCACGATATACTTTTGAAAAAATTTTTGATTAATCTTTTACAACCTATTATTTATCGGACTGATATTGATGTTGTATGAATTATATGATAAAATTTGTATAGATAGAATATTATCTATTTTGAATAAAAATATGTAATTTTAGATAAAATATTATCTATATAATGAGGTGGCATATGGAGCGGTTAGTATGGGAAACAGCAGAAGAATTGGATCAAAAGCTAGCACAGCGAGTACGGAATATTCGAAAAAGGCGATCTATTTCACAGGAAAAGCTGGCAGCTATGAGTGGAGTCAGCCACGGATCAATAAAAAGATTTGAAACTACCGGGCAGATTTCTCTGATCTCATTGACGAAAATAGCAATGGCGCTGGATATTGCAGATGAACTCAGAAGTCTTTTTTTACAGGTACCTTACAGAAATATACAGGAGGTTCTAAATGAAACAAAATAAAGCATTACAAGTGCTTTTTGATAACAGAGTTGTTGGAACATTAGCGCTGGCTGCAAATCATAAGGTGGTTTTTCAATATGATGACAGTTGGCTAGAACAAGGTTTTTCAATCAGCCCTTTTTCACTGCCTTTAGAAAATCAGGTATTTGTTCCCACAAAAGATTATTTTGATGGCCTTTTTGGAGTGTTTGCTGATAGTCTTCCGGATCATTGGGGGAGATTATTGTTGAAACGATTGTTGTTGGCACATGAACAGAATCCTGACAAACTAACGGTGATTGACAGACTGGCAATCGTTGGAAAATCGGGTATGGGTGCATTGACCTATTATCCAGAGCAAAGTTTTTCGGAAGAGAATGACAATACGGATTTGGACGAATTAGCTTTTCAATGTCAGAAGATTTTGCACACAGAATATTCGGATAAACTTGATGAATTATATCGCCTGGGTGGAACGAGTGGTGGTGCCAGACCTAAAATTATGACTACGATAAATGATGAGGATTGGATCATTAAATTTTCAGCACATGTAGATGGTGAGAATGCAGGAAAAATGGAATATGATTATTCCTGTTGTGCCAGAAAATGCGGAATTACAATGAGTGAGACAAAATTGTTCCCATCAGAGGTCTGTGAAGGATATTTTGGGATAAAACGATTTGATCGTATATCGGATATATCTGGGACAAAAAGGGTGCATATGTTGACAGCAGCAGCACTTTTAGAGTTAGATTTTGAGCAACCAAGTCTGGATTATCATAGTTTGATGAAATTAACGAAAATAATTACAAGAGATAACAAAGATGATGTTGAAAATATGTTCCGACGTATGTGTTTCAATGTTTTTGCACATAACAGAGATGATCATTCTAAAAATTTCACCTATTTGTATGATGAATCTGCAGATAGCTGGCGATTGAGTCCGGCATATGATCTCACATACAGCAACACATATTATGGGGAACATACGACTACGGTAGATGGAAATGGTCGTAATCCTGGAAAGAAAGAGCTTCTTGCAGTTGGAACTATGGCTGGAATAAAAAAAGAACTCTGTATGGATATCATAACTGAGATAAAAAGTTGTGTAAATGAAATGCTTGGAATGTATTTAAATAGATGAGTGATGAAAAATGAATGTCATTAAGAAAAAAGCATATTACCATTTGCCGGGATTGTTTGAATTTTATGAACTGTATAGAATATTCCTTTCTCTTTATCAGGAGCATAGAGAATATTTTTATGACTGGTGTGAGATCAGTTCCATTTACGGTGCACCGACAGACTGTCTCTGGGGCGGTGGGCGAATCGGAAGTGGAGACGAAAATCCGCAAGAAGTTTTAAAATTGATAAATGAATATGGCATATCTGCCCGATTGACTTTCAGTAATTCCATGCTTAGAAAAGCACATTTATCAGATAGAAAGTGCAACGAATTATGTGCCTTATTTGAGCAAGGAAGTGAAGATGGTAATTCAGAAAATAATAGTGTAAAAAATGGTGTTATCGTCCATTCGGAATTACTGGTGGATTATTTAAAACAAAACTATCCGAATCTTTATTTAGTATCTTCTACAACGAAAGTATTGACCGATTTTCACGAATTTGCAAAGGAAGTAAAACGAGAAGAGTTTCAGTATGTTGTACCTGATTTCAGATTGAATAAGGCATTTGAACAGTTAAATACATTGACGCAATCAGAAAAAGACAAAGCAGAATTTTTGTGCAATGAGTGTTGCTGGATTGGCTGCACTGATAGAAAGAGATGTTATGAGACGGTCAGTCGCCAAAACCTGGGGGAGAACTGTCCAGATCATCGTTGTACAGCACCAAATGCTGCATATGGATATCGTTTTTCAGAGGCGATGAAAAATCCAGCATTTATCAGTATTGGCGATATTCAGAATGTGTATGTGCCAATGGGATTTACGAATTTTAAAATTGAAGGCCGTGGATTAGGTAGTGCCATTGTATTAGAATTTTTATTGTATTATATGACCAAACCAGAGTATCAACTGCAGGTCAGAGAAGCAATTTATCTGGATAGTATGTTGGATTTATTTTAATAAACAGAACAAAAAGTATATTCTTATTTATAAAGATATATTCTTATCCGGAATTTTTATGTATATATCAAAATAGGAAGGAACAAAGTATGCAAAAACGTGTATTGATTATATCAGGAAGTCCGAGAAAGAATGGAAATTCACAACTATTATGTGAAAGATTTCAGGAAGGGGCAAAAGCATCCGGACATCATGTTGATCTGATTCAAATTGCGGAAAGGCAGATTGGATTTTGCCGTGCATGTGATGGCTGCATGCGTAATAATGGAATCTGCGTTCTGTATGATGATATGGCTGAAATTTTAGAAATATTTCAGAAGGCAGATGTGCTTGTGCTGGCAACTCCGGTTTATTTTTATGGTGTAACAGCACAGATGAAATGTTTTATCGACAGAACATATCCAATCTGGCAAAATCTTGGACATAAGGATGTTTATTATATTGTTTCAGCAGGACTTGGAACAGATATCATTGAACGTTCCCTTGGAGATTTGGATGGATTTGTGGAGCATTTGGATCATTCTGTGGTGAAGGGAAGAATTTATGCGCCAAATATCATGGAGGCCGGATTGGTAAAAGAATGTCCACAGGTTTTACAACAGGCATATGATATGGGAAAACATGTATGATTGAGTGGATTACTATATGATAGAATCAAAACTGACCGTGAATTTGAGAAAGAAAAGTTATCAGTAGAACATTGAATCTGGATAATAGGCTTACGTTAGATGTCTTCCTGGAATGGTATAGGAAGGCGAAATGCTATAAATGATTGACAAATACATATAACATCGTTAATATAAAAAAATAAATGAATAATAAGTTTGTCTCAACATAAAAGAAGACTATAAATTTTACTGTTTCTGAACATAACAGTTTGGTTTATAGTCTTTTTTGGTGTATGATAGAAAATAGGAAGTAGAGGAGAGGTTGGAAAATGTCTATTATTTTTGGAATACTGGCAGGTATTGGTGTCCCGATTCAAACAAGCATCAATGCAAGATTACGGAAAAAAGTAGGTTCCCCTTATCGGGCATCGCTTGTATCTTTTGCAGTTTCATTGATATTTTTAGTATTGTTATTATTGATTTTAGGACAGGGTGTACATATTCCATTTGATAAAATGTTGCAGGAGCCAGTCTGGATTTGGTTTGGTGGAATCTGTAGTTTTATATATGTTACTGGAAATATTTTACTGTTTGCAAAATTGGGCGGAACGCTTGCGGTTATATTGCCGGTTCTGGGGCAGATTCTGGTGGGGCTGGTAATTGATCATTTTGGATTCTTTTATTCATTGAAAACACCGATTTCCGTATTTCGGATCTTTGGAGCGGTTTTGGTTGTAGCTGGCGTAGTAATTGTATCTCTGGCAAAAAGAGAAGCCGGCAAAAATAATCCGAAAGAAAATGCACATGCGGATATCTGGCTATGGAGAATATTTGGTGTATTGTCCGGTGCATTAAGTGGTGTGCAGACTGCCATTAACGGACATCTGGGAAAAGTTGTCGATTCTCCGATCAAAGCGTCTGCTATTTCATTTACAGTTGGATTAAGCTGTTTATGCGTTATTTGCATCGGTTTACGATTGATGCAGGGGAAATGTGCGGTGGTGGAGACACGGGAACATATGAATAAGAAAAATCCATGGTGGATGTGGATCGGAGGCGTATTCGGTGGCATTTATGTACTTGCAAACGTAGAGTTGGCAGAAATTTTTGGAACGGGACTGGCAGTCATCATTATTCTGATTGGTCTGACAACCGGCGGCATACTGGTAGATCATTTCGGGTTATTTGAATCTCCGAAAAAAACGATGAATGTACAGAAAATCGTTGGTGTTTGCGTGATGGTGTTTGGTGCTACTTTAATAAAATTATTGTAACAGTGAAATGAAATCATAAAATGATACAATGCAGTAAATCTTTGTACAATAAATAAAGGGTAATTTATGAAATCAATATCTATTTATGCATTAACCAGAAAACAGAATATTGAACATTTACAGAAACTGGAGCAGCAGTTATCCGGCAGAGAACACATGCTGAAAATGAAAGAGTGGGAACTGGAAAGTATGCGGGCACTGGTCGAACAGCTGGAACTTCATGTGCCAGACGTATCGGCACTTCGTCTGTTTTATTCTTTTCAGATTCCGCGTTTAGGCAAAGAATTTGATCTCCTGCAAATTAAAGAAAATCAGATCATCAATATTGAATTGAAAAGTGGAGCTGTTTCGGAGGAAGCGATACAAAAGCAGTTGATACAGAATCGTTATTATCTGTCTGTACTTGGCAAGCCGATTCAGTCTTATACCTATATCAGCAGTCAGAATCGTCTGATGCGGTTGACAAATCACGATCATGTAATAGAGGCAAGTTGGAATCAGTTGTGTGCGGCTTTGCAAAAAGGGGGTAAGGACTATTCTGGTGATATTGAAAATCTGTTTCGGGCAGAATGGTATCTGTTTTCGCCGTTGACAGAACCGAATCGATTTTTAAACAAAGAATATTTTCTGACGGCACAGCAGCGGGATATCAAACGTCAGATTTTAAAGAAAATCCGCGAGGAACAGACCGGATATTTTTCTTTCAGTGGTCTGCCTGGGACCGGAAAGACATTGCTTCTTTATGATATTGCCATGAAACTATCCAACCGACAGCAGGTCTGTATCATTCATTGTGGGGAAGCAGGAAAGAAATGGGAAATTTTACATAAACGTTTACAGCGAATTGATTTTTTGTCAGATAATCAGTTGGAAACACAATTTTCGTTAGAGGATTATCATGCGATATTGGTGGATGAGGCACATCTGCTTTCGGTTGAAAAATTAAATGTATTACTGGATATGAGTGAAGATCGTCCGATCATTTTTTCCAGTGATTCAGAAGAAATGATCTCACCGAAAGAAATGGATCAGAGCACGATGAAACGGATGCAAGAACTGCCGAATCTACAGACATTCCGCTTGACAAATCGGATTCGAACTAATGCGGAACTTTCTTCTTTTATTCAAAATATGATGCACTTGCCTGTAAGGAAAAATCAAAATGAATTTCCGCATGTGTCTGTGGTGTATGCAAATGATACAAAAGAAGCAGATACGTTGGTGCAGGATTATATACGACAGGGATATCAGTATTTTTCGCAAATGGGAAATGCAGAGCTTGGGATTACAGCGGTTCGTGATACAGAGCAAATGGTTGTAGTGTTAGATGAACGTTATTACTATGACGATGAACTGTATTTAAGATCTATACATCCGATGAAAAACGGACAGTCCGAGGTACGTCAACTGTTTCACTTATTGAATCAGGCAAAGGAAAATCTGGCTTTTGTAGTTAAAGGGAATGAAGCTGTGTATGGTATTTTACTTGATATGAAATAGTATAAAAAACGATAACAATATGGTTGAATAGAATACTGATTTAGATATTTATAGATAAATAAAATCGTTGATTTACAAATTACAGTGCAAAGGCGGCATGATATATGATAGAAATTTCATCAGATTTGCCAATTATTGTTGAAATATCAGGCAGAAGTGCATGTGGTAAAATTACCGAAATATGTTGTCCGGGAAGATTGTATTGTAAGTTATGTCAATTGAGGCGAGGTGGCAGCAGAGGAATTTGCCGGATTTTTACCTTATGAGAAAATATTGACAGAGGATGGATTCCGAAAATACATATGCGCGAGTTATTCAGCGTTCCAGTGAACGAATGGAGAAAACTAAATGAAAAGGGAGGGCATAATTTATGAATTATAAAAAGCTAGATATTGAAAAATGGGTGCGTAAAGAACATTATCGTTATTATACAGAGAAGTTAAAAATTGAAGTAAATATGACAGCACCAATTGATATTAAAAATTTAATGGATTTCTGCTATATTCACAACTACAAATTTTATCCGACTGTAATATATATTGTTACCAAAGTTCTTAATAAAATAGAAAATTTCAAGATGTTTCGGGACAACGAAGGAAATTTATGCGTATGGGATAAAATAAATCCAAACTATACGATTTTCCATCAGGATGACAAAACTTTTTCCGATTGCTGGTCGGAATATGAGGAAGATTTTGAAAAATGCTTTCAGAATATAACAACAGATATGCATACTTATAAGGATAAAAAAGGAATTAAAGTAAAAGAACAACAACCGGCAAATTTTTATTGTATCTCCTGTACACCTTGGACGGCTTTTACTGGTTATGGAAGCAGAGTGGCAAATGGGGAACCGACTTTTTTCCCAATTATTACGATGGGAAAATATGAAAAAAATGGTAATAGAATAGATATGCCCGTAAATATTACGATTGCTCATGCGGTAGCGGATGGCTATCATATCGGGTTATTTTTTGAATATCTGCAAAACGAAATAAATGCACTCAAAAATTGAGATTGTTGATATTCTAATAGCAGACAAACTTGGCAGATCCACCATTTACAAAGAATTGGAGAGAAGAACACATGAAACTTGGACTTGTACAAATTATAGGTTAGATTTTATGAAAAAGAAGAAATTTATTTTTATTATACTTGTGATAGTAGTCGTCATAGTTATTGGCATTTTCCTTCGATATCAGCATACTTCTCCGAAAAGGTTACCTGATTTATCCGAACAAAAGTATGAGCAAGTGCACAGCTCCATAGATTATGATCAGGATGACATTGACGATCAGACAGACATCCTTCAGGGAGCTTTGGATTATATTAACACAAAACCGAAGTATAAGAGTAAATATTATAACAGTGGTTATTCGAATGATAATTATGGTGTGTGTACGGATGTGGTAGCATTTGCAATGCAGGCTGCCGGTTATGATCTGATGCAGCTTGTAAATGAAGACATTCAGAATCATCCGGAAGATTATGATATCCAAGAGCCAGATTCAAACATTGACTTTCGCAGAGTGAAAAATCTACAGGTGTTTTTTGCCAATAATGCAGAAAGCCTGACCACCGATGTTTCCAAAACAGAGCAGTGGCAGGGCGGAGATATCATCATTTTTCAAAAGCATATCGGGATTGTTTCAGACCGAAGAAATAAAAATGGTGTTTCATATGTGATTCATCACAATGATCCGTGGCAGAAATCCTATGAACAGGATATTTTGGAAAAACGGGATGATATTGTGGGACATTATCGTTGGAAGTAGAATGTCATATAAGGCTAACGTCAGCTACCCGGAATTAAGTCCTATAAGCAGGAAGTTGCCATTACATTTTACGGTAGAGCGAATAAAATTTCTTGACATGGAGTGAACTCCAAGTGCTATGATACCAACAGAAAAAGAAATGCACAGGAGGCAACAACAAAAAGACACCACAAAGCCAGATTGACCAGTGGATTAAGGATGTTAAGTAATTTATTTCTTAGTATGCTATCTTTAGAAAATATTCTATATGAGAAGCAAAAGGAGCCGAAAATGGCTCCTTTTTAAAATGTAATACGCATCTGATACCATTCTGCGCCGCCATGATCGGATTCAGAAAGTCCTTCGTTTACAAAACCGAATTTTGCATAGTAGTGCAGCAATTTTTCTTTGCAGGTCAGAACAAGTCCTTTTCGGCCCTGCGCTTTTGCGTCTGCAATGCAGGATTTGATCAGTTCACCGGCATAGCCATGTTTGCGATAATCAGGAATCGTATTTACACCAAAAATCATCTGCCATGCGCCGTTAGGGTTGTGCAGGGAAGCGTCATGGAACATTTCGTCGGTCAGAGTTTCTTCATCTGTTACAAATCCATCCACAAAGGCAATGAGTTTATCTTCATCAAACATCAACCAGAAATGGTCGTTATAATATGTCAGTCGTTTGGAAAATTCTTCTCTGGAAGCCGCTTCTGCCGCCGGAAAACATTCTGCTTCCACAGCAGTGATCGCATTTAAGTCATTCATAGTAGCAGTTCGTATAGTCATTTTTTCACCTCAATAATGTTTTCGTATCATGTTTGTATATTATAACATTGCGTGATAGAAATGTGTAGAGGAATGGAAAAAATATGTATTTACAAATCATATGTGTTATAATGTTCCCATAGTTTTTTGATTCAGAAGGAGAAAATTATGGAACTCACAATGCTTGGAACAGGAAATGCGCTTGTGACGGAGTGCTACAATACCTGCTTTGTATTACAGGAAGATCAGAAATATTTTATGGTAGACGGTGGTGGTGGAAGTACGATACTGCATCAGTTAAAACATGCCGGAATTAACTGGAAAGATATCAAAACCATTTTTGTGACGCACAAGCATATTGATCATATTACTGGTATCATTTGGATGATGCGGATGATCTGCCAGCACATGAGACAGGGTGAATACGAAGGAGATGCGACAATCTATGCACATGAAGAAGTAATTGAGCTATTGAAGGATCTGGCAGAGAAACTTCTGCAAAAGAAAGATGTTGCATTTATTGGAAAACGTTTGCATCTCATTTCCGTTGCAGATGATGAGTCTGTCAGCATTTTATCTAAAAAAGTTACGTTCTTCGATATCCAGTCGACGAAAGCGAAACAATTCGGTTTCTGTATGGAACTGGGAAATGGAGAAAAACTTACCTGTTGCGGCGATGAGCCATATAATCCATGTGAAAAACAGTACGCAGAGAACAGCACATGGTTATTACATGAAGCATTCTGTCTGGAGAGCGAAGCAGATATTTTTCATCCGTATGAAAAGCATCATTCCACAGTGGCAGATGCAAGTAAACTGGCAGAAGAATTGCATGTAAAAAATCTGCTGTTATATCACACAGAAGACAAAAATCTGTTGCTGAGAAAAGAACTTTATCAAAATGAGGGAAGAAAGTATTTCAATGGAACTATTTTTGTACCAGAAGATTTGGAGACATTGGTTCTTTAAAGAAAATATTATTTAGTAACTATTATTATAAAACGCAAAAACATAAGCATAATAATATAGATTTGGTAAATACGATACGTGGAGGAAAATACTTATGAAATGGATGATCGCATCAGATATTCATGGATCAGCATATTATTGCAGAGAATTGCTGGAAGCATACGACATAGAAAAAGCAGACCGGTTATTATTGCTTGGTGACATTTTGTACCATGGTCCAAGAAATGATCTGCCAAAAGCCTACAATCCAAAGGAAGTAATTACATTGTTAAATCAACGTAAACAGGACATTCTCTGTGTGCGGGGAAATTGTGATACGGAAGTAGATCAGATGGTATTGGAGTTCCCGGTTCTGGCAGATTATTGTGTGATTGCAGATGAAAAAAATATAATTTATGCCACACATGGTCATCATTTTAATGAGGGCAATCTGCCACCTCTTCAGAAAGGAGACATTTTGCTGAATGGGCATACCCATGTACCAAAATGCGTAGAGCATCCGGATTATATTTATATGAATCCCGGATCTGTTTCTATTCCAAAAGAGGAAAGTTGGCATGGATATATGATATATGAAAATGGCAAATTTATATGGAAAAATTTACAGGGAACAGAACAGATGCGGTATTGCTTTAACTGATTTTTTCATGTAGCTATTTGGTAGCATCTGTTGGAGGAGACATTTATGAGAAATATTGTATTTCACA
The DNA here is from genome assembly GCF_003481835.1 of Roseburia sp. OM02-15. Lineage (NCBI taxonomy): Bacteria > Bacillati > Bacillota > Clostridia > Lachnospirales > Lachnospiraceae > Roseburia > Roseburia sp. OM02-15. The sequence goes on from NZ_QULX01000004.1 coordinate 13,139, forward strand.
AAGAAACAAAAACATTTCATTTATATAATGACAAAATAAGTTACATTATGTGCGTATTAAAAAACGGACATATGGGACACCTTTATTTTGGAAAAAGAATTCATGATAAGGCAGATTTTTCTTATCTGGTCGAAGAATGTCAGCGTCCCATGACTTCGTATATATATGAGGATGACCGGAATTTTTCTCTGGAGCATATCAGGCAGGAATATCCGGTATACGGGACAACGGATTACAGACATCCTGCAATTGAAATATTGCAAAAAAATGGAAGTCGAATCTCAGAATTTGTGTATGAAGGATATGAGATTACAGCGGGAAAGGTAAAATTACAGGGGCTTCCGGCTACTTATACAGAATCAGACGAAGAAGCAATGACACTTCGGGTTTATTTGAAAGATGCATTGACCGGAGTGCTGCTGGAACTTTTGTATACTGTTTTTTCTGAGTATAATGCAATTGCACGGAGCGTTTGTGTGAAAAATGCGGGAACAGAAACGGTGCATCTGTTAAATGTAATGAGTCTGAGTCTGGATCTCCCAGATCAGGATTATGTGTGGATGCAGCTATCAGGAGCATGGGCGAGAGAACGCTATATAAAAGAAAGAACATTGGAACAGGGAATCACAGCAATTGACAGCAGGCGCGGAAATTCTTCTCATGAACACAATCCATTTATGGTTTTACGGAGAAAACATACGAATGAATATCGGGGAGAAGCAATCGGATTCAGTCTGATCTACAGTGGCAATTTCCGTATTCAGGCGGAAGTAGACACGCACAATGTGACAAGAGTAACAGCGGGAATAAATCCGGAAGGATTTGACTGGAAACTGGAAGCTGGAGAAATGTTCCAAACTCCGGAAGCAGCCATGGTCTATTCAGAGAACGGATTAAATGGAATGAGTCAGACATTTCATAAGCTTTACGGAAGACGTCTGGCCAGAGGCTACTGGAGGGATCGATGCAGACCGATTCTGATCAATAACTGGGAAGCTACTTATTTCGATTTTACAGAAGAACGTCTGGTTGCGATTGCAAGGAAAGCAAAAGAATGTGGCGTAGAATTATTTGTTTTGGATGATGGTTGGTTTGGTGCCAGAAGAAACGACCGCGCTGGACTGGGAGACTGGATTGCAAATCCGGAGTTGCTGCCAAATGGAATCAGTGGACTTGCAGATCGAATCGAAGAACTTGGAATGAAATTTGGTCTCTGGATTGAACCGGAAATGGTGAATAAAGATTCTGATCTGTATAGAAAACATCCAGACTGGATGTTACAGACACCGGGACGACGAGTATCTCATGGAAGATATCAATATGTACTGGATTTTTCAAGAAAAGAAATTGTGGATTATATTTATGGGATGATTGCAAAATTGCTTTCTGAGTCAAACATATCCTATATAAAATGGGATATGAACCGGAGCATTACGGAATGTTACAGTATCGCATATCCGGCGGATCAGCAGGGAGAAATTTTTCATCGCTATATTTTGGGCGTTTATGATCTGTACGAACGTCTGACTTCAGCGTTCCCGGAGGTGCTTTTTGAGTCCTGCGCAAGCGGAGGAGGGCGTTTTGATCCAGGAATGCTTTATTATGCACCGCAGGGATGGGTTAGTGACGATTCAGATGCTGTAGAACGGTTGAAAATACAATATGGGACATCCATGTGTTATCCGCTCAGCAGCATGGGAAGCCATGTATCTGTAATACCAAATCATCAGGTTTTTCGTAATACACCGTTACATACAAGGGCAAATGTTGCGTATTTTGGAACGTTTGGTTATGAACTGGATTTGAATAAGTTGTCTGATGCAGAGATAGAAGAAGTGAAAGCACAGATCCGATTTATGAAGGAATATCGTGAATTACTTCAGTTCGGTACATTTTACAGATTGAAAAGTCCGTTTGACGGAAATGAAACGGTCTGGATGGTTGTCAGTGAAGACAAAAGTAAAGCACTTGTTGGCTATTACAGAGTTCTGAATGGTGTAAATCTGCCATATAGCTGCGTAAAACTACAGGGATTAGATCCGGATAAACTGTATGAGAATGAACTGGCAAATACAGAACATTATGGTGATGAACTGATGAACCTTGGATTGATCACTACGGATGTGAGTGCAGGAGAAGTTCCGCAAGGTGCAGAGCCATGTACGGATTTTGAATCCAGAATTTATTTATTAAAGGAAAAACAGAGTACGAACTAAAAATAAGACTGTCGCTGTAACGGTAATAAAAGGAATAGCAGGTGTTTCACTGATTTGGTGGACATTCCCGATAACAGAGTTTGTGGCTTGTCTGGTGGGATATGCATTCTTGAGAAGAATCAGAAAAAGCAGAGTGGATGTATTGGGGCAGAAACAGTTTCCAAATGAGAAGAAATAAACTTTAATTTTCTTTTGCAAGGCAGACATTACATTGAAAGAGGATTGATTTCTATGATAATTCAAGTCGAACGCACGTGAGACTTGGTGCGTGATTCTGGTCAGCGAAAGCTGACATATTCTTCTCAGAATCACTGCACTCTACACTCCGTTCCGGTCGGCGCAAAACCATTGTCTCCCAGACAATGTGCGCCCTCGCGGAGCTTTTATCTCAGTCGGAGATTGAACTCCCACTGAGAAAGATTTGTTATTACTCACCATTTGCAGAAGTGGGAGTCTCAACTCAGACTGAGATAAAAGCCCCGGCAGCAGAGTGATAAGAACATTCTGTTACCGGGGGAAATTTTTGAACTGTCGTTCAAGAAGTTATCGTTTGTGCAAAGCACAAATTTATTTCTGGTTTTCTTTTGCCAGTTCCTGCATTCTCATTGCACGAACTTTTAACGGCAGACCGAATAATGTAATGAATCCGTCTGCATCATGATGATCATAAAGGTCACCAGTTGTGAAGCTTGCCAGAGACTCACTGTATAAGGAGTATGGAGAAGTAGTACCAGCTTTGATGATGTTACCTTTGTAAAGTTTGAATTTAACTTCACCGGTTACATATTTCTGAGTGGACTCTACAAATGCCTGAACTGCCTCACGAAGCGGTGTGAACCATTTTCCTTCGTATACGATCTGGGCCATGCGGTTACCCATATCTTTTTTTACATCCATAGTAGCACGGTCAAGAGTCAGCTCCTCTAACTGTTTCTGAGCCTCAAGAAGGATTGTTCCGCCAGGAGTCTCATATACACCACGGGATTTCATACCAACGACACGGTTCTCAACGATATCGATGATACCGATACCATGTTTTCCACCGAGACGGTTCAGCTCACGGATGATATCAGCAACTTTCATCTCTTTGCCGTTTACTGTTTTCGGAACACCAGACTCAAATGTCATAGTAACGTATTCCGGTTCATCCGGTGCTTTCTCCGGAGAAACACCTAATACAAGCAGGTGATCGTAGTTCGGCTCATTGGCCGGGTTCTCCAGCTCCAGTCCTTCATGGCTGATGTGCCATAAGTTGCAGTCACGGCTGTAGCTCTGATCCATAGCGAATGGAAGATCAATGCCATGTGCTTTACAATATTCAACTTCGCCTTCACGGGAATCGATGGTCCACTTCGGATCACGCCATGGAGCAATGATCTTGATATCCGGAGCAAGTGCTTTGATGGAAAGCTCAAAACGAATCTGGTCGTTTCCTTTTCCTGTAGCACCGTGGCAAATAGCAACAGCGCCTTCTTTTCTTGCAATCTCAACTAATTTTTTTGCAATACCCGGACGAGCCATAGCAGTACCAAGTAAATATTTATTCTCATATACAGCGCCTGCCTGAACGCAAGGAATGATGTAATCCTCTGCAAATTCATCGCAGATATCTTCGATATATAATTTGGAAGCACCTGAGTACTGAGCACGCTCCTCAAGTCCCTCTAACTCTTTGCCCTGTCCACAGTCGATACAGCAACATACTACATCATAGTCGTATGTCTCTTTTAACCACGGGATGATTGCTGTTGTGTCAAGTCCGCCGGAATATGCTAAAATAACTTTCTCTTTCATTGTAATAGTTCCTTTCTTTCTTATCATTAAGCAGATCTGTCTGTCACAGACCGTTTCTTCTGAATATTTTTCTGAAAACAAATTTACCTTTTGTTTTCGACCTGATTCATCATACTACAATCAGAATGAGATTGCAAGTGTAAATTTATACATATTTTACTTATAAAAATACACCTTTTTATTCAGGACGCACAGAATGGCAAAAAAAGTAAAAAGTCCTTTTCATTTGAAAAAACTTGTGCTATTATTTGATGCAGAGCAAAAAAAACCCGAAAAAGGCAGAATGAATAAAAAACTGAATGTATGTATAATTATGCATTCTTATGTATAAAATATGCAAAGCAGAAAATCAATACTTTACGAATTGCGCGAGAAGTATTATTATAAGAAACAGTTCAGTTGAAGATTAAGGAGGATGCAAATGATAAAAGCAGGTATTATCGGAGCGACAGGTTATGCAGGAGCAGAGCTTGTACGTATTCTGATGGGACATAAAGAAGTAGAAATTGTCTGGTACGGATCAAGAAGTTACATTGACCAGAAATATGCATCCGTATATCACAACATGTTTGAAATCGTAGATGCGACATGTCTGGATGATAATATGGAAGCTCTCTGTGAGCAGATAGATGTGATTTTTACCGCTACACCACAGGGTTTTTTAGCATCTGTTCTGACAGAGAAGATTTTGTCCAAGACAAAGATCGTGGATCTGAGTGCGGATTTTCGTATCAAAGATGTTGCTACTTATGAAAAATGGTACAAGATCGAGCATAAGAGCCCACAGTTCATTGAGGAAGCTGTTTACGGTCTGTGTGAGATTAACCGTGATAAAGTGAAAGGTGCCCGTCTGGTGGCAAATCCGGGATGTTATACAACCTGTTCTATTTTAACCGCTTATCCGCTGGTAAAAGAAGGACTGATTGATCCGGACACACTGATCATCGATGCAAAATCCGGTACTTCCGGAGCCGGTCGTGGTGCGAAAGTAGCAAACCTGTTCTGTGAAGTAAATGAAAATATGAAAGCATATGGTGTGGCAACGCATCGTCATACCCCGGAAATTGAGGAGCAGCTTGGTTATGCGGCCGGCAAAGAGATCGTGATCAATTTCACACCGCATCTGGTTCCGATGAACCGTGGTATCCTGGCAACAGAGTATGCGACTTTAAGGAAGAAAGCAGACGGTTCTCTTCCTGCTTATGAAGAAGTGAAAGCTGCTTATGATAAATATTATGCGAATGAGAAATTTGTTCGTGTTCTGGAAAAAGATGTTGTGCCTGAGACAAAATGGGTAGAGGGCAGCAACTATGTAGATGTTAATTTCAAGATTGATGAGCGTACCGGAAGAATCGTTATGATGGGAGCACTTGACAATCTTGTGAAAGGTGCTGCGGGACAGGCAGTTCAGAATATGAACCTGTTGTTTGGTCTGGATGAAAGCGAAGGATTGAATCTTGTTCCAATGTTCCCGTAAATATATGGAAGGAAACAGGATTTTATGGAAATAAAGATTCGTCCGATGACGATTGAAGATTACGATGAAGTATATGCACTGTGGATGACGATCAAAGGCTTTGGCATTCGAAGCATTGATGATTCCAGAGAGGGAACCGAACGTTTCCTGAAACGGAATCCAACCACAAGTATCGTGGCAGAAGCTGACGGCAAACTGGTGGGCGCGATTTTATGCGGACATGATGGCAGAACCGGATGTTTTTACCATGTATGCGTGAATGAAGCCTATCGTAACCGCGGTATTGGAAAACAGATGGCAACTGCAGCAATGCGTGCCTTACAGAGTGAACAGATCAACAAAGTCAATCTGATCGCATTTAAGAAAAATGAACTTGGCAATCAATTCTGGCAGGAAGAAGGCTGGAAGATGCGAGACGATGTAAATTATTATGACTTTGTTTTAAATGATGAAAACATTACAAAATTCAACGAATAAAAAGCAATGTTTTTAAATGATTTTTCAGATGAACTTTGAAATGAAATAAAAAGATAAAAATAACAGATACAATGATACCGGATATGCATTGAAACATATGTGACAGGTATCTTACAGGAGGATTGGATCATGAAACAGATTACAGGTGGCGCGACAGCGGCAAAGGGATTCCAGGCAGCTTGCACCGCAGCCGGAATCAAATATGAAAATCGTACCGATATGGCAATGCTTTACAGTCAGGTACCATGTCGTGTGGCAGGAACATTTACAACAAATCTTGTAAAGGCGGCACCGGTACTCTGGGATCGGGATATCGTAAAAAACAGTGAATATGCACAGGCAGTTGTTGTTAATGCAGGTATCGCTAATGCCTGCACCGGACAGGAAGGCTTAGATTACTGTCAGAAGACAGCGGATCAGGCAGCAAAAGTGCTTGGTATTCCGGCAAGTGCTGTTTGCGTGGCATCCACCGGTGTCATTGGAAAACAGCTTCCAATCGACCGTATTATGGCAGGTGTTGAGGCATTAGCACCGAAGCTTGCAGACGGTGTGAAAGCAGGAAATGCGGCAGCAAAAGCCATTATGACCACAGATACACACGAAAAAGAAGTGGCAGTGGAATTTGAAGTTGGCGGAAAAACCGTTACTATCGGTGGTATGTGCAAAGGTTCCGGTATGATTCATCCGAACATGTGCACCATGCTTGCCTTTGTGACAACAGACCTTGCAATTTCCAAAGAATTATTACAGGAAGCACTTTCTGCCAATGTCAAAGATACCTTCAATATGATCTCTGTTGACGGAGATACTTCTACAAACGATACTTTGCTTCTGATGGCAAATGGTCTGGCAGGAAATCCGGAGATTACAGAAAAAGGTGCAGATTATGATGCATTCTGTGAGGCGCTGAATTTTGTCAACACGACACTGGCAAAAATGATGGCAGGAGACGGTGAAGGTGCAACTGCATTATTTGAGGTAACTGTTGTCAATGCAGAGACAAAAGAGCAGGCGCAGGTACTTGCAAAATCCGTTATTTGTTCAAGCCTGACAAAAGCAGCTATTTTCGGACATGACGCAAACTGGGGAAGAATCCTCTGTGCCATGGGATATTCCGGAGCGACCTTTGATCCAGATAAAGTAGATCTGTATTTTGAAAGCAAAGGCGGTAAGATCAAACTAATCGAAAATGGTGTTGCACTTGATTATAGTGAGGAAGAAGCAACCAAGATCTTATCCGAGCCGGAAGTGACAGCTATTGCAGATCTGAAGCTTGGTGAAGCACAGGGAACTGCATGGGGCTGTGATCTGAGCTATGATTATGTAAAAATCAATGCGGATTATCGTTCTTAATGAAAATATACTTTGATCTGTTATAGTAAAATATGTGAGAGTGCATAACCAGCTTTTTGTTATAAACAGAAAGGCTGATTTGACAGATGTTTGATAGATAAATAAGAAATAGATATGCATAAAAATGTAAAAAAGTGATTTGTTACAGGAGGACAGATAGATGAACGAAGATAAATACGAAGCATTACGGGCGAAAGCCGAAGTGCTGATTGAGGCATTACCATATATCCAGCGTTTCAACCGCCGGATCATTGTTGTAAAATACGGTGGAAGTGCCATGCTGGATGAAGAATTAAAACAGCGTGTTATTCAGGATGTAACACTGCTGAAACTGGTTGGATTTAAACCGATCATCGTACACGGTGGTGGAAAAGAGATCAGCAAATGGGTAGCAAAAGCCGGAATGGAGCCGGAGTTTGTAAACGGTCTGAGAAAAACAGATGCCGCAACCATGGAGATTGCAGAAATGGTACTTGGAAAAGTTGGAAAATCTCTGGTATCTATGGTAGAAAAACTGGGTGTACAGGCAGTCAGCATCAGCGGTAAAGACGGCGGATTACTGAAAGTTGAGAAAAAATTATCTCAGGGACAGGACATTGGATTTGTCGGCGATGTAAAATCTGTAGATCCAAAGATCTTATTTGATCTGTTAGAGAAAGATTTTCTTCCAATCGTATGCCCAATCGGTCTGGATGATGATTATCAAACTTATAATATTAATGCAGATGATGCGGCATGTGCGATTGCAACAGCAGTTCATGCGGAAAAACTTGCATTTTTAACAGACATCGAAGGTGTTTATCGTGATCCGAAAGATCCGTCTACACTAATTTCTGAACTGACAGTTTCTGAAGCAAAAGACCTGCTTGACAGCGGTTATGTTGTTGGTGGTATGCTTCCGAAATTAAATAACTGCATCCATGCAGTAGAAAACGGTGTTTCCAGAGTTCATATCTTAGACGGACGTATGGCTCACTGCCTGTTACTGGAAATTTTCACAAACAAAGGAATCGGTACAGCGATCCTTGGAGATGAGGAGGCAAGATTTGACCATGAATAAACAGAATTATATTGACCATGCAGAGCAGGCGCTGCTTCATACTTACAATCGTTTCCCGGTTGTTTTAGATCACGGCGAGGGCGTTTATCTGTATGATACAGACAATAAACAGTATCTTGATTTTGCGGCTGGTATCGCCGTTTGCGCCTTTGGATATGGCAAAAAAGAGTACAATGATGCTCTGAAAAATCAGGTAGATAAATTATTACATACTTCTAATTTATATTATAATGTACCAACCATGGAAGCAGCTGAAAAAGCACTGGCTGCCGCAGATATGGATCGTATTTTCTTTACCAACAGTGGTACAGAGGCTATCGAGGGTGCATTAAAAGCAGCAAAAAAATATGCTTATACCAGAGATGGACATGCAGGTCACGAAGTGATCGCAATGCAGCATTCTTTCCACGGAAGAAGTCTTGGTGCGTTATCTGTTACCGGAACAAAACATTATCAGGAGCCGTTTGAGCCGCTGATCCCGGGTATTCGTTTTGCAGAGTATAACAATCTGGAGAGCGTAAAAGCACAGATCACTGATAAAACATGTGCGATCATTATGGAAACCGTACAGGGCGAAGGTGGTATTTATCCGGCTGATCCGGAGTCCTTAAAAGGTGTGCGTGCACTCTGTGATGAGAAAGACATCTTACTCATTCTGGATGAGATCCAGTGTGGTATGGGACGTACCGGAGCAATGTTTGCGTGGCAGAATTATGGTGTAAAGCCGGATATCATGACCGTTGCAAAAGCACTTGGCTGTGGCGTGCCGGTAGGTGCATTTATGATGACACAGAAAGTGGCAGATAAATCTCTGGCACCTGGTGATCATGGAACCACTTACGGTGGAAACCCGTTCGTAGGAGCTGCTGTCAGCGCAGTTTTTGATATTTTTGAAAAAGATCAGATCATCAACCATGTACATGAGATCGCACCGTATCTGGAGCAGAAGCTGGATGAACTGGCTGCAAAATATGACTTTATCACAGACCGCCGTGGTATGGGACTCATGCAGGGACTGGAAATGACTATTCCGGTTGGTCAGGTAGCTGCAAAAGCACTGGAGAAAGGTCTGATCATCATTACGGCAGGTTCTAACGTAGTTCGTTTTGTTCCACCACTTGTGATTGAAAAAGAGCATGTGGATGAGATGATCGCGAAATTAGATGAGGTTCTTGCTACATTTTAAGCAAATGCAGAGTGCAGTGATTCTGAGAAGAATATGACAGCTTACGCTGACCAGAATCATGCACCAAGTCTTACATATGTCCAATTTGAATCGTTTGACTTGAAAAATCAGGCAGACAGTTGTGTTTTTCTTTTGGAAAGCATGACTGTCTGTTTTTACGCGTGCATAAGCGGATACGTGCTCTCAACGGAAAGGAAAAGTTCTCAAGTATAAAAAATCTGTTTCGTGACATGATAGTAGATACATGCATAAAAATATATCAGACGCAAATGAAAAAACTATATCAATAACGCGCTTTGATTATTTCTAACGATTCGTTTGATATAGCGATTGGCGTATTGCCAGAATGCGCAGAATATTTATGCAAATATATCATGTAAAGTAAAAAGGAAGCGGGACTTATGGTGGGAATTTTAATTGCGATTTTATCCGGAATGTTAATGAGTGTTCAAGGTGTATTTAATACCGATGTAACAAAGCAGAGCAGTCTATGGGTGGCAAACAGTTGGGTACAGTTTACCGCGCTGGCAGTCTGCCTGGCGGCGTGGGGCATTTCAGATCGAAGCTCCTTTGCAGCACTCTGGAAAGTACAACCGAAATATGTGCTGGTGGGCGGTGTGATCGGTGCGTTTATCACACTGACGGTTGTAAAAAGTATGAATACTCTTGGTCCGGCGCAGGCAGTACTGTTTATCGTGGTTGCTCAGATGATTACAGCGTACGTCATTGAACTGCTTGGGTGGTTTGGGACGGAGAAAGCAGACTGGTCGATGCAGAAACTGATTGGAATGGCAATTGCGATCACAGGCGTAGTTATATTTCAGTGGGAGCGGAAGTAGTAAAACTGGTGTACGAATTCGAAATAGATAAGTACGCTTTGCTAACGCGAAAAACTTTTGCCTTGCTGTTTAGAAATTATTAAGAATTTTTTAGATAACAAAAACAAGGCTTGTAATATTTGTAATATTTGATAAAATTGTTACAGGTATTTGAGGGAACCTTCTTTGCCGACAGGTAAAGGAGTGAATTCTATATTGAAACGATGGTTAAGGATGATCGTGAGCATCGGTATGATCTGCATGCTGACCGCATGTGGGGCAAATCCGGATCAGTTTCTGGATAATGGTGCCGAGGATGCTTACGAACTGTCTGTTACGGAACAAACGTCGAAAGAACAGGCTTCCGCTGATTCCGTCAATGAAGCGGAACCCGTGTCAGAGTCTTTGTACGTTTATGTGTGCGGCGCGGTGGCAACACCGGGTGTCTATGAAGTGTCTGTTGACAGTCGAATTTATGAAGCTGTGGAGCAGGCGGGTGGCATGCTGGATACAGCGAAAACAGAAGCTGTAAATCTTGCGGAACCGCTGACGGACGGGCAGATGATCCGGATTCCCTTTCAGGGAGAGGAGACTGTCACACAGGAAGACGCTGCCACACAAAACAGTGGTATCCGATCCGACGGGAAAGTGAATATTAATACAGCGTCCGCGGAAGAACTGATGACATTAAAGGGAATTGGACAGACCAGAGCAGAACAGATCATCGCTTACAGAGAAAAACATGGTGCCTTTGCTTCGATTGAAGGAATTATGGAAGTGGATGGCATCAAACAGGGAACATTTGATAAGTTAAAAGATAATATTACAGTGCAATGAGGTGACAAAATGGCAAGGAAAGTGCTGGTTGTAGATGATGAAAAATTAATCGTGAAAGGAATCCGGTTCAGTCTGGAACAGGATGGTATGGAAGTGGATTGTGCCTATGATGGCGAGGAAGCGTTGGAAATGGCGCATGCTAACCGTTATGATATCATTCTATTGGATGTTATGCTGCCGAAGCTGGATGGATTTCAGGTGTGCCAGCAGATTCGTGAATTTTCTTCCGTTCCGATCGTAATGCTGACCGCAAAAGGCGATGATATGGACAAAATTCTGGGACTGGAATACGGTGCAGACGATTACATAACGAAACCGTTTAACATTCTGGAAGTAAAAGCCCGCTTAAAAGCGATTATGCGTCGTACCGCGAAGAAGGAAGTAGATACGAATCCGAATGTCATTGTGGACGGAGACGTCAGACTGGATTGCGAGAGCAGACGGTTATTTATCAGCGGACGTGAGATCAAGCTGACTGCAAAAGAGTTTGATCTGATGGAACTGATGGTAAAGACACCGGAGAAAGTATACAGCAGAGAAAAACTTCTGAACCTTGTATGGGGATATCAGAACCCGAATCAGGGAGATTTTCGTACCGTAGACGTACATGTACGTCGTTTGCGTGAAAAAGTGGAGACCAATCCAAGTGAGCCGAAATACGTTCACACCAAATGGGGCGTCGGCTATTATTATCATTCTGATCAGCAGAGGTAATGGCATTGAAAACAGTGATCTCATATTTTAAAAGTCTGAAATTTCGAATTTTTCTATTATTGATCGTATTTGGCATCGCCCCCGGCTTTTCGCTGCGGGCGGGCATTTTATCTGCCTACGAATCCCGGGCTGTGGAAACCCGCACGGTAGATATTACCAGTCAGGCAAAACTGCTGGCAACACAGATCGTGGCAAATAATTATCTGGAAAATACTTCCTCGCAGAATATTACGACGCAGTTAGAACAGCTTTCTACCATTTATGATGGAAGGGTGATGCTGATTGATCAGGCGTTTCACATTGTAAAAGATACATATGCGCTGGATGAGCAGAAAACGATTCTTTCCGAAGAAGTCATGCAGGCATATCAGGGAGAAACCGTCCAGAAATACGATTCTGATAACCGTTATATCGAAATGACACTGCCGATCAACGATGAATCCGGCAAAAATGTCATTGGTGTGATGCTGGTCAGCGTGTCTACCGACAGTATTGTTGCAACGCTGCAGATTTTAAAACAGTACGCACTGATGCTTCAATTTTTGGCAGGCGTGGCAGTAGTGATCGTTGCCTTTGCTGTATCCGGAGTGTTGGTAAAACCGTTTAAGCGTTTAACGAAATCCATTACAGATGTCCAGGATGGTTATGAGGCAGACTTTATCAGTGTCCATTCTTATTCTGAAACTGATACAATATCGAATGCCTGTGATGAAATGCTCCGCCGTCTTCAGACGCTGGATGAAAGCCGTCAGGAATTTGTATCAAATGTGTCTCATGAGTTGAAGACACCGCTGACTTCCATGAAAGTACTGGCAGATTCCCTGATCGGTCAGGAGGATACGCCGGTGGAACTTTACCGGGAGTTTATGTCCGATATCGGTGCGGAAATTGACCGTGAGAACAAGATCATCAACGATCTGCTGTCACTGGTAAAAATGGATAAAGCGGCAGGAAATATCAATATCGAAAGTGTAAACATCAATGAACTTCTGGAACGTATTATGAAGCGGCTGAAACCGATCGCACAGCGGCAGAATGTAGAGCTGGTAATGGAAAGTTTCCGCCCGGTTGTGGCAGAAGTAGATGAGGTGAAGCTGACACTTGCACTGTCGAACCTCATTGAAAATGGTATCAAATACAACAATGCAGAAGGATGGGTACACGTGACTTTGAACGCAGATCATCAGAATTTCTTTGTAACAGTAGAAGATAACGGCATTGGTATTCCAAAAGAGGCACAGACACATATTTTTGAGCGTTTTTACCGCGTGGATAAATCACATTCCAGAGAAATCGGCGGAACCGGTCTGGGACTTGCCATTGCACGAAATGCGATCATTATGCATCGTGGCGCCATTAAGGTTCACAGTCTGGAGGGCGAAGGTACGACATTTACGGTTCGTATTCCGCTCACCTATATTGCAGGGTAACCGGTAAGGGGGATTCCATGAGAAAATTAATACGTTTTGGTATTTTACTGTTTGTTCTGATCTCCATGGGCAGTATGCTGACCGCCTGTAAAAAAGAAAAAGCGGAAAGCAGCGGCTATTCCATGTATTATCTGAACAAACAGCGAACAAAAATTGTAAACAAACCATATGATCCTTCTGCTACAGATACGGAAGGACTGATTGAAGAATTTATCACACAGATGTCGGAAAAGACCGACGATGTGGATTATCAGCAGATTTTACCGGACAAAGTGGAAATTGAACGTTATGAATATACCGATCATCAGCTTTATCTGTATTTTAACAAAGAATATGGCAAGATTGCGCCGCTGGAGGAGGTTTTATGCCGGGGTGCGATTGTGCATAATATGATGCAGATCGAAGGCGTCGAAGGCGTTTCCATGTATGTGGATAACCTGCCTTTGAAGGATGCGAACGGCGTAGAGGTTGGCATTCTGACCAATGATTCCTTTGTGGAAAATCCGGGAGAGAAGATCAACAACATTCAGGAAGCGAACCTGACCTTGTATTTTGCTTCGGAGAATGGTGACGGACTTGTACGTGAGACGCAGCATGTTTATTACTCCAGCAATACTTCTATTGAAAAACTGGTAATGGAGCAGCTGTTAGACGGACCGCGTTCTTCCAATGCGCAGGCAGCGATTCCGTTCGGAACAAATCTGGTCAGCGTATCCGTTATGGATGGTGTGTGTCTGGTGAATCTGGATGAAGGATTCTTAGCTCAAAATTTTGAGATTCGGGAAGATGTAATCATTTATTCGATCGTTGATTCACTGACGGAACTGGATACGGTAAAGACCGTCCAGATCGCAGTCAACGGAAAAACAAACCTGACTTATCGGGATAAGATGTCCCTGAAAGAATATTATAAACGCAATCTGGATCTTGTGACGGAAGAAGGCGACGATGTGGAGATCGTACAGAAACAGGAGAAGGAGGGATTGCTTGATTCTGGCGAATAGGCATCACATCTGGCTGTTTGCGGCAGCTTATACGACGGGAATTTTACTTGCCGGGCAAATGCCGCAGCACCAGATACTTCCTGCCATTTTGATTCTGGCAGGCATTGGTGCAGTGTGTTATCTGCACCCGGCAAAAAAAGAATGCGTGATATTAGCATTGCTTCTTTCAGGTGCTGTGCTATCCGGGTTTGGATTGACACGGCATCAGGCAATGCAGTACACAAAACGGGTTTCACTGGCAGAACAGCACATGGAAACATCGGTTCGTATCAGTGGAATCCTGACACAAAAAGAACAAAAATCTGACAAATATCTATATCAAATCAAACAAATGTATCTGGAGACAGATCAAACGCCCGTGTTTCTGGGCAATATTTTATTATATACAACAAAAGACAACTGTTCTATCGGAACAATACTTACCGCTGAAGGAGAACTGGACGTTTTTTTACCTGCAAGGAATGAAGGCAATTTTGACTTTGCTGCTTATTATCAGCAAATGAATATTACCTGCCGTTTTTACGCGGATACTGTTACCGTACAAAAGCCTTCGCGTTTTTCAATACGGGAAGTTCTGTATCAGTTACAACAAAAAATTATGCAAACATATACTACAGAGTTAAATGAGCGTGATGCCGGCATTTTATCGACGCTGGTAGCGGGAAGTAATGCACAACTGGATGCGCAGACAAAGGAAAGCTATCGAAAAGCCGGGATTTCGCATATTCTGGCAGTTTCAGGATTACATATATCGGTATTTGGATTTAGTGTGTACCGTTTTCTCCGCCGCTGTCGGCGTTCTTACCCCTGTGCAGCGCTGCTTAGCAGTCTCTGTGTGATTGACTTTGCCATGATGAGTGGTTTTGGTGTGTCCGCGCAGCGGGCAGTCATCATGTATCTATGTATCATGGGCGCAGAAATACTTGGGCGAAAATACGATGCTTCCCATGGACTGGCGCTGGCTGCTTGTATCATTTTGCTTCGCAATCCCTTTGCAATTTATCAGAGTGGATTTTTATTTTCTTTTACAGCATTACTTGCGATTACGGTATATTCCGGTCTGCGATCGGAGAGAGAAAAAGCAATACAAACTGCATCAGAGAAGAGAAAAAATCATATAAAAGGTCGTGTTGGGACATGGTTTCAGGACTTTTGGAAACGATTGCGACTGAATCTGTTTTTGCAATTATGGCTGATGCCATTGACGGCATGGTTTTATTATGAAATTCCGGTGTATGCACTGTTTTTAAACCTTCTGGTGATCCCGTTATGTGGCTGGCTGCTTGGCTTTGGAGTACTTGGCGCAGTTGTCGGTATGAAATTACCGGTTTGTTCCAAGTGGATTCTGATTCTCTGCCACTGGATTTTAAATATTTACGAAACCGGAATTGATCTGACGGACAGGCTCCCGGGACATTTGTGGATTACAGGACAACCGTCTATGAAATTACTGATCTTATATTATGGAATCTTTGGTGGATATGTGATCGTATATCATTTTGGGAAAAAGTGGAATCTTTATTCTAAAATAAGATCTGTTTTTGCTGGAATATGTGTTGCATGTTTTGCCTTGTGCCTGTTGGTGCCGCCCAAAGATCTGTCTGGAATATATTTTCTGGATGTGGGGCAGGGCGACGGCATTATGATTTCTGATGGAAAGCAGAAACATATTTTTATTGATGGTGGAAGCACCAGTGAAAGTGCTGTGGGAACGTATCGCGTCTTGCCATTTCTGAAATATCACCGTATCCGGCAGATCGATGCATGGATCGTGACACATACAGATGCTGATCACATTTCCGGTTTGACAGAAGCGTTAGAATCCGGCTATCCGATTCGCCGATTATTGCTGGCAAAAGCAGCACCGGCGGATGATGCACTGGAACATCTGGTAACGCTGGCAAAAGAAAACGGAACAGAAGTTGTATTTGTTCAGGCAAATACCACTTTAACGATGCAGGATGCCACGATGACCTGTCTGTATCCAGAGGCAGAAGAAGCAGAAACGGAGAAAAATGCGCTGTCGCAGGTGTGGCGTTATGAATCCGATGGTTTTTCTGTTCTATTGACAGGGGATCTTGGCAGTGAACAGGAACAGATTTTGGTGGAACGAAACTTATTGCAACCAGTAACTGTTTTAAAAACAGCACATCATGGTTCTGCTTATTCCAGCAGCGAAACGTTTCTGGAATCTATACGACCAGCGGTAGCTGTAATTTCCTGTGGAGAAAAGAACCGATATGGGCATCCGGCATCGGAGACAATCGAACGGTTGGAACAGGCAGACACATCCATTGCATATACGATGAAAAGCGGACAGATTTCCGTTGTAAAAGAGCATGGCAAATGGAAGGAAGTGTATTTTATCAAAGATAAAAGGTAGGTATTTTTGTTATAGTTTACGCATCACATGTATTCGGGAAATGATTATTTTTACAAATGTCGCGTGTAAACTATTATGTATTTTTACATATCCTGACAGATATAATAACAGGTGTCTTGACACCTGTAAACCATGATAGTATAATGGCAAAAGCACAAAAAGAATCCGGGCAGTGTATATTAGGTCAGTTTAAACGCTTTTTCCCTATAAGCCAAATCGGGAAATCGCATGCTAATATATGCTGCCCGGAAAGAGGATAAGAGTATGAATATGAAAGAGTATTATGATGTCATTATAGTTGGTACGGGAGCTGCTGGTTTGTACTGTGCATTGAATCTTCCGGAGCGAAAAAAAGTATTATTACTCACAAAGCAGAAAGCGGATCAGTCCGATTCATTTCTGGCGCAGGGTGGTATCTGCATGCTTCGTGGAGAAGGCGATTACAACGATTATTTTCAGGATACCATGCGTGCAGGACATTTTGAAAGCGATGAAAAAGCAGTGGAACTGATGATCCGCAGTTCAAACAGTATTATCCGGGATCTGGTACGCAGACACGTTGATTTTGCAAGGGATGCACAGGGAAATCTGGCTTTTACCAGAGAAGGTGCACATTCCCAGCCACGTATCCTGTTTCATGAAGATGAGACCGGAAAACAGATCACTCAGACTTTGTTAGATGAGGTAAATACGAAAGATAATATCGAAATCTGTGAATATATGACCATGGTAGATCTGATCGTCAAAGATAACGTGTGCGGCGGTATTATTATCATGGATGAAAAAAATGAGGTATACCCGGTACGTGCCAAACATGTCGTTTTAGCGTGTGGTGGTCTGGGTGGATTGTATCAGAATTCCACCAATTTTCCACATATTACCGGTGACGCTCTTGGAATCGCAATGAAGCACCAGATTGTATTAGAGCATCTGGATTACATACAGATTCATCCAACCACGTTGTATTCAAAAAAGCCGGGAAGACGTTTTCTGGTATCAGAGTCCGTTCGTGGTGAGGGTGCTCTGCTGCTGGATAAAAATGGTCAGCGGTTTACGGACGAATTGCAACCGCGTGACACAGTAAGTAAAGCAATTTTTGCACAGATGGAAAAAGAGGGCAGTCATTGTGTCTGGGAAGATATGCGTCCTCTGGGCAAGGATACGATTCTGAAGCATTTCCCGAATATTTATCAGCATTGTCTGGATGAGGGATATGATCCATGCAAAGAGCCAATCCCGGTTGTTCCGGCACAGCATTATTTTATGGGCGGTATCAAAGTTGATCTGGGAAGTCGTACTTCCATGAAAGGATTGTATGCCTGTGGAGAGACAAGCTGTAACGGTGTACACGGCAAAAACCGTCTGGCAAGCAATTCTCTGCTGGAGTCTCTGGTATTTGCACGGAGAGCCGCAGATGACATTATGTTTGGGGAAGAACCGGAATTTGATGCATCGGGCAGACTGGATTGCAGCAGATACGAAGACCGGGATGCTATTTTGGGTGAATACCATAAAGCAGTACGCAGTGAGATCGAAAGGATGAAAAAGAGTCATGAATAGTATTACGATGAAATTGCAGGCAGACGAACTGATCCGTCTGGCACTGCAAGAAGATATTACAAGCGAAGATGTGTCTACCAATGCGGTAATGCCAACGGCGCAGCAGGGAACCGTAGATCTGATTGCAAAAGAAGATGGCATTATGGCAGGTCTGGATGTCTATGCCCGCGTGTTTACGTTACTGGATCCGGCAACGGTTGTGACATTTCAGGTAAAAGACGGAGACCGCGTAAAACCGGGAGATCTGATTGGAACGGTTACCGGTGATATCCGCGTATTACTTTCCGGAGAACGTGTGGCATTGAACTATCTGCAGCGGATGAGCGGCATTGCAACTTATACCCGTCAGGTGGCAGACCTTCTGGAAGGCAGTGGAGTAACTTTACTGGATACAAGAAAAACAACGCCGAACTGTCGTATTTTTGAAAAATATGCCGTACGGGTTGGTGGTGGCTGCAATCATCGTTACAACCTTTCAGACGGTGTTTTGTTAAAAGATAATCATATCGGAGCTGCCGGAAGCATTACAAATGCTATCCAAATGGCAAAAGCTTATGCGCCGTTTGTCCGTAAAATCGAAATTGAAGTAGAGACTTTAGAGCAGGTAAAAGAGGCAGTTGATGCCGGTGCAGACATTATTATGTTGGATAATATGACACCGGACACTATGCGTCAGGCAGTAGAACTGATCGATGGACGTGCACAGACAGAGTGTTCCGGAAATATCACAAAAGAAAACATTGCCCGTATCCGGGAGATCGGTGTTGATTTTGTTTCCAGCGGTGCATTGACACATTCTGCACCGATTCTGGATATTTCCATGAAACATTTACATGCGATTTAATATGGGAGATTCGTGAACGATTCTTTTCATAACATACGTAGAGAAACAAATTTATACAAATGAGTCATGCCATGCAAAAGGAGATTGATTCAGAATTTGTGTAAGAAAGTGAGAAAATAAAATGACAATAGCAGAAATACAGCAGGAAATCATGCGTATGAAAAAGGAGCAGGATGTCTGTATCCTTGCACATGCGTATCAGGGACAGGAAATTTTGGAAGTAGCTGACTATATGGGTGATTCTTATGGCTTAAGCGTACAGGCATCCAAAAGTAACTGCAAAGGCGTTATTATGTGCGGTGTCCGTTTTATGGCAGAGACCTGTAAAATTTTAAGTCCGGAAAAAACGGTATGGCTTGCCAATCCGGCAGCGGGATGTCCGATGGCAGAGCAGTTAGACCTTGATTTTTTACGCGCTTTAAAGCAAAAATATCCGGATCATGCAGTGGTTGCCTATATCAATACCACTTCTGAACTGAAAACAGAGTGTGACGTATGTGTTACTTCATCCTCTGCTGTTGAAATCTGTAAAAAATTAGATGCAGATAAGATTTTATTTATTCCGGACCCGAACCTTGGTCGTTATGTGGCACAGCAGCTTCCGGAGAAAGAATTTGCTTTTTACACCGGTGGATGTCCGCGTCATATGATCGTAACGCCGGAGCACGTCAGAAAAGCAAAAGAGCTGCATCCGAACGCGTTGCTTTTGGTTCACCCGGAATGTCGGCAGGAAGTCGTTGCACAGGCAGACTATGTCGGTTCGACTACCGGAATCATGAATTTTGCAAAAAAATCCGATCATAAAGAGTTTATTATCGGTACTGAAAACAGCATCGTACAGCATTTACAGTTTGATTGCCCGGAGAAGCAGTTTTATCCACTGACTGTACAATTAACCTGTATGAATATGAAGATCACAACATTGATGGATATTTATAATTGCCTGAAAGGTTGCGGCGGCGAAGAAATTACCCTGCCGGAGCATGTCATGGAAGGTGCCGGCAGATGTATTTACCGTATGGTAGAACTTGGCGGTTGATGAATATCATGTATTGCTGTTCACAGTCATATACTCAGGGAATAATTATGCGTGTGTGAAATATTCACTGGGTATTGTTGTGTTTGAATCTATATGAGAAATTGTAATATTATAATTACTTATGGCGGGAGAGATTTTTCTTTCCTGCCTTGTGTTTTTTTCGGAATCATATTATACTTTGAGACATGAAAACATTACAGGAAGATTTAAAAACAGGAAATTTTAAACATATTTATTTGCTATATGGCGAAGAGGCATATCTGGTCCGGCAGTACAGAGACCGTCTGAGAGACAGTTTGTGTGTAGAAGGAGATACAATGAACACTTCTGTCTTTTCCGGAAAAGATATCCGACCGGCATCGCTGATCGATCTGTCGGAGACCATGCCGTTTTTTGCAGAGCGGCGTGTGATTTTTGTGGAAAACAGTGGATTTTTCAAAAAAAGTCCCGAAGATCTTGCAGCATATCTGGGAGAACTGCCGGAAACCACGTATTTTATTTTTGTGGAAGAAGAAGTGGATAAGCGCGGCAAAATGTATAAGCAGGTCAAAAAGTTTGGCAGCGTGGTAGAATTTAAGCGTCAGACGGATGCCGTACTGATGCAATGGATTCTTGGAAAATTAAAGAAAGAAAACAAGCGGATCACCCGTCCGGTGATGGAACTGTTCTTAGACAAAACCGGCACCGATATGGAGCTGATCACGCAGGAATTAGAAAAACTGCTTTGCTATACCATGGAAAAAGACGTGATTGAAGCGGCAGATGTCGAAGCAATCTGTGCCAACCAGATCAATGGTAAGATTTTTGATATGGTAGATGCCATTGGACGCAAGGAGCAGAAAAAAGCACTGGATCTGTATTATGACCTGCTGATGCTCAAAGAACCTGCCATGCGGATTTTGTATCTGGTGACACGTCATTTCCAGATTCTGATGCAACTTCGGGATATGACGGGAAAAGGCTTTGACAACAAACAAATGGCAGCAAAAGCCGGTGTTCCGGAATTTGCCGTACGCAAATATCTTGGACAGGCAAAAAGTTTTTCTCTGGCTCAGTTAGAGGAGATCGTGCGTGCCAGCGTACAGACCGATGAAAATATTAAAACTGGTCAGATGGCCGATCAGCTTGCGGTAGAATTACTGATTATTTCCACGATGCAGGGGTAAAATTTGTTATTGTGTATAAAATTTAAGGCTCTGGCACAAATAAGTGTTGCAATTACATTTTTACTGTGCTAGAATCAGACGCAGAAAGACAAAGACGTCTGGATGAATTCATCCAGGCGTCTTTTTGTGTTCCTGGATAATTTTTCGGTAACACAGAGAGTTGAAATAGAGAAAATGAATGGAGTCGCATTTTCCGGTTATTAAGGAGGATTTTGAAAATGAACACAGGAGATACCGCTTTTATGATGATTTGCTCAGCGCTGGTATTTTTTATGACACCAGGTCTGGCATTCTTTTATGGAGGACTGGTTCGAAGAAAAAATGTAGTAAACACAATGATGACATGTGTATCCATCATGGGGCTTGCCGTTGTAATGTGGGTAGCCTTTGGTTATTCCCTTGCTTTTGGTGGCAACCACGGAGGCATTATCGGAGATTTCCGCTGGGCATTCTTACATGGCATTAACATGTCAGAGGCAGGACCTTATGCAGACAGTATCCCACATCTGGTATACATCGCTTTCCAGATGATGTTTGCCATCATTACACCGGCACTGATCACAGGATCTCTTGTTGGTCGAATGAAATTTAAAGCATTATTTTTCTTTATCGCTTTGTGGTCAGTCGTTGTATATTATCCGCTGGCACATATGGTATGGGGCGAAGGCGGACTGCTGGCAGCCATCGGATCTGTTGATTTCGCAGGTGGAAACGTCGTTCATATCAGTTCCGGTATCACTGCTTTAACATTAGCTATTTTACTTGGACGCAGAAAAGGATATAATAAAGTTGCTTATCGTGTACATAACATTCCATTCGTTGTTCTGGGAGCTTCCATGCTGTGGTTTGGATGGTTCGGATTCAATGCCGGAAGTGCTTTAAAAGCAGACGGACTTGCCGCACATGCGTTTATGACAAGCGCTATTTCCGCCGGAGTTGCATTATTATCCTGGATGCTTCTGGATGTGATCATGGATAAGAAAACGACACTGGTTGGTGCATCCACTGGTTTAGTTGTTGGATTAGTTGCAATCACACCGGGAGCAGGTTTCGTCCCGATCTGGTCCGCATTTATCATTGGAGCATTAGTCAGCCCAATCTGCTTCTTCGGCGTAAAACTGATCAAACAGAAACTGAAAATCGATGATGCGTTAGATGCATTCGGATGCCATGGTATCGGTGGTATCTGGGGCGGTATCGCAACCGGATTATTTGGAAAATCATCGATCAACAGTGCTGCACGCTGGGATGGACTTGTATTCGGAGATGTACATCTGTTTCTGGCACAGCTGGCAGGTATCGGTATCACAATTGCCATCGCAGTAGTCGGAACATTGGTTTGTATCGGAATCGTACGCATCTTTACAAAGATTCGTGTGGATGACCGTTCTGAAACCATCGGTCTGGATCTGTCCGAACATGGTGAGAAAGCTTATCCGTCCTTCAATGGTTGGGATTAATACATATATGTGAAAAATATTCGATGTTCTGAAAAACGTGAAAGTTTGAAAATCAGATGATATTTTGAAAAAATCAGGACAATCAAAAGGAGATATCTATGTTAATCAAAGTAGAAGCAATTATAAATGAAGAAAAATTCGAAGATGTCAAAGAGGCATTAAATGCCATTCATGTCAATGGTATTACGGTTTCACAGGTCATGGGTTGTGGCACCCAGCGTGGATTAAAGCGTTATGTCCGTGGTTCTGAGGTAGAAATCAACCTGTTGCCGAAGATTAAATTGGAGATTGTAGTTTCCTCTGAAAAATGGGAAGAAAAGGTCATTGATACGATCCAAAAAACAGCTTACACTGGAAATGTCGGTGACGGAAAAATTTTCAGCTATGAACTCCGCACCGCTACCAAGATTCGTACGAATGAAAAGAATGAACATGCGATCTGGGGTGATGAGCAGCGGCAGGAATATGCACGAAATCCAGAGACAAAAGAAAACCTGTAATCGTAATCTACCGGAAAAATAATCTTAAAGTTAAATAATCAAAAAGAATGGATGCCATTTTCTGAACAGTTTATGTCAGAAATCTTGACATCCATTTTTTGTTAACTTATGAAGCAAAAAGGTTTGACTTCAAATATTATGTCATGAGCAAAATCAGTTCATGATCTACATTTGTCAACCATACTAGCATGTTGAATGTTTTGCGCTCATTTCACCATAGTCACATAATTGTAAGAATAATATACGATCGAAACAGATTATTCAGAAACCAGTTCCAGCCCTGTAATATCCGGTTGAATGGTGAGAGAGTAGTTTGTATAGTAAACCACAAATCCCGGTTTTGCTTTATTCGGTTTTTTTACATTTTTCTTTTGCAGATAATCAATTTCTACTTTTTCATTACCACGTCCTTTGGAATAAAAAGCAGCCAAACGTCCGGCTTCTTCAAACGTGCGATCCGGCATTTCACCTGTTTTTGTTTTCACAAGCACATGAGAACCCGGCATGCCTTTTGCATGGAACCACCAGTCATTGCCTTCTGCAAATTTGAAGGTAAGCTCATCATTCTGGAAATTGTTTTTACCGACATAGATGTCAAATCCATCGGTAGAACGGTAATGATACGGTTTGCTCTTGCCCTGTGTTTTCTTTTTAGAATATTTGTGCTTGATATAACCGCTTTCCATCATTTCTTCCTTGATCTGCTGTAAGTCAGCTTCTGTCTCTGCAATATCCAATGCAGTAGCAATAGAATCCAGATGATCAATTTCAAGCTGTGTATCCTCAATCAAATCTGTCAACGCCTCATACGTGCGTTTCAGTTTTGCATACCGGTCAAAATACTTTTTCGCATTGTCAAGTGGTGAAATCGTAGCATCCAACGGAATATGAATCGTCTCATTCGTATAATAATTCAACGCATCAAATCCTTTGCATCCTTCCTCTAACTGATATCCATACGTATGGATCAGTTCGCCGTATACTTTGTATTTTTCCCGTTTTTCTGTATCTTTTAACTGCTTTTTCTGCAGGTCGTATTTCTTACGGTTACGCTCCAGCAGTGTTGTGATCACATGACGCAGATCCGCGGATTTCTGCCGCATACGGGTATAGAGACTACGCTGTGCGTAATAGTTTTCCAGCACTTCCGAAATAGAATCATAGGAAACTACGGTATCCGATGCGTAGGAAGTCAACGGGATTGCCGCATATTCCACCGGTTCGTCCTGATGCATGATGATATTTGGATAAAAACGACCTTCCCGGATATCGATCATCGCTGCCAGAAAGACCTCTGCCAGTTTTTCTTTCTGAGCTTCATTCAGAGAAGCACATGGCGCATCACCATCTACATCTGCCCGATAACAGAATTCATTCGCAGCTAACGGACTGATACCAGTATAAGAAGTATAGATTGCTTTAGCAACTCCGCATGGCTTGGAAAGCGCATGCTCTGTAAAATGTTCTGCCGTTTCTTCTAATGGATTCATCTTGTCCTGTTGCGCCGGAATAAAATAGGTGCGCCCCGGAAGTACTTCACGGACAGAACTTACCTGTGCGGAAATATGTTTGATACTGTCAAGGATCATGTCATTTTCATCACAAAAGATGATGTTACTGTGTTTTCCCATCAACTCAATGATCAGTTTTTTATGCCGGAGATCACCAAGATCATCCAGATGTTCGATCTCAAACACAATGATTCGTTCCATTCCCGGTTGCGTGATCGCAGTGATCCGTCCATTTGCCACATGTTTTCGAAGCAGCATGCAGAAATTCGGTGCTGTCATCGGGCTTGGTTTATTTTTATCTGAAATATAGATCAGCGGCAGAGAAGCGCTTGCAGACAAAAGCAGACGTTTCTGACCGTTTGATCCCTTCATGGTAAGAAGCAGCTCATCCTTTTCCGGCTGCGCGATCTTACTCAACCTTGCATTTGTAAAATTTTCCTGTAGTTCTTTTGCCAGACTGGCAACTACAATACCATCAAGAGCCATAAAACTCCTCCTAACTTCACTGTCTGAATCACTTTTTTGATGCAAATAAAATTTTTACATATCATTTTGATACGATTTTTATTTGAAAATGCGTGATTCGCTAATAAAAAATGGTAGCATGATTTTGGCAAAAAAGCAAATTAAAACTGGAAAAAACGGAAATGGTGTGTTATTATATTGGATGTTTAACCGTAAAAAATGAAAAAGTGAAATATATATGATTTTACGACTGAAATAACAAGATACAAATAACGAAGCGAAAGGAGTGCTTTTCCATGTCTGTAGAAGAACAAAATCCGCTTGCCACTCAAAAGATCAGCTCCCTGATTTTAAAATTTACGATTCCGGCGATCATCAGCATGATGGTAAGTTCCTTATATAATATCGTAGATCAGATTTTTATTGGACAGGGTGTTGGTATGCTTGGAAATGCAGCGACAAATATTGCATTCCCGGTCAATATCATCTGTACCGCGGTAGCCTTGCTGCTTGGAATCGGAAGTGCCTCCAATTTTAATCTGAAATCCGGTGCCGGTCATACAGAAAAAGCGAAAAATTATGCCGGATGTGGATTATCGTTACTGGTCATCTGTGGTGTGATCATTACTGTCGTGACATTAGCTTTTTTAAGTCCGCTGATGCATGTGTTTGGCGCCACCGAGGAAGTACTGCCGTATGCGCTTGATTATACGGGGATCACAGCCATCGGTGTTCCATTTCTGACACTGACAACCGGAGGATGCCATCTGGTGCGTGCTGATCGAAGCCCGTCTTTTTCCATGGCTTGTATGCTGACTGGTGCGATCATCAATACGATTCTGGATCCGCTGTTTATTTTTGTCTGTCACTGGGGCATCAAAGGTGCTGCATGGGCAACCGTTTTAGGACAGGTGGTTTCCGGAATTATGATTTTGATCTATTTCTGGAAATTCTCCAAAATGGAACTGACAAAGTCTCAGTTGATCCCACGGGGAAAATATGCGAAAGAAATAGCAGCACTTGGCATGGCTTCCGGAATCAATCAGGTTGCCATGGCAATCGTACAGATCACAATGAACAATATTTTGCGAAAATACGGCGCACAGTCTGACTATGGAGCAGATATTCCGATTGCCTGTGCCGGTATTATTTCCAAAGTCAATATGATCTTTATGTCGATTGGAATCGGTATCTCTCAGGGGTGTCAGCCGATTTTCGGATTTAACTATGGTGCGGAAAAATACAGCAGAGTACGTGAAACTTACCGCAAAGCAGCTACAGCAGCGGTAGTGGCAGGTATTGTATTTTTCATCTGCTTCCAGATCTTCCCGCGACAGATCATTTCTCTGTTCGGCGGAGGAAGTGAAGCATATTTCCGGTTTGCGGAACGTTATTTCCGTATTTTTATGTTTATGACCTTTATCAACGGCATCCAGCCGATGTCTTCCGGTTTCTTTACCTCTATCGGTAAGGCAAAACTTGGTATGATCGTATCTCTGACCAGACAGATCCTGTTTTTACTGCCGCTGATCCTGATTCTCCCATTAATTATGGGCATCGACGGTGTTATGTACGCAGGACCGATCGCAGATCTGGCAGCCGCAGTGATCACAATCTGGTTTGTTTTACGCCAGTTTCAGGATATGAAGAAAAAGGAAGCCGGAAATATTTGACTTCCGGTAGAAAACATTTTATAATAAATTGATTATGTATAGCAGTAATTATGTGTATACAAAAGAATTCGAGATAAAGCAGGTGCAAAACAGATGATAAAAAGCATGACAGGTTTCGGTCGCTGTGAGCTTTCCAATGAGAAGCGCAAAATTACAGTGGAACTGAAATCAGTAAATCACAGATACCTGGATGTTAACATTCGCATGCCGAAGAAACTGAACTTTTTCGAATCAGCGATCCGTACTTTATTAAAAGAGTATATGCAGCGCGGAAAAGTAGATATGTTCATCAGCTACGAAGACTATTCCGAACAGACTCTGGCAGTTAAATACAATGCCACGATTGCAAAAGAATATCTGACTTATCTGCAGCAGATGGCAGACGAGTTTAACCTGGAAAATGATATCCGCGTCAGCAGCTTATCCCGTTATCCGGAAGTGCTTACAATGGAAGAACAGTCTGCAGATGAAGACGAATTATGGTCTGATCTGTCCCAGGCAATTCGTGAAGCCTGCACACAGTTTGTAGCTACCCGTACCACAGAGGGCGAACATCTGAAGCAGGATCTGGTTGAAAAACTGCATCACATGCGGGATAATGTAGATAAAGTAGAGCAGCGTGCGCCACAGATCATTGCGGAATACCGCAGCAAACTGATGGAAAAAGTAAACGAGCTGCTTGGTGATACCCAGATTGATGAGGCAAGATTATCCACAGAGATTGTTTTGTTTGCCGATAAGATCTGTACCGATGAGGAAACGGTTCGTCTGAAAAGCCACATTACTTCTATGTTAAATGCATTGGAGAGAAGTGAAGGCATCGGACGAAAACTGGATTTTATCGCACAGGAGATGAATCGCGAAGCCAATACGATTCTTTCCAAATCCAATGATCTGGAGACTTCCGACATTGCGATTGAATTAAAGACGGAAATCGAAAAAGTCCGGGAACAGATTCAGAATATTGAATAAAAGGAGCAGGTATGGCAGGATTAATCAACATCGGTTTTGGAAATGTGGTAAATACAGATAAAATCGTGACCATCATTAATCCGGACTCCGCACCGGCAAAACGAATCGTTCAGCGGGCCAAAGAATCAGAACGGATCATAGATGCGACCCAGGGAAGAAGAACCAAAAGTATCATTCTGACCGACAGTGAGCATGTGATACTATCTGCACTTCAGCCGGAGACACTGGCAGGCAGATTTCAAAATACAAAAGAAATGCTGTAAAGAGGAGATTGAATCATGGCAGGTTCAGGATTATTAATTGTAATATCCGGATTTTCGGGTTCCGGAAAAGGAACGATCATGAAAGAACTGATCGCACGTTACCCGGAAGAGTATGCATTATCCATATCGGCAACCACACGCGGACCGCGTGAAGGCGAAGAAGATGGCAGAGAATACTTTTTCAAGACAAAAGAAGAATTTCTTTCTATGATTGAAAAAGGAGAACTGTTAGAATATGCACAATATGTAGAAAATTACTACGGTACACCAAAAGCATATGTGCAGGAACAGCTTGACGCAAAGAAAAATGTCATTCTGGAGATTGAGATTCAGGGTGCATTAAAGATTAAAGAGCAGTTTCCACAGACATTATTACTGTTTGTGACACCGCCTTCCGCACAGATTTTAAAAGATCGTCTGACAGGACGTGGAACGGAGACAGAAGATGTCATCAATTCCAGACTTGCCAGAGCCGTAGAAGAAGCCGATGGCTGTGAAGTATACGATTATCTGGTGATCAATGATGAACTGGATGCCGCTGTAGAGAACGTACATCGGATCATCCGCGGAGAGCGTCAGCGTATGCAGCATAATCTTGACACCATTGAAACAATAAAAAATGATTTAAAACAGTTTGTGAAAGGAGATTTATCATGATACATCCATCTTATAATGAATTAATGAAAGTCGTAAATAACAACGCAGAGTACGGTGAGGAGCCGGTTGTAAACAGCCGTTATTCCATTGTGATCGCATCTGCAAAACGTGCACGCCAGATTATCGGTGGCGCAGAGCCGACTGTACCGAATGCAGCAGGCAAAAAGCCGTTATCCATCGCCGTTGAGGAGTTATACACAGGAAATGTAAAAATCCTTGGTGAGGACGACGATATCAAAGAAGAAGGCGATCGTTAATCCGTCTTTTTCGGGAAGAAATTCCGGTCTCAAGTTACATGCTGCCTGTGAAAAGGCAGCATTGTTATTTCTGGAACCGAAAATTTTTCAATTACAAAATTTAGTGGAGGAACCAAATGAAAGTATTATTTATTTCACTTGGCTGTGATAAAAACCTTGTAGACTCTGAATTTATGCTTGGTAAACTGACAAAGCATAAATTTACAGTGACGGATGATGAGCAGGAAGCAGATATAATCGTAGTCAACACCTGTTGTTTTATCCATGATGCAAAAGAAGAAAGTATTCAGTCAATTCTTGACATGGCACAGTATCGTACCAGCGGCTCCTGTAAGGCGCTGATCGTGTGCGGATGTCTGGCAGAGCGATACCGTGATGAAATTTTAAAAGAGATTCCGGAAGTAGATGCGGTGCTTGGAACCAACTCTACCGAGCAGATCTGCGATGCCATTGAGAAAGTACTGCTTGGCAATAAATATGAGGCATACGAGCCACTGACCGGTATTGAAATACACGAAGCAAAACGAAGTGTATCTACCGGTGGTCATTATGCACACTTAAAAATTGCGGAAGGATGCAGCAAGCATTGTACTTATTGTATCATTCCGTCCATCCGCGGTGATTTCCGTTCCGTACCGATGGAAGAAATCTTAAGTCAGGCAAGAGATCTGGCAGAGGCAGGTGTCAAAGAGCTTATTCTTGTGGCACAGGAGACAACCCTGTACGGTATTGATCTGTATGGCAAAAAATCTCTGCATATTCTGTTAAACGAATTAAACAAAATCCCGGGCATTTACTGGATTCGTCTGATGTACTGTTATCCGGAGGAGATTTACGATGAACTGATCGAAGCAATTCGTGACAACGAAAAAGTCTGTCATTATATTGATATGCCGATCCAGCACATCAATTCTGACATCTTAAAACGGATGGGAAGAAAGACAAACCGCGAAATGTTGGAGAAAAAGATCGCAGCTTTACGTGCCGCAATTCCGGATATTGCGATCCGTACCACACTGATCTGCGGATTCCCGGGTGAGACACCGGAGCAGCACGAAGAACTCATGGAATTTATCAATAAGACCGAGTTTGACCGACTGGGTGCGTTTACCTATTCTCCGGAAGAAAATACACCGGCAGCCACCTTTGACAATCAGGTGGAAGAATCTGTGAAAGAAGACTGGCAGGCAGATGTCATGGAACTTCAGGAAGAAATTATTCTTGACAAAAATGAGACCATGATAGGTCAGGAGATCCTGGTTATGATCGAAGGCAAAGTTGCTGATGAAAATGCTTATGTCGGAAGAAGCTACCGCGATGCACCGGATATTGACGGTCTGGTCTTTGTCAACACAGATGCCGAACTGGTCAGCGGTGATTTTGCAAAAGTCCGTATTACAGGTGCATATGAATATGATCTGATCGGCGAACTGATATGATATGAGATAGGAGGAACTTATGAATTTACCTAATAAACTTACGATTTTTCGTGTGATTTTAATTCCGTTTTTTGTGTTTTTCCTGCTGACCGACGTACTTGGCGCAAGCGGGGATTATCTGGCACTTGTGATCTTTATCGTTGCCAGCCTCACCGATATGCTGGATGGAAAAATTGCCCGTAAATACAATCTGGTCACAAACTTTGGAAAATTTATGGATCCGCTGGCAGACAAACTGCTGGTGTGCTCCGCGATGATCTGTCTGGTAGACTTAAGATTGTTACCGTCATGGATTGTCATCATCATTATTGCCCGCGAATTTATCATCAGCGGATTCCGTCTGATTGCCGCAGAGCATCAGATCGTTATCGCTGCAAGCATGTGGGGCAAGTTTAAGACAACTTTCCAGATGGCAATGATCATTTTGATTATCCTGAACATCAATGTTGATTTCTATATCGCGGGTGTTGGTGTGATCCATGTACTGGCAACGATCGCAACTTATGTAGCACTTGTTCTGACCATCGTATCCCTGATCGATTATCTGAACAAGAACAAAGCTGTTTTAAAAGAGCAGGATTAATCAGATGTAATCAAAAACATCTGGTTTCATTTATATTATATTAGGAGGTCCGCTATGAGAATTATAGCCGGAACAGCCCGTAGTATGCCGTTAAAGACAATTGAAGGCAAAGATACGCGGCCTACCACTGATCGAATCAAAGAGACGTTATTTAATATTTTACAAATGGATGTTCCAGGTTCTGTTTTTCTGGATCTGTTTGCCGGAAGCGGTGGAATTGGTCTGGAAGCAGTCAGCCGCGGTGCGAAAAAAGCTGTTTTTGTCGAGAACAGTAAGAAAGCCGCCGCATGTATTCAGGAGAATATCCGTTTTACCAAATTTACATCCAGTTGTGATTTGAAATGCATGGATGCCCTGTCTGCCCTTCGTATGCTGGAGCGCAGATATGTGTTTGACATTATTTTTATGGATCCACCATACGGCCTTGGACTGGAGTATGATGTGTTATTACATCTGAAAGATTCTTCCATTCTGACAGAAGACACCCTCATTATTGTGGAAGAATCACTGGATACCGATCCTTATGAGATGGAAAAATATGGATTTGAGATTACCCGCATAAAACGCTATAAGACAAATCAGCATGTTTTCCTGAAAAGAATACAGTAAAGGGGAGCGCCAAATTTACAGCGCAAAGATAAAATGAAAAAAGCAATCTATCCCGGAAGTTTTGATCCAATGACTCTGGGACATCTTGACATCATTGAACGTTCATCCAAAATGGTAGATGAACTGAACGTTGCCGTTTTAAAGAATAATGCGAAAAATCCGTTGTTTTCTGCGGATGAACGTGTTAGTATGATAAAAGAATTTACATCACATCTTCCGAACGTGACTGTGACTGCATACGACGGACTTTTAGCGGAATATGCAGATGAGACCGGAGCAACCATTATCGTGCGTGGACTGCGTGCGGTAACAGATTTTGAATATGAACTGCAGATCGCGCAGACAAATCATGCCATCAATCCCAAGATTGATACTATTTTTCTGACGACCAGTCTTCAGTACGCATATTTGAGTTCTACGATCACGAAAGAAGTTGCATCCTATGGCGGCGATATTTCCAAATTCGTCCCAAAGGATCTGATTGACAGAGTTTACAGCAAATTCAACATAACGAGATAAAAAGGAGAGATTCAAATGACCAGCCGTATTGAACAGATTATTTCTGAAATCGAGGAATACGTAGACAGTTGCAAATTTCAGCCACTGTCAAACACAAAAATCATTGTAAATAAAGAGGAACTGGAAGAATTACTTACCGAGCTTCGTATGAAGACACCGGATGAGATCAAACGTTACCAGAAGATCATCAGCAACAAAGATGCCATCCTTGCAGATGCACAGGCAAAAGCAGAGGAGATTCTGGCTCAGGCACAGATTCAGACCAATGAACTTGTCAGCGAGCACCAGATCATGCAGCAGGCTTACGCACAGGCAAACGAGGTCGTTTCCATTGCTACAAACCAGGCACAGGAGATTCTGGACAAGGCAACAGAGGATGCAGACAATATCCGTACAGCTGCAATTGAGTATACCGATAATCTTCTTGGAAACCTGGAGAACATCGTAACTCATGCAATTGATACAAACAAAGCAAAATATGACGGACTGATGTCTTCTCTTCAGAACTGCTACGATATTGTAAAAGCAAACAGAAACGAACTGACTCCTTCGGAAGAAGAAGCAACTGATCCGGAAGCAGATACCGCTTCAGAAGATCAGGGAGCTTCCAATGCGGAAGAGTATGATATCATTGGTTCTGATAACAAACCGGAGCAGTTATAATACATAGCAGGATTTTCGCTTCGTTTATATCACATAGAGTCGACAGACCAGTTCCAGAAATCCTGTTGCTAAAATTGCACATGCAAGTTTAAAACATGCATAATGCCGCAGGGAGAATGAAAGTTGTCGCAGCATGGAAGCAGTCTGAAACAGACCACTGATACCACCAAAGGAAACGATAAAAATGTCGATCAGATATTTGACATGAAAGGGCAATGCAGCCCCGGAAGTCAGATGGATTCCGTTGGTAATTTCCAATAGTCCGGTACAGAGGCAAAGTATCAGGTCGTTTTTTATTGGAAACTGTTTTAGAAAATCCGCAGCAATTGCAAATAACATAATATATCCGGCGAGTTTTATCATTGTAGAAAAACCGTTCATAATGCCGTCATCGATGATTTTCAAGCTTATTGCAGATCTGGATGCCGGCATTTTTTGCGGTCTTTTTTCCGACAGTTGATGTTGAACTGAAAACAGAACGAAACGTCCAAGCAGCAATGGTGGAAGATAGCAGATCAAAAGAAGCATCCACCCTGACAGAAAACCGCCATTTAAAGAAAGCACCATATAATTGTACAGAAAAGCCGGACCGAAATTATTGCTGATACAACTGATAACTTCTGCTTCCTTTGCAGTAATCTTGCCGGTGTCATACAGATCAGCACAGATTTTACTTCCCAGGGGAAAGCCAAATAGAAATCCTGCAATAAGTGGATAAATTAACGGCGCTCTGACCGGATATATTTTGGAAAACCATGGATAGATCCGCTCTGACAGACTGTCATAAATGCCGGAACGCACCATAATTCCGGATAAAATGCTAAAAGGCAGAAGTGTCGGCAGGACAGAATGATACCAGAGGGCGAGTCCACCGGCGGTAGCCAATGCAATCTGCCTTGGACGAACGATACAATATAACAGGCAAAGGGTAAATATCAGGATAGAGAAAATCTTTTTCATACTGCATTTTATTAGACATATCATAAAGTAATTCCTAAATCCGGAGCGAAATATGAAAAAGATTCTGATCTGGCTTGTTCTTATTTTTTGCTGTGCGCTGTTTGACTGTTTTCTTGTAAAAAAATTGCCGTTTTCATCGGAAATAACCATTGATCCGGTATTAGATCAAAGGATCTGTGACGAAATCAAATATTTTCCCATTGCATCGGATCGTAACGAAGCAGAATTGCCCTGTCAGTATGTGGATTCCTGGATGGCAGAGCGCACTTTTGGTGGAAACCGGCATCATGAAGGAACCGATTTGATGACAACCGAAAACGAACGCGGCATTTATCCGATCGTCAGTATGACGGATGGTGTGATTGAAGCCCTTGGATGGCTGCGCCTTGGCGGGTATCGCATTGGTATTCGCAGTTCTTCCGGCATTTATTATTACTATGCACATATGGAATCTTATGCAGAGGATCTGACAGAGGGCAGTAACATAAAAGCCGGACAGTTTCTTGGGTTTGTGGGTGATACCGGCTATGGTGCAGAGGGCACTATCGGGCAGTTTGCCGTTCATCTGCATGTAGGAATCTATGTTCAGGATGCAAATGGAGAAGATGTTGCCGTCAATGCTTATCCCTACCTGAAAAAAGCAGAATCTAAACAGATTTTGGCAGATTATAAAAAACTTGCAGATTTTGGGTCTGCCACCTATAATAAATGAAGCATATAACGATAAGAAAAGAACAAGGAACAATAAATAAATGGAAAAACAGATAAAAGCAATGCGAATGGATAAATTTTTATCCCAGACGCTGAACGTAACGCGCACAGAAGCAAAAAAAATGCTCAAACAGGGACGCATCAGCAAAAATGAGGTTGTCTGCAAAGATGGTGCAGAAAAAGTAATTCCTCAGACGGATGTTGTCTGTCTGGATGGAACGCCGATTCAGTATGAACAATTTCATTATCTGATGCTGTATAAACCGGCAGGATGTGTCACTGCCACCGAAGATGCACATGCGAAAACGGTAATGGATTATATCCCGGCAGAACGCCGGCGTAATCTGTCTCCGGTAGGCAGACTGGATAAAGATACCGAAGGATTGCTTTTACTGACGGATGACGGTGCCTTAAATCACCGGCTTCTTGCACCGGGAAAACATGTCCCCAAAACATACTATGCCAAAATTGATGGAACAGTGACCGAACGGGAAGTGACACTTTTTGCTGAAGGACTGGAGATTGGAGAAAAGAAACCGACCGCTCCTGCAATTCTGGAAATTTTACATTCCGCAGAGCAGTCAGAGATTCGTGTCACGATTACAGAAGGCAAATTTCATCAGATAAAGCGCATGTTTCATGCTGTCGGAATGGAAGTGCTTTATCTGAAACGGCTTTCCATGGGAACGTTACAGCTGGATGAGACACTTGCTCCGGGTGCATGGCGGGAGCTGACCGAAAGCGAAATACAACAGTTAAAGGAAGAACAATCATGATGTTAGAAAATAAAGAAGCCGTTATTTTTGATCTGGACGGTACGATTACGGATTCCATGTGGGTATGGGCAGATATTGACCGTACCTTTTTCGAACAGCGAAAGATTCCGATGCCGCCGACGTTAAATAAAGAGATCGAGGGAATGAGTTTTACGGAGACAGCAGAATATTTTATCCGTACCTTTCAGCTTCCGGAAACGGTAGAGGAATTAAAAGATATCTGGAATCGGATCGCACTGGATAAATATGCACATGAGACACCGTTAAAACCCGGAGCCGGTGAAATTTTGAAATATTTAAAAGAGCATCACATCAAAACCGGAATTGCCACCAGTAATTCCCGGTTATTACTGGATGTGTTTTTGAAAGAACGGGATCTGGAACCGTATATCGATGCAGTTACCACAAGCTGCGATGTCAACAAAGGCAAACCGGAGCCGGATGTCTATCTGAAAACAGCAGAAAAACTGCAGGTAAAACCGGAACATTGTCTGGTATTTGAAGACATCCCAATGGGAATTTTGGCAGGAAAACGGGCAGGCATGCAGGTGTGTGCCATCGAAGATGATTATTCCATCCACCTTACCGCTGAGAAAAAAGCGCTGGCGGATTACTATATTACAGATTTCAGACAGGTTCTGGATCATACCTATGAGGATTTAAGAAAATGAAGCAATTTTTACCAATCAGTCGTGCCGATATGGAGGCACAGGGCATCAAACAGCTTGATTTCGTCTACGTGATCGGCGATGCCTATGTGGATCATCCATCCTTCGGGCACGCGATCATCAGCAGAATATTACAGGCAAACGGTTTTACGGTGGGAATCATTTCGCAACCGAACTGGAAAGATCCGGACAGCATCACTATTCTGGGCGAGCCAAAACTTGGATTTATCGTAACCGGCGGAAATATGGATTCCATGGTAAACCATTATTCTGTTTCCAAAAAACGCCGACAGAAAGATGCTTTTACACCGGGCGGTGTTATGGGAAAACGCCCGGATTATGCAACCATTGTATACTGCAATCTGATCCGCCGAACATATAAGCATAATCCACTGATCATTGGTGGACTGGAAGCAAGTCTGCGCCGTTTGGCACATTATGACTACTGGTCAAATAAGGTCAAACGTTCGATTTTACTGGACTCAGGCGCCGACCTGTTATTATACGGAATGGGAGAGCGCAGTATCATTGCCATGGCAGAGGGACTCAAAAGCGGCATCAGTATCAAAGACCTGACATATATCGATGGTACAGTATACAAAACAAAAGACCCTGACAGTGTTTACGATGGCATTATGCTGCCGTCCTTTGAGGATATCTGCGCCAGCAAAGAAACCTATGCGCGCAGCTTTTATACGCAATACTGCAATACCGATCCGTTTACCGCAAAACGTTTGATTGAACCGTATCCAAACAAATGTTATGTGGTGCAGAATCCACCGGCAAAACCGCTGACAACCAGCGAAATGGATGATGTATATGCACTCCCTTACATGAGAACGTATCATCCGTCCTATGAAGAAGCAGGCGGTGTACCTGCAATTGAGGAAGTAAAATTCAGTCTGGTCAGCAATCGCGGCTGCTACGGCGGATGCAGTTTCTGTGCACTGACGTTTCATCAGGGACGTATCATTCAGACACGAAGTCACGAATCTATTTTAACCGAAGCAGAACAGATCGTGCATGATCCGGATTTTAAGGGGTATATTCACGATGTGGGCGGTCCGACGGCAAACTTCCGTGGACCATCCTGTGACAAACAGCTCACCAGAGGTGTCTGCAAGAACCGGCAATGCCTGTTCCCGACACCATGTCCGAATCTGAAAGTAGATCATTCGGACTACCTGAGTCTGCTTCGTAAATTGCGGAAACTGCCAAACGTAAAAAAAGTGTTTATCCGTTCAGGTATCCGGTTTGATTATCTGATCTGTGATAAGGACAAGACCTTTTTCCGGGAATTGTGTGAACATCATGTCAGCGGACAGTTAAAAGTGGCGCCGGAACACATTTCCGATTCGGTCCTTTCCCTGATGGGAAAACCGCCGGTAGCTGTTTATAATAAATTCAAAGACGAATATAAAAAGATCAACGAACGTCTGGATAAAAAACAGTATCTGGTACCGTATTTGATGTCTTCCCATCCGGGTTCGACCTTAAAAGAAGCGGTGGAACTGGCAGAATATCTGCGCGATCTTGGTTATATGCCGGAACAGGTACAGGATTTTTATCCTACACCGTCCACGATCTCAACCTGTATGTATTACACCGGTCTGGATCCGCGAACCATGAAAAAAGTGTACGTCACTAATAATCCGCATGAGAAAGCAATGCAGCGTGCCCTGATCCAGTATCGGAATCCGAAAAATTATGATCTGGTTTATGAAGCATTACATCTGGCACATCGTACGGATCTGATTGGATTTGGACCGAAATGCCTGATTCGTCCGAAGCATAGCGGACATTCAGATAATGACAGCGGATATCGTGGACAAGCAACTGGCAAATCCGGCAACACTAATCGGGGCAAAGGTTCTTACAAAGGACAGAACAATAACCAAAAAGGCAATCATACAAAAGGTAACAACCGTTCCCAGACTGGAAACAGACCGGAAAACGGAACTGCCGTTACAGCACGTCCGAAAAAGAAAAAATCCATTCGTAACGTGCATAAGAAAAAGCAGAAATAACTATTTAGATTACAGAGCTGTGCAAAAGAAAATATCATGTATTGCATGATGCACATCTCACAATAAGAATGACAAAATCATTTTTGAATATTTTATAGAAAGAGAAAAACATCCTTTATGAAAGAATTTTCTATTTCATCCAAAGAAGCGGGACAGCGCATGGACAAATACCTGTTTAAAGTACTAAATCAGGCATCCAAAGGCTTTGTCTATAAAATGCTTCGCAAGAAAAACATTGTATTAAACGACAAAAAAGCAACCGGACAGGAAGTTTTAAAGGCAGAGGATCAGATCAAAATCTATCTGTCTGACGAAACCTTTGCCAAATTTGCTTCTGCACTGGTAGAAACTCCGGAAGCTGCATCAAAGGTTTCAGCAGCATCTGAAACAGGCAAAACTGCTGCAAAAACAACAGCAGTACGCCATCCGAAAATTCAGATCGTCTATGAAGATGATGATATTTTGATTTTGAACAAACCGGTTGGCATGTTATCACAGAAAGCGGAAAAGACCGATTATTCTGCCAATGAACTTGTCATCGACTACCTGTTAGAGAGTGGTCAGTTGACCAGAGCAGAACTTCGTACCTTTCATCCGTCTATCTGCAACCGGTTAGACCGCAATACATCCGGACTTTTGATTGCCGGAAAAACCATGCATGGTTTGCAGGAGATGGCTAAAGCTCTGAAATCCAGGAGTATGCAAAAATATTACCGTTGTCTGGTGGCAGGACAGATTACCGAAGATGCACATTTAAAGGGGTATCTTGTTAAAGACCACAAAGCGAATAA
Source organism: Roseburia sp. OM02-15 (assembly GCF_003481835.1). Taxonomy (NCBI): domain Bacteria; kingdom Bacillati; phylum Bacillota; class Clostridia; order Lachnospirales; family Lachnospiraceae; genus Roseburia; species Roseburia sp. OM02-15. Next base: position 52,001 of record NZ_QULX01000004.1, read on the forward strand.
AGTTTCTATTCAATCAAAAGAAACAAAAGATGCGTCCTATATTGAAACAGCATATCATCCGGTTCAGACTTATGGAAACACAACGCTGCTGGAAGTGCATCTGATCACCGGTCGTTCTCATCAGATCCGTGCGCATCTGGCAAGCATCGGACATCCGATTCTTGGAGATGGCAAATACGGAGATCCGGCAAAAAATAAGAAGCTGCGGGAAGCCTGTGGCATTCGTTCTCAGCTTTTACATGCATACCACATGGAATTTCCGGGAGGAACCGTCGTTACCGCACCGGAACCGGGAACTTTTCAGAAAGCAGAGCAGTGGGCGCTGCATACCGCTCCTACGGAAAACAACAGAAAAAAGAGGTAAGAAACAAATGTATTTATATCTTATGAGACATGGAGAAACGTTCTGGAACAAAAAAGGACTGATTCAGGGTTCTTCCGATATTGAGCTGACTCCTTATGGAGAAGAACTGGCGCGTGATACCAGAGATGGATTTGAAAAAGATCAGATTCATTTTCAGCGCATTTACAGCAGTCCATATAAACGGGCAGTCCGTACAGCAGAAATCATTGCAGAAAAACAGGAAGCAGACGTACAGGTAGACATGCGGATACGGGAAATGTGTTTCGGAAAATATGAAGGTGAGAAAATCAAAGCGGTAAAAGAAGTAGATGAAAATATCGCGAACTGTTTCCATCACCCATCCCTGTATATGGCAGATGAGACTGCAGATTCCTTTCAGGATCTCTATGACCGCATTGCCGCATTTTTAAAGGATGAGATAGTTCCGATGGAACAGGATCCTTCCATTGAAAATATTCTGGTGGTTTGTCATGGTGCTGTCATCCGGGCATTTCTGACCTATCTTCGCAAGATGCCGTTAGATGAATTCTGGTCGATCCATCAACCAAACTGCTGTGTCAACCGGATTCGTCTGGAAAACGGGATCTTTACGATTGAAAAGGAAAATATCTTATATTATGACGATCCGGAACTGCTGCATCGGGGAGTACTGTAATGCCAACCTGGAACTCCCGCGGACTGCGTGGCTCCACACTGGAGGAATTTATCAACCGAACCAATGAATGTTACCGGGAAAATCATCTGGCACTGATCCAGAAAGTCCCAACCCCGATCACGCCTATCAAAATTGATCAGCAGAACCGCCATATCACGCTGGCTTATTTTGATCAGAAAAGTACCGTTGATTATATCGGTGCGGTACAGGGCATCCCGGTCTGCTTTGATGCAAAGGAATGTCAGACGGATACGTTTCCGCTGCAAAACATTCATCAGCATCAGGTAGACTTTATGCAGGAATTTGAACGGCAGGGCGGTATCGCTTTTTTCCTGATCTTTTACTCTCACCGGGATCAGTTCTATTACCTGACCTTCCGTCAGTTAGAGAAGTTCTGGATCCGAATGGAAGAAGGTGGCAGAAAGAGTTTTCGGTTGGATGAACTGGAAGAATGTTACTTTTTTACCGGTCATAACGGACTGCTGGTTCCCTATCTGGATGCTTTACAGACAGATTTGAATCTCAGGGATTGACATTTTAAAGGTAATTTCATATAATGATTAAAGATTTTTGTGTGTTAGCACGGTAGCACGGTAAAGTGATTCCGGAAAAATGCGTGAAAAACAGTTGAAAATGGAACATAAAGGGGACTGAAAAAGAGATGAATCAATTATTACATACGCCGGAAGGTGTCAGAGACATTTATAATGATGAATGTGAACGCAAAATCATTCTGGAGGAACGGCTGCTGACCGTATTAAAATCTTACGGCTATCATCCGATTCAGACACCGACTTTTGAATTTTTTGATATTTTTGGAAAAGAAATCGGTACCACACCGTCCAAGGATTTATACAAGTTTTTTGACCGGGAAGGAAATACCCTGGTGCTTCGCCCGGATATCACACCGTCTATCGCAAGATGCGCGTCCAAATATTATATGGAGCAGGCGATTCCAATCCGGTTGTGCTACACCGGTAATACGTTTCGGAATAATTCCAGCTATCAGGGACGTTTAAAAGAAAATACTCAGTCCGGTGCCGAGCTGATCGGTGATGGAAGTGTAGAAGCAGATGCAGAAATGCTTGCACTTTCCGCACAGCTTTTAAAAACAGCAGGACTGAAAGAATTTCAGCTGAGTGTCGGGCATGCAGATTTCCTGAGAGGCTTATTTGAAGCTGCCAATCTGGAAGAAGATGTTATGGAAGAGATCCGAAATCTTTTGTTAAACCGCAATCTGTACGGCGTACAGGAAGTAGTAGAGCAGCATGTGGCAGACGAGAATTTAAAACAGTTATTCGGTCTGTTGACGGATGTTATGCTGGATAAGGAAAAAATTACAGCTGCCAAAGCATGGGCTGCTGATTATCCGAGAGTATTCCACGCACTGACACGTTTAGAAGAACTGGATGAGCTTCTGGAAGTATACAAGATCCGCAAATATGTTTCGTACGAGCTGGCAATGATATCCGGATTCAATTATTATACCGGCATCATTTTTGCGGGATATACATTCGGAAGCGGCGAAGCCATTGTAAACGGTGGTCGATACGACAATCTGTTACAGTCTTTCGGTAAATCTGCACCATCCATTGGTTTTGCGGTTGTCATCAATCAGTTAATGGCGGCACTGCAGCGACAGAACGTACGTATTCCATTTGAGAATACAACCAAATGGTTTATTTACAGTGGGCAATACCGTCAGGATGCCATCAAAGATGCACAGGTACTCAGAAGCCGTGGCGAGCAGGTAGAACTGATGCCATTAACCGAGCAGAATACCCGGGAAGTATACGAGACATATGCCGAGCAGAATCATATTCAGGATATTATTTTTTACATGTAGGAGGACCGAGCCATGAGATATTTAACATTTGCATTAGGAAAGGGACGTTTAGCAAATAAGACCCTTGAAATGTTTGAAAAAATCGGTATCACCTGCGAGGAAATGAAAGATAAAGATACCAGAAAGCTGATTTTTGTAAACGAAGACTTAAAACTGCGTTTCTTCCTCTCCAAAGGACCGGATGTACCGACTTATGTAGAGTACGGTGCCGCAGATATCGGAATCGTCGGCAGAGATACGATCCTGCAGGAAGCCCGCAATATTTATGAAGTACTGGATCTTGGTTTCGGGAAATGCAGAATGTGCGTCTGCGGACCGGAATCTGCCAGAGATCTGCTGCAGCATCATGAGCAGATCCGCGTAGCGACCAAATATCCGAAAATTGCCAAAGATTATTTTTACAATAAAAAACATCAGACCGTAGAGATCATTAAATTAAACGGTTCCATTGAGCTGGCACCGATTGTTGGTCTGGCTGATGTCATCGTGGATATCGTCGAAACCGGATCTACCTTACGCGAAAACGGACTGACTGTTTTAGAAGAAGTTTGCCCGTTATCTGCCCGTATGGTAGTCAATCCGGTAAGTATGAAGATGGAGCAGGAGCGAATCGGCAAACTGATCTCCGATCTGCGTGAAGTAATGAATAAAGGAGAAAACTAAGATGCGTACGTTAAAACTTACAAAGGAAACCATTCAGAATATATTGACAGACCTGTTAAAAAGAAGCCCGAACAATTATACCCAGTATGAAAGCAGTGTCAATGAGATCATTGCAAATGTCCGCACAAACGGTGATACAGCGATTTTTAACTATACAAAGAAATTTGACGGTGCAACCGTAACGCCAGAAAATATCGAAGTCACAGAGGCTGAGATTGCAGAGGCTTATGAGCAGGTTGATCCGAAATTATTAGAGGTTATCCGCAAAGCAAAAGAAAACATTCGTGTGTATCATGAAAAACAGAAACAGTACAGCTGGTTTGACAGCTCCATTCCGGGAACCATGCTTGGTCAGAAAGTAACTCCGATTGCAAAAGCAGGTGTGTACGTTCCGGGTGGAAAAGCTGTATATCCTTCTTCCGTACTGATGAACATTATGCCTGCAAAAGTCGCCGGTGTAGAAGAAATTATTATGACAACTCCATGTAACAAAGAGGGTAAAGTCAATCCTTCCACACTGGTTGCCGCAAAAGAAGCAGGTGCAGACCGCGTCTTTAAAGTAGGTGGCGCACAGGCGATTGCTGCTCTGGCATTTGGAACGGAGAGCATCCCGAAAGTAGACAAGATCGTAGGACCGGGTAACATTTATGTTGCTCTGGCAAAAAAAGCAGTGTTTGGACATGTCAGTATTGATTCCATCGCTGGTCCGAGTGAGATCCTTGTACTGGCAGATGAGACTGCAAATCCACGTTTTGTAGCAGCAGACCTGTTATCTCAGGCAGAGCATGATGAACTGGCTTCCGCAATCCTGATCACCACAAGTGAAAAACTGGCAGAAGAAGTATCCAAAGAAGTAGATGGTTTCTGTGAAGTTCTCTCCAGAAAATCAATTATTGAAAAATCATTGGAAAACTATGGCTATATCCTGATTGCACCGGATCTGGATACTGCCATCGATACTGCAAATGAGATTGCATCCGAGCATATGGAGATCGTAACTGCAAATCCATTTGAGGTTATGACAAAGATCAAAAATGCAGGAGCTATTTTCCTTGGTGAATACAGCAGCGAGCCGCTTGGTGACTATTTTGCCGGACCAAACCACGTCCTTCCGACAAACGGAACAGCAAAATTCTTTTCTCCGTTGAGTGTCGATGACTTTATTAAAAAATCAAGCATTATCTCTTATTCCAGAGATGCATTGCATGCGGTATACAAAGATATTGCACAGTTTGCAGACTGTGAGCAGCTGACTGCACATGCAAATTCTATCCGCGTCAGATTTGAAGACGAAGACAAATAATTCGGAGGGCGAAAAAATGGCAGAAAAACGCATCTCACAGGTTCAGAGAAAAACAAACGAGACAGATATTGCCCTGTCTCTGAATCTGGACGGAAACGGTAAACAGAATATTTCCACCGGAATTGGATTTTTTGACCATATGTTATCCGGTTTTACCAGACATGGCTTCTTTGATCTGGATCTGCAGGTAAAGGGAGATCTGGAAGTAGATTGCCACCATACCATCGAAGACACCGGTATTGTCCTTGGCAATGCGATACGGAAAGCACTGGGCGACAAAAAAGGCATCAAACGGTTTGGCAGTATGATCCTGCCAATGGATGAAACCCTGGTCTTATGTGCCATTGACCTGTCCGGACGCCCGTATTTTGCATTTGACGCAGACTTTACGACTGATCGAGTGGGAGATATGGATACAGAAATGGTACGTGAATTTTTCTATGCGATTTCCTACGCCGCAGGCATGAACCTGCATATGAAGGTTCTGTCCGGAACGAATAATCATCATATTATAGAAGCACTGTTTAAAGCGTTCGGGAAAGCGCTGGATGATGCTTCCTCCTATGATCCGCGTGTAACGGATATTTTATCGACGAAAGGCAGTTTATAACGATGAACAAAAAAAATTTAATTGCAACCATATATTTAAAAAACGGAAAACTGGTCAACGGTTTCAAAGATCATACCGAGCAGGATGATCTAATCGAACGGATCCGTCTGTACAACGACAACGGTATTGACAAAATCTACCTGTTTGACCTGTCCGACAATGACGCGGAGCATGAGCTGAATCTTCATACCATGAAAGAAATCAACCGCGTAGCTGAGATTCCGGTTTATGCCGGCGGAAATATCAACCGTCTGGAGGATATCAAGAAAATTTTATATGCCGGATGTAAAAAAGCAATCTTAAATCCGGTAAAAGATGTGACTGCACAGGTGTCAAAAGAAGGTGCATTACGTTTTGGCAAAGATAAACTGGCATTATCCATCCACAATGTGGACCTGTTTTTTAAACAGAAAGAAGATGTAGAAAACAACACAAGTGAGCTGATCGTGCTTGACCCGGCACTGATGGGAACGCTTGGCAACGTTACCGATATGCCATATTCCATGCTTCTGACAGAGACTGACAACGAGAGCGTCTGCAAGGCATTACAGGCAGATGAAACTATCACTGGTGTATCTTCCAGAACCATCAGTGCCTATGATGCAGATGTAATGGGACTGAAAGCATATCTGGCAGAACAGGGAATTGCAACCGGTCACTTAGAATCTTCCTGTGACTGGTCTGAGTTTAAATTAAATTCCGATGGTATGATCCCGGTTATCGTACAGGATTACAAGACCAATGACGTACTGATGCTTGCTTACATGAATGAAGAAGCATTCCAGACCACCCTGTCTCTTGGTAAAATGACTTATTACAGCAGAAGCAGAAATGAACTCTGGACAAAAGGCATGACTTCCGGACATTATCAGTATGTGAAATCTTTATCCATCGACTGCGACAAAGATACCATTCTGGCAAAAGTTTCCCAGATTGGAGCTGCCTGCCATACCGGCAACCGCAGCTGCTTCTACACCGATATGGTAAAAGAAGAATACAATGAGAAAAATCCACTGGAAGTATTTGAAAACGAGTACAATCTCATTCTGGATCGCAAACTGCATCCGAAGGAAGGCTCTTATACCAATTACCTCTTTGACAAAGGAATTGATAAGATCTTAAAGAAAGTCGGTGAGGAGGCAACAGAAATCGTCATCGCTGCCAAAAATCCGGATCCGGAAGAGATTAAATATGAGATCGCTGATTTCCTGTATCATATGATGGTTATGATGGTTGATAAGGGTATCACCTGGGAAGAAGTTTTAGAAGAACTTTCACAGCGTTAGAGCATTTAGTTTTGAGGATTTTAGCAATTCTGAAAAAATATGTCAGCTTATGTTGTTCAGAATCGCGTAACATATCTTACGTGTGTTCGGCTTTAAAACTTTCGGAATATAAAAAAGACAACCGCATATATAAATACAAAAAGGCTATGATTACAAAAACGTAATGATATGCCTTTTTTGTTTGACGAAAAACTTATCGAAACATTGTTATGGTTTGAGAAACAACAAACAGGAGGGTATGGTATGCAGATGGAACAATATGAAAATCGAAAAAATTATGTAGAATCCGTAAAAAACAGCTTTGCCTCACCGGGGAAAAAGACTTATCCGGAAGAACAGGAAAAACGTCCACGAAGTTTTCTTGGACTTCGGTTTGTGCTGGCACTTTTTCTGTTTTTAGGTTTCCTTGGCATGCGTCAGACCGATTTTTCCTGGCATTCCTGGAACGCAGAAAAGATTACACAGCAGATCCAAAGTTCCATCAAATTCCCTCAGATTCTGGAAGTATTAAACCGGTTATAAAAGTTTAACCAGACAGTTTAAAAATTTTGCAGTGAATAAACGCAAACCAGAATGGATCCATTACTGGAAATTTTATACTTTCTTTCTTGCTTCTCATTTGAGATAAAACTATAATAGAATTAACATTTTTTATAAATTACACAGGAGAAAGATTATGTCATATATCGATTTTGACCATATTACAAAAGAATATAATTCCGGCGGAAGTTCCATTTTCGCATTAAAAGATGCTTCTTTTTCCGTGGAAAAAGGGGAACTTGCCGTCATCCTTGGCGCTTCCGGTGCCGGTAAGACAACGGCGCTGAATATCCTTGGCGGAATGGATACTGCTACATCCGGGAAAGTGCTGGTGGACGGCGCAGATGTCACCGCTTTTGGCAAACGCCAGCTTACCCAGTACCGACGCACGGACATCGGTTTTGTCTTTCAGTTTTACAATCTGGTGCCAAATCTGACGGCATTAGAAAACGTTGAGCTGGCTTCCCAGATCTGTGAGGATTCTTTAGATGCCGCACAGACGTTGGAAAAAGTAGGGCTTGGCATGCGTATGAAAAACTTTCCGGCACAGTTATCCGGCGGCGAACAGCAGCGTGTTTCTATAGCCCGTGCATTGGCAAAAAATCCGAAACTTCTGCTGTGCGATGAACCGACAGGAGCATTGGATTACAACACCGGAAAGCAGATTCTTCAGCTTTTACAGGATACCTGCAGAAAGGAAAAAATCACTGTTCTGATCATCACCCACAATTCCGCACTGGCTCCCATGGCGGACCGCCTGATCCAGTTTAAAAGCGGAACGGTGATCAGTGAAACCAGAAACGAACATCCGGTTTCGATTTCAGAAATAGAGTGGTAGTGTAGGACAAATGAAAGCATATTGGAAAGATATTTTTCGAACAATCAAACTTGAGAAAAAACGATTTTTCTCCATTTTGCTCATCACATTTCTTGGCGTGACAATGTTTGCCGGATTGTCGGCAGGCTGCCGGGATCTTCGTGCTTCGGCTGATCGTTTTTATGATGAACAGAAATTATATGACATTAAGATTCAGTCCACCTTTGGTCTGACCGATGAAGATGTGGAGGCACTCTCCCAAGTCAAAGAAGTAGCCGAAGCACATGGAACTTACAGTGAGACCGTTCTGGTACAGGCGGATGATCTGCAACAGAAGGCAGATGTAAAATTACTGGATGAAAACGGATTAAGCCAGCCACGTCTGTTAGATGGCACGATGCCTTCTAAGGCGTCGGAAATCGCTGTATCCCAAAATTATTGTGCAGACACCGGCAAGACGATCGGAGATACTGTAACCCTTTCTCCGCAAAACAGCGAGGATGCCGATACAACCTCTGCCTTAAAGCAAAAAAACTATACAATTACAGCGGTCATGCTGGATGCAACCGATCTGATCGCCGATAAAGGAGCAGCGTCGTTTCGTTCTTCTCAGTCATCCAAATATTTCTTTTATGTTACGCAGGAAGCTTTGGATAACGATGTTTATTCTGCTGTGGAGCTTCGTGTCAATGGGGCAGAAGCATTATCCTGTTTTTCCGAAGAATATACTGATCTGGTTTCAGACATAAAAAAACGCATTGAAAAAGAAATCAAATCCGACCGGGAGCAGGCGCGCTATGATTCCATTATTGCAGATGCCGTGAGCGAGCTACATGATGCAAAAGACGAAGCAGCAGAAAAATTTGCGGATGCCGACGCACAGATTGCAGATGCCAAGACAGAACTGGCAGATAGCAGAACCGAAATCTGTTCCGGCTGGCAGCAATTACAGGACGGTATGAATCAGTTACAGCAGCAAAAAAACTTAGCTGCACAGAAATTCAAAGATGGATATGCTGAACTGGAGAACGGCTGGCAGCAGCTTCAATCCGGAAAACAGCAGATCAGTGCTGCAAAAGAAGAATTAAGCGGACGTACAGATCAGCTGACACAGGCTTCTGATACCTTAAAGCAGCAAAAACAGGAAACGCTTCAGAAACTGTCCGATGCGGAAACAAAGCTTACAGAAGGTCGAACACAGGCAGAATCCGGAAAAGAACAGATTCAGGCACAGATTTCTTCCATGCAGGCACAATCTGGTGATGCATGGCCGCAGAGCGCATGGGAAGCTTACGAAGCCAGTGTAACTTCTGGCAATCCGGATGCAGACGCAAGGGCTCAGGTAACAGAACAGTTACAGGCATCAATAGATGCAGTCTGTGCACAGTTAAACGGACAATTGGAACTTCTGGACCCATCTGCCGAAGATTATGAAACACAGAAAGCAACACTGGAAGCACAGATTGCTCAGATACAGCAGATCCCATCGGGACTTTCGCAGTTACTTCCACAGTATGAGACCGTTTCCGCAACCCTTGTGGAGCTGGATACGCAGGCAGCTTCCCTGAAAGAACAAAAGCAGCAGGCGCTTGCTCAATTTGATTCTGCGGAGACACAGTTACAGGCACAAAGTCAGCAGTTAGATGCAGCAAAAGAGCAGTTACAGCAGCAGGAGCAGAAATTACAAACTTCAGAAATGACACTGACTGCCGGTCTGAAGGAACTGCAGACACAGGAGCAGAATGCAACTACACAATTTGCCAGTGCCGATCAGGAATTACAGAAAACCAAAGATAAACTGACACAGGCGGAACAGGAACTGGAAGATGGTTCCAAGGAACTGGAAGAACAGATCCAGAAGCTGGAAGAAGAACGTGCGAAAGCAGATGATAAATTTGCAGAAGCACAGGCAGATATTGATGCGATCGACCGTACAAAATGGTATGTACAGGATCGCAGTTCCGTGGGAAGTTACACCACGATCCAGAGCGATGCTGACTCCATTGAAACCATTGGAAATGTATTTCCGATCCTGTTTTTGTCCGTAGCAATCCTGATCAGTCTGACCACCATCACACGTCTGGTAGAGGAAGAACGCGGACAGATCGGTATTTATAAAGCACTTGGATTTTCTGACCGTAAAGTATATGGAAAATACCTGATCTATACCTTATCCGCATGTATTTGTGGTGGTTTGTTAGGAGACATTGGCGGATTTATCCTGTTGCCGAAGTTCCTGTTTATGGTATTTGACACCATGTATAAGATTCCATCCTACACGTACCTGTTCCATGCAGGCTACGGCATCAGCGGTATTTTACTGTTTGTTGCAGGTGGATTATTTGCAGCTGTCTGTGCCTGCCACAGCGAATTAAAACAGTGTCCGGCGGCATTGATGCGACCAAAGGCACCGAAAGCTGGATCCAGAGTATTTCTGGAGAAGATTCCATTTTTATGGAAACGCCTGTCTTTCTTAAACAAAGTAACTTTCCGGAATTTGTTCCGTTATAAAAAACGTCTGTTTATGACTGTCAGCGGTATTTTAGGCTGTACGGCATTACTTGTCGTTGGAATGGCAATTAAAAACTCCGTCACAGATCTGATGCCAAAACAGTATGAACATATTTCCCGTTATGATCTGATGGCAGTCACAATAGCAGATGATTTCGACAATTTTACCAATCAGATTTCTTCTGATGATCAGATCCAGGATTATCTGTCCCTGCAGACAGACAGTATACAGGTTGTTAATGATTCTTCCGAAGAAACTATTCCGCTCTATATCATTCCGGATGATGCCCCGATTGAGGACTATATTCGTCTGGAAGCCTTAGACGGAAGTGAACGGGAACTTTCGGATGCTGATATTCTGATCACGCAGAATCTTTCCGAAGTCATGGATTTTTCTGTGGGAGATGACTTACATATCCAGAACAGTGATCTGGAAGAATGTGACTTCCCGATCAGTGGTATTGTCCGCAACTATCTGGGAAATGCTATTTACATCAGACAGAGTCGCTATGAGGCACTGATTGGAAGTGGTTCCTATGCAGCAAATTCCATTCTGGCTCATTTGTCGAATTCCTGTACAGATCCGGTTGCTTATGCAGACCAGCTTTCCAGGGAGAGTGATGTGGTATCCTGTAACAGTGTACAGGCGATGCGGGATGAATTTTCCAAATCCTTTGGATTGATCAACTGTGTCGTTGTTCTTGTGACAGCACTGGCAGCAGGACTGGCATTTGTCGTACTCTTTACACTGGCGACCACAAATATTTCCGAACGTGAGCGGGAACTTGCCACTATCAAAGTACTTGGATTTTTTGATAAAGAAGTCCATTCCTATGTCAACAAGGAAACACTGATCCTTACGGTTATCGGTATTTTGCTTGGACTTCCGGTTGGAAGATTTTTCAGCGGACTTCTGACCAGTGTACTGAAGATGCCTTCCATCTATTTTGCGGTATCGGTACACCCGTCCACGTATCTGTTCGCCGGCGGCATGACATTCCTGTTTGCACTGGCAGTAGATCTGATCACAAACCGTCTGCTGGATCATATCAATATGGTAGATGCATTAAAAAGCGTTGAGTAAACTTGACGCTTTTTCGTGCCGTATGCTACAATTAGAAATTGCGCAGATTCATTGTATAAAAAATAACGAAAATATTTCTTGCACATACAATAAAATCTGCTTTTTAAGAAACCTGAAAAACACAGGATAAATAAAATGATAAGGAAACACAGAATGAATAATAAACTTGCATTAAAGGATGAAATTTTATTAACCATAGACAAGCCTGCCCGTTATATCGGAAATGAGGTAAATATGGTGCGCAAAAATCCGGATGATGTCAAAATCCGTGTGGCATTTGCCTTTCCGGATGTCTATGAAATCGGTATGTCTCATCTTGGCATTCAGATTTTGTATCATCAGTTTAACTTAAGAGACGATGTCTACTGTGAGCGTGTCTATTCTCCATGGCCGGATTTGCACAAAATCATGAAAGAACAGGATATTCCGCTGTTTGCATTGGAGACGCAGGATCCGATTAAGGATTTTGATTTCTTATGCATGACATTGCAGTATGAGCTTTGCTATCCGAATATCTTACAGATTCTGGATCTGGGCAAAATCCCGTTGAAAGCCTGTCAGAGAACCGATGATATGCCAATCGTCGTTGGCGGTGGTCCATGTACCTACAATCCGGAACCCATCGCTGACTTTTTCGATATTTTCTATATTGGAGAGGGCGAAACCGTATACGATGACCTCTTTGATCTCTATGAGCGTATGAAAGAGGATGGCAGTTATAACCGTCATGATTTCCTGCATGAAGCAGCAAAAATCCCTGGATTGTATGTTCCGGCTTTTTATGAGGTATCTTACCACGAAGATGGAACCATTGCGGATTTTCATCCGATCTATGATGATATTCCGACAACCATTCACCGTCAGGTAGTAGAAAATATGTCGGAATCCGTTTACCCGGACAAGCCGCTGGTACCGTTTATCAAAGTCACTCAGGATCGTGTCGTGCTGGAGATCCAGCGTGGCTGTATCCGTGGCTGCCGCTTCTGTCAGGCAGGTATGGTTTACCGTCCGTTACGTGAGCGCAATCTGGAAATGTTAAAAGAAAAGGCTTATCAGATGCTGACAAACACCGGACATGAGGAAATTTCCTTAAGTTCCTTAAGTTCCAGCGATTACACCTATCTGGAAGAACTGTTGACCTTCCTGATCGATGAATTTAAGGACAAAGGTGTAAATATCTCCCTGCCGTCCCTGCGTATTGATGCGTTTTCATTGGATGTTATGAGCAAAGTACAGGATATCCGCAAGAGCAGTCTGACCTTTGCGCCGGAAGCCGGTTCTCAGCGTCTGCGTGACGTGATCAACAAAGGTCTGACGAAGGAAAATATTCTGCACGGTGCAGGACTTGCCTTTGAAGGCGGCTGGAATAAGGTAAAATTATATTTTATGCTTGGTCAACCGACAGAAACCGTAGAAGATATGAAAGCTATCGGTGAGCTGGCAGAGGAAATCGCGGAGCGTTATTACGAGATTCCGAAGGATCAGCGAAATGGAAAATGCCAGATTACAGTAAGTACTTCTTTCTTTGTCCCGAAACCATTCACACCGTTCCAGTGGAGTCCGATGTGCACCAAGGACGAATTCCTTGGTCGTGCAAAAATCGTAAATGAGACCATCAAATCTCAGTTAAATAAAAAAAGTATCCGCTACAACTGGCATGAGGCAGATGTCACCATGATCGAGGGTATTCTTGCCAGAGGCGACAGACGTCTTTGTGATACCATGATCAAAATCTATGAAAAAGGCGGTATTTTTGCAGCATGGTCTGAATTCTTTGATGAGCAGATCTGGCTGGATGCATTTGCAGAAGATCAGATTGATACCGATTTCTATACAACAAGAGTGCGAAGCGAAGATGAGCTTTTCCCATGGGACTTCATCGATGCAGGTGTCACCAAAAACTTCCTGCTGCGTGAATGGCATGCAGCAAATGCAGAGACCGTTACTCCGAACTGCCGTCAGAAATGTGCCGGTTGCGGAGCAATGAAATACAAAGGAGGCGTATGCTATGAGAATAAGAATTAAATTCCGAAAATATGGTGTCATGCGTTTTATCGGACATCTGGATATCATGCGTTATTTTCAGAAAGCCATGCGCCGTGCCAATATCGATATTGCCTATTCCGAGGGATTTTCCCCGCACCAGATCATGTCCTTTGCGGCTCCTCTTGGTGTCGGCATCACCAGTGACGGCGAGTATCTGGATATTGAAGTACATTCTACAAAATCTACCGACGAATCCAGAGATGCACTGAACGCAGTTATGGTAGATGGAATTGAAATTACAGAATATGTTGTTCTGCGTCAGGATGCAAAAAAAGCCATGACTTCCGTAGCGGCCGCAGATTACATTGTATATTTTAAAAATCAGGTTGATTTTACTCCGGAAGAACTGGGAGAAAAAATCTGTCAGTATTATGAGGAACGCGATACCATAGAAGTGATAAAGCAGACGAAAAAAAGTGAGCGTGTCATTGACATCAAACCGTTAATCTATGTATTCCATCCATGTGACTTAAAGGAACTTGGCTGGCAGGGATTTTTCCTGCAGCTTTCCACCGGAAGCACCGATAATATCAAACCGGAACTGGTATTACAGGATTTTTATCAGTATTTTGGGAAAACCTATGATCCATTTAATATACAGATCCACAGAGTGGAGACTTATGAGCGTACAGAAGAAGGCTTAAGACCGCTGTATCAGGCAGGTGACAACCTTGAATCATAAAGTCATTATCACAGATACGTCCATCTGTGGCAGTCAGATACGCATGTGCGCCACGGTATCGGAACAACGCTTAGTGGAAGTCCGCTGTCGAAAGGTAGAGCAGGAATCCATTCTTGGTAATATTTATGTAGGACGGGTACAGAAAGTGGTTCCAAACATCCGGGCGGCTTTTATTGAGATCCAACCGAGACTTGCCTGTTATTATTCCATGGAAGAAGCAGCGGAACCGATTTTTGTCAAAAAGATCCCTTCCAAAAAACTGGTACAGGGAGACGAACTGCTGGTACAGGTGACAAGGGAAAGTGTCAAGACAAAAGCACCTACCGTATCGGCAAATCTGAATGTAACCGGACGCTATCTGGTTCTGACCAGCGGCGATCACCGGCTTGGCTTTTCTTCCAAACTGACCAAACTGGAAAAAGAACATTACCGGGAAGTATTATCCGGTTGCAAAAACGAAAATTTTGGAATCATTGTACGGACAAATGCCAGAGAAGTATCCGATGAATTGCTGTTACAGGAATATGAATCGTTAAAAGAAAAACTAACACAGATGATTCGCACAGCCACGATGCGTACCTGTTTTTCCTGTGTCAGTCGGACACCGGAAAGTTACATGAAGTATCTGCAAAACAGTTATCAGGAAGGCTTTACAGAAATCATAACCGATCTGCCGGAGGTTTTTGAATCAATCCGGCAGCAGCAGGAGAGCGATCCTTCCTTTTCACAGATTCCACTTCGATTGTATGAAGATAATTTACTTCCGCTTGCTGCTCTTTACAATCTGAACAAACAGACAGAAGATGCCCTGCAAAAAAAGGTCTGGTTAAAGTCCGGCGGTTATCTTGTCATTGAACCAACAGAAGCACTGACTGTCGTTGATGTAAATACCGGAAAAAGTGTGACAAAAAAAGACCGACAGGAACATTTTTTGAAGATCAATCTGGAAGCAGCTGAGGAAACTGCCGCGCAGATACGTCTTAGAAATATTTCCGGAATCGTAATCATTGATTTTATCAATCTGGAACGTGAGGAAGATCAGAAGACGGTCATGGAGCATTTAAGACGATGCGTCCGGGAAGATTCCGTACCGGTTCAGGTCGTTGATATGACCAGATTAAATCTTGTAGAACTCACAAGAAAAAAAGTTGAAAAAAGTTTGGCAGAACAGTTGACAGAATAGAAACATTCTGATATTATACAAAAGATGCCGCACAACGAGGTATAAGACTGCAGATCATGCAGCACCGAAATTGGCGAGTAATGATAAATAGGAGGTGCCATATGTACGCAATTATAGCAACAGGTGGTAAACAGTACAAAGTTTCTGAAGGCGATATCATTACCATTGAAAAGCTTGGAGCAGAAGCTGGTGAGACAGTAACTTTCGATCAGGTATTAGCAGTAAACGACGGAAGTCTGAAAATCGGCAATCCGACTGTTGAGAACGCTACCGTAGAAGCATCCGTTGTAGCTAACGGACGTGGCAAAAAAGTAATCGTTTACAAATATAAAAGAAAAACCGGTTACCACAACAAAAACGGTCACAGACAGTGCTTTACCAAAGTTAAAATCGAAAAGATTAATGGTTAATTGAAATTGAAAAGGTAACATGTAATGGTAAAAATAACAGTTTACCAGAACCATGATCAGCAGTTTGTTGGTTTTGATTGTTTGGGACATGCAGAGTATTCCGATGAAAATGACATCGTTTGTGCCGCAGTATCCGCAATGACAATCAACTGCATGAATTCCATTGAAGAGTTTACCGATACTTTGTTTTATTGCGACAGCAATGAGACGGACGGAATGATCTCTTTTCGAATTACAGAAAATAATGGAGCAGATGCGCAGCTTTTGCTGAAATCGCTGGTTTTAGGTTTAGAGAACATGGAGAGTAACTACGAAGAATATATTGATCTGATCTTCGAGGAGGTGTAAGAAACATGATGAACATGAATCTTCAGTTCTTTGCTCATAAAAAAGGTGTAGGTTCTACAAAGAACGGCCGTGATTCCGAGTCCAAGAGATTAGGAGCAAAAAGAGCAGACGGACAGTTTGTAAAAGCTGGAAATATTTTATACAGACAGCGTGGTACTAAGATTCACCCAGGCGTGAACGTAGGTATCGGCGGAGATGATACATTATTTGCAAAAGTAGATGGTGTATTAAGATTCGAGAGAAAAGGAAGAGACAAAAAACAGGCTTCCGTTTATCCAGTAGCAACGAACGAATAATAAAACCATCAATAGACTCGACTTTTATAGCCGAGTCTATTTTCTACTATAAAAAAGGAAAAAGAAAATTATGTTTGCAGACAGTGCAAGAATTATTATAAAATCAGGAAAAGGCGGAGACGGACATGTCAGCTTTCGCCGTGAAAAATACGTCCCAAACGGCGGTCCTGACGGCGGCGACGGTGGAAAAGGCGGAGATGTCATTTTCCAGGTCGATGAAGGTTTGAACACTCTGACAGACTTCAGACATCGTCGTAAATATGCCGCTGAGAACGGGGAAGAGGGCAGAAAGCGTAATTGCCACGGCAAAAACGGTGCAGATATCATTGTGAAAGTTCCGGCAGGAACCATCATCCGTGATGCTGAGACAGATAAAGTCATCGCCGATATGTCCGGTGATAATACCCGCCAGATCATTTTAAGAGGCGGTCGTGGTGGGAAAGGCAATCAGAACTATGCAACCGCTACCATGCAGGCGCCAAAATACGCGCAGCCGGGACAACCGGGCATCGAACTGGAAGTTCGTCTGGAACTGAAAGTTATCGCTGATGTCGGACTGGTCGGTTTCCCAAATGTTGGAAAATCCACGTTATTATCCCGTGTCACCAATGCGCAGCCAAAGATCGCAAATTATCACTTTACAACCTTAAACCCGAACCTTGGTGTGGTTGATCTGGACGAGGGACAGGGCTTTGTTATCGCGGATATTCCGGGACTGATTGAGGGAGCATCGGAAGGAATCGGACTTGGTCATGAGTTTTTGAAACACATTGAGCGTACCAAAGTCATGATCCACATGGTAGATGCGGCATCCACTGAAGGTCGTGACCCGATTGCAGATATTTATGCCATCAACAAAGAGTTGGAAGCATACAATCCGGAACTGGCGAAAAAACCACAGGTGATCGCAGCAAATAAAATTGATGCCATTTATGCCGGTGACGAAGATCCGGTAGAAAAACTGCGTCAGGAATTTGAGCCGCAGGGCATCCGTGTATTTGCGATTTCCGCAGTCAGCGGAAAAGGTTTAAAAGAACTTTTATATGCAGTAAATGAAATGCTGCAGGGCATGGATTCTGAACCGGTTGTATTTGAGCAGGAATACGATCCATCCACAGCAATGTATCTGGATGAACCGTATACCGTTTCCTATGATGAAGAAACGGACGAATTCGTGGTAGAAGGACCACGTATCGAAAAAATGCTTGGCTATACCAATATTGAATCCGAGAAAGGTTTCCTGTTCTTCCAGCGTTTCTTGAAAGATCAGGGAATTTTAGAGGAACTGGAAGGATTAGGCATTCAGGAAGGAGATACGGTACGTATGTATGGTCTTTCCTTTGATTACTATAAATAAAAATATACAAGTCTGATCATGGAACATTTTTGATATTTTAGATAAGAAACTTTGCATGGTCAGCATATGGAGAATAATTATGACAAGTAAACAGAGAGCTTATTTAAAAGGTCTTGCCATGAATCTGGAGCCGATCTTTCAGGTTGGAAAATCCAGTGTGACACCGGAAATCGTAAATGCGATCTCTGAATGTTTTAACACACATGAGCTGATCAAGCTGAGTGTATTAAAAAACTGTTTTGATGATCCGCGTGAGATTGCAAACGTGATCGCAGAGCGTACTCATTCTCAGGTAGTACAGGTTATCGGCAAGAAAATCGTTTTATACAAACCGGATAAGGATGATCCAAAGATCGTTTTACCGTAATCCGGCAGAAATGGAGTATCAGATATGGCTCTGAATAAAAAAATGGGAATCTTTGGTGGTACCTTCAATCCGATCCATTACGGGCATCTGCTGATCGCAGAAAATGCCTGTGCACAGTTTGATCTGGATCATGTGATCTTTCTGCCGACAGGACATGCTCCCCACAAACAGTTTATGGGAGAGGATATGAGCGTACATCGCTGCCGCATGGTAGAAGCCGCGATCGCAGACAATCCGAAGTTTTCTATCTCATATCGTGAAATTCAAAATTCCGGAGTAAATTATACCTATGCAACGTTACAGCAGCTGCATCAGGAACATCCGGAATGTGAACTGTATTTTATTCTGGGAGCGGATTCCCTGTTTGATTTTGATGACTGGAGACATCCGGAGCTGATCTGTCAATATGCAAAAATACTAGCGGCAGTGCGCGGAAACTGGGATGAAGAGCGGGTGGATGGTCAGATTACCTACCTTCGTGAGAAATACCACTGTGATTTCTACCGTTTAAACACACCAAATTTCAGTGTTTCCAGCAAAGAGCTGCGTGATCGTGCCGCAAACGGGCAGACAATCCGGTATATGGTTCCAGATGTTGTAAACGAATATATCAGAGATCATGCACTTTATCGGGAGGATCCGATATGACAACAAAAGAAATCCAAAAAGATTTAAAAAACAAATTGAAACCGGCAAGATACGAACATACCCTTGGCGTGTCCGATACTGCACAGCATCTGGCCAAAATCCATGGTTATGACTGCGCAAAGGCTGCCCTGGCAGGTTTACTGCATGATTGTGCAAAATACATGGCAGACGATAAAAAAATCGCACTGTGCCGGGAATATGGTGTCTCTATCAGCGATGCGGAATACAAAAATCCGTCTCTTCTGCATGCAAAATGCGGAGCGATCCTGGCAGAACACGAATACCAGATCATTGATTTTGATATTCTGCATGCCATTCGCGTGCATACAACCGGCGTGCCGGATATGAGCCTGCTGGATAAAATTATATTTATTGCGGATTATATTGAGCCGAATCGCGACAAAGCACCACATTTAAAAGAACTGCGTAAACTGGCAGATAAGGATCTGGACGAAACCACTTATCTGATTTTAAAAGATACTGTGGATTATCTGAAAGCTCACGAAGATCAGACCATGGATCCGACTACGGTTTCCGCTTATGAATACTACAGAGACTGGCATAATAGCCAGAACAGGAAAGGAGTCTGAACAAATGAACGACGTATCACGTAACATGGCAAAAATTGCCTGCCACGCACTTTCTGAGAAAAAAGCAGAAGATATTCAGGTAATCGATATCAGTGAGATTTCTGTCATCGCAGATTATTTTGTTATTGCCAGCGCTGCAAATACCAATCAGTTACAGGCAATGATGGACGCCGCAGAGGAAGATCTGTACAAAGCTGGATTCCACTGTGCACAGAAAGAGGGAAATAATAATTCCAGCTGGATTTTAATGGATTATAAAGATATTATTATTCATCTGTTCTCTAAAGAAGATCGTTTATTCTATGATCTGGAGAGAATCTGGCAGGATGGAAAGATTATCGCACCAGAAGATCTTTAATTCTTTTTGTGGCTTAAAAATTTACTATTTAATTTTAATAAGAGAACACCAGCAATTTGTCTCAGTCGCTAACAATCGTTCCTTGAGAAAAATTGCTGGTGTTCTCAATTTACACTGTGATATTTGTAAATTTTTGCGCCACCCGAAACAAGATTTACTTGAAGAATCGGAATGTTCCGATTACTTTTCCCATGATCATGACTTCGGAGACAATGATTGGATCCATAAAGTCATTCTCCGGCTGCAGACGATAATATCCATTTTCTTTATAGAATGTCTTAACCGTTGCAGAATCGTCTACAAGTGCAACAACCATATCTCCATCATTCGCGGTAGGCTGTTGCTGAACCAGTACATAATCGCCATCCAAAATACCCGCATTGATCATACTTTCTCCCTGTACCTGAAGAATAAACGTCGGCTCATTTGGCATAAACTCTGCCGGAATAGGGAAGTAGTTCTCAATATTTTCCACTGCAAGGATCGGTTCCCCTGCTGCAACTTTTCCAACGATCGGAACATTTACCATTTCACGTCTGGTCAGATTAAAGTTCTCATCTACGATTTCAATCGCACGCGGTTTGGTCGGATCACGACGAATATAGCCGTTTTTCTCCAATGTTTCAAGATGTGCATGAACAGAAGAGGTTGATTTCAATTTTACCGCTTCACAGATCTCACGAACTGCCGGCGGATATCCTCTGTTTAAAATCTCTGCTTTAATATATTCTAAAATTTCTCTCTGTTTATCTGTAATTTTTCCGTATGACATAGTGCTGTAATTCTCCTTCATTCATTTAACGGGGATTACTTTCATTATACGCAGTGTATATTATTCCCGAACGAAAAACAAAAGCAATCATTTCCTTCTGTTGATTAAATTATAGCATACCAGAATCTTGAAATCAAACATATATTCCGAAAATTTGTTCGTATCTTGTTCTTGACATTCGAACAAACGTTTTGTATAATAACATCATCGAACAGATGTTCCGAACAAATTATCGAACATCATATATTCACAAAGGAGGAGAAACATTATGAGTACCTATTCCGTTATTTATTATACAAACCCATATCAGAGAGCACAGGCAAAAGCTGCCGCTGCACACCGCCAGAGTGTACGTGCCATTCGAAGAAAAAAAGCCGCAAAGAGACAACTGATCACTGCATTGATCCTGTTTTTTACAATCATAGCTTCTGTTCTGATCATCAGCAATTGTCTGCGTGCCAATCAGGTAAATGCGTCTTCCGCAAAAACAGAAAATGTTTACTATAAGACAGTAGAAGTGGAAGAAGGCGATACATTATGGGATCTTGCCGATCGCTATATGGGAGAGAAATCCTTCAGCAGACAGGAATATATTAAGCAAGTAAAAGAACTGAATCATTTAAGTGGAGATACAATTGAGAGTGGATCTTACTTAATGGTTCCTTATGTAGAAACAGTTTCAGAATTATAATTATAGCATGTTAATTGATAAGAAATATTAACAAAATCTCCATGTGTGTTCTATGTGCTTGTATATAATATCATATCAATTCAGGAATGTTACTAATACATATGATCAATCTGTAAAAACAAACAAATCGAACAAAGCATTCGATTTATATTCTCTACATGCCTGAAAGGTATAACGCTATATAAAATTCAGGTATTAGACATAATAGAATATTCAAGAATGCTCCGGCATTCTTGTTGCGAGGTGCGCGTCATGCAATTGCATGACATACTTCAACTGCGCACCTCTGTAATCCTGCCGGAGGCTATAACCACATGATTTAGAGTTATTCACATGCATCACGTATAAAGTAATATTTTTATATATTGGCGTTTGGATAATAATATAGCACTTAACCGAACAGGAGACGAACATGCAGCAATCAGAACAATTTTTTTCTAATAAACAGTTAAAACGAATGATCATTCCGCTTTTTATCGAACAGACAAGACATCTGGTAATCTGGCTGGTTCTGATTCACAATATTGCAAATGCGGTTGTTTTTCCATTTGCGGATCCTCTGGGAAAAGGACTACGTGCTACCGGAGATGTACGATTTACCATGGGTATTTCCCTTTTTACAACCATTGGCGTGCGATTCGTTTTATCTGTACTCCTTGGTATCTGGTGCAATCTTGGCGTAATCGGAATTGCTCTGGCTATGTGTCTTGACTGGCTGGTGCGGGCAATCATTTTCTGGATTCGCTACAAAAAAGGCACCTGGCAAAAGTTTCAGGTTATCTAAAGCCTCAAAAAGATACTTTCATGCTAGTTGCCGCCAACAGGAACACGCGTTCTAGAATTGGTATTTTCATACTATTAGGATAACTGATAGTAATTCTTTAGGAATTTCAAAAACTGTCCTGCAGGTTCTGACAGATATCGAACAGGTGAATACACAATATACAGTTTTCGCAGAAAAGCTTCTTCTCCCAATGGGAAGATCAGTAGTTTACCCTGTTTAGCATCAGAAACAACTGTCGCACGGGAGAGAATGGAAATTCCCATTCCAAGTTTGATACATTTTTTTAAGGAACCGGCATCATCCATAATCGCAATAACATTCAGATCATCCAACGTAAGCCCTCTGTTTTTCAAAAAATGGAGGGTTTCCTGTTTTGTTCCGGAATTATCTTCCCGCAATAAAAATGGTTCTTTCAGCAGATCGTCCAATGGTTCTTTCTGTTTTATAAAAGCCTGATAGTAAGGTGTCGCGGGAGTAGCAATAACCAGTTCGTCTGATGCAAAAGGCAAAAATTCACAGGTTGTATCCGAACAGGTGGTTCCCACAAGTCCCAGATCACAGGTGCCATCATCTATTTTGTGAATAATTTCCAGACTGTCTCCACAGGTGGTATGAAACGTTACGTCCGGAAATTCATCATGATATGTTGCCAGCAATTCCGGAAGCACATAGAGCGATGGAACAGATGAAACCCCAATCTGTAATTTATTTGTTCCCTCATTGGAAAGCTCCAATACAGCTTTCTGCTGTAATGTCAAAATTTCAGAGGCATATTGGTAAAGTTTCATGCCTGCCGGTGTTACGGACAGGGTTTTTGTTGTTCGTTTTAATAACTGTGTATGAAATTCCTGCTCCAGAGAACGGATATGTGCACTGACTGTCGGTTGGGACAAGTACAGTTTTTGTGCTGCCTGAGAAAAGCTCTGGTATTTTACAGTATATACAAATGCTTCTAGTTGTCTGATGTCCATATCTATGCTTCCTTTCCAGATATTTTGTGTATGAAAATCCGATATTCCTGTATATCATTTTCTCTACCACAAAATTTAAATCATATTCATCTCCGTCTGAGTTGAGATTCCCACTTCTGCAAGTGGTGAGTAGTAACAAGTATTTCTCAGTGGGAGTTTAATCTCCGACTGAGATAAATGCTCCGCGAGGGCGCACATTGTCTGGGAGACAATGGTTTTGCGCCGACCGGAACGGAGTGTAGAGAGCAGTGATTCTGAAAAGAAAATGTCAGCTTGCGCTGACCAGAATCACGCACCAAGTCTCACGTGCGTTCGACTTGAATTTTGTTCATATAATGGAATTTATATCCTATCGAAAAATCGATATAAACTGTTTCTAATCTGATTTTACTCCTATTTATAGTTTTTCTCAATATATTTATTCAAGTTATCAATATTAACAATTTTACTGGAAAATACAGGAATGTTATACTGAATACAACAAAAACAGACGTAGTTATGCGTCAAAAACACAAAGGAGAACTGTTATGAAACTATTTAACAAAACATGGAAGCTTGCAATCGCAGGTGCCATTGTCGGTGTACTGGCAGCATTGCTTGCATTCTTCGGAAACCCGGCAAACATGGCAATTTGTGTGGCATGTTTTATCCGTGACACAGCCGGAGCATTAAGCCTCCATTCCGCAGCACCAGTACAGTATTTCCGTCCGGAAATCGTAGGATTTGTAGTGGGTGCATTTATTATTTCTCTGATCACGAAAGAATACAAAGCAACCGCTGGATCTGCACCAATGATCCGTTTTCTGCTTGGAATGATCATGATGATCGGTGCTTTGGTATTCCTTGGATGTCCGCTTCGTATGGTAATTCGTATGTCTGCCGGTGATCTGAATGCTTATGTAGCACTGATCGGTTTTGCAGGCGGCGTGGCAACCGGAACCTTCTTCCTGAAAAAAGGATTTTCTCTTGGAAGAGCTTATGAAACCAAGAAAGCAAACGGTATGGTATTGCCGATCGCGTTAATCGTATTACTGATCATCGGTGTGGCAACTGGTGCATATGCAGCAAGTACTGAAGGACCGGGAAGCATGCACGCACCGATCGCAATTTCACTGATCATCGCACTCATCATTGGTATTATCGCACAGATGAGCAGAATGTGCTTCGCAGGAAGTATCCGTGATGTCATTCTGATGAAAAACTTTGACCTGTTCAGCATTATCGGTGCACTGTTTGTCGTTATGTTAATCTACAACATTGCAACCGGAAACTTCCACTTAAGTTTCTCCGGTCAGCCAATCGCACATTCCCAGCATCTGTGGAACATCCTTGGCATGTATGTGGTAGGATTTGGTGCTGTACTGGCAGGTGGATGCCCGCTGCGTCAGCTGATCCTTGCAGGACAGGGTTCTTCCGATAGTACAGTAACATTCCTTGGAATGCTCCTTGGCGCTGCATTTGCACATAACTTCGGTCTTGCAGGAGCAGCAGCAAAAGCCGCAACTGAGACTGAGGCAGCAGTTGCAGGTGGTCCGGCTACCGCAGGTAAAGCAGCAGTGATCGCATGCATTATCGTATTATTTATCATTGCAGTAACAAACAAAAGAAATCTGAAAAGAGGAAAATAAAAATGGCAGAATTCATTGAAGTAGATGTAAGAGGACTTTCCTGTCCGGAACCGGTTTTGCTTGTCATGGACGCCATGGATGAACATCCGGGTGAAACCATTCGTGTGATCGGCGATGAAGCCCACACAAGAACAAACATTGAAAAAACATTAACCTATCAGAAAAAAGAGTTTCAGACCGAACAGAAAAACGGTTGCTTTGAAATCACATTTCGGGCATAATAAGGAAGCAGAAGATTAGGATATTTGTTATATGATCAAGTAAAAAACTGATTTTATCATGAAATAAATCTGTTCATGAGTAACATTTGTCATGCATCAATGATACCAGCATATTTGCTTAATTACGCTCATTACATATAGCAATATCAGAATTGAATTACATCAAGAAACGGAGAATTATCGTCATGCGAAAGAAAAAACCTTATCAGATTTTAACATTTCATACAACATCCGCTGCCATGGCTATGGAGCTGTATTGTAAAGAACATGACATCTCCGGTCGTCTGATCCCAGTTCCAAGGGAACTTTCCGCCGGCTGCGGTCTGGCATGGCGCATAGAACCTGAGGAATACGCCCGTTATAAAGACGATTTACTTGGTTCTCACATTGAAATCGAACAAAATGTGGAACTGGTCATTTAACCAATAAAAAGTCTCTCTGTTTCCGCTGTGTAAAGCAGTCAGCAGTAGAAGACTTGTCCATAACCAAAACCTTAAAGCAAAAAATCCCTCTGGAGAGAACAATTCTTCAGAGGGATTCCTATTTTCAATTCGTATAACTATCTACCAATGGCAATTTTTTAACATTCAAGAATGCTCCGGCATTCTTGTTGCGAGGTGCGCGTCATGCAATTGCATGACATACTTCAACTGCGCACCTCTGTAATCCTGCCGGAGGCTATATCAGATGGGGGATTGGCTCCCACCACTGATACTAGCTTGTTTCTCACCACCTATAGAGGTGGGAGTCATCTCCCATCTGATATATCTAAACATATCTTTTATGGATTAAGAAATAAGAATCATGAATATCCTTCTTTACCGCCAATTCCATCAGATTTTTCTGTCGTTTTCATCCAATTCTAACCGCATAAGAACCAGTTCTTGCCAGCGTCCATCTCTGCATCGAAAACCTCTTGAATTTCTGCCATATTCCACAAAACCATGCTTCTTATATAAATTAATTGCACTTTCATTTTCAGAAACAACTTCAAGCTCTAACTGTAAAAAGCCGGCATTTTTCGCACATTCAATGCAGGCTTTTGTCAGTGCATCACCAATGCCAAGTCCCCAGTATTCTTTTTTGATACTGATACCAAATTCTGCCCGGTGCCGCATTTTCGCACAATCCCGGATCAGATTGTTACCGGCAGAACCGGCTAATTTTCCGTCTACAAAGGCACAGATTTCCACATCCGTTCCACTGCATTTTGTTTCCTTCAATTGCCGTTCAAGAGAAATGATATCCATGGTACATTCATCCGGATAGGTAAGAAGGAAGTCCGTTTCTTTATGTGTTTGCACAAAATAAGCATGATGCCTTACTGCATCCGATGCTTCTGCATTTCGTAAGATACATTTTTGCCCATTTTTTAATACTATTGGTTGATAAAAAAACATACGTCCTCCAAAACATTTTTCTTAAGTATAGCACAAAATGCAAAGAAAATAATTTGATTTTTTCTTAAATATAAGTCATTCTAAATAATTGCATATCCCAATTTCAATATAATAGAGCAATCGTGGTCGGTAATACCGAATACATGAATATAATAAATTTTTGTATTTATGCTTTATAAGATAGCTTCAATCTGGAGAAGGCAACTGTTTTTAACACAAGTTAGATAAATATGTTAAGTTTGTATGGTGTAAATATCCGCCGTTTACGATTATAATAAACTCATCAGAAAGGAAGTGGTGCTCATGCTGACAGATAATTTAATCATGCTTCGGAATGTCAGAGGTCTGACTCAGGAGCAGGTTGCTGAGATTGTTGGTGTTACGAGACAGTCTTACGCAAAATGGGAGCAGGGAGATTCTGTTCCGGATATTGAAAAATGCGATAAACTGGCAAAATTTTACGGCATCAAGATCGATGCCCTGATGCATTATGATGAAAAAGTCGGAAATACAAAAGTAACACCTCCACCAGAAGGAAAATTTCTGTGGGGAACGGTAAAAATGGGAAATCGGGGACAGATTGTCATTCCAAAGGAAGCCAGAGAAAATTATGGGCTGAGCGAAGGATCGCGCCTGGTGGTTCTTGGTGATCTGGAAGGAATCGCATTGATCCCGACAGAAAGATTTGAACAGCAGTTGCGAAATGCAATGGAACAGAGCAGAAAGATTGTGGAGGAATAAGTTATGACATGTCCGAATTGTGGAAAAGAAATGAGAATGGGATATTTGTTTGGCAGTAAAGATGGTGCTTTCAGTTTTGCAGATGAAGTACCGGGTGTATTTGAAAATGCGAAAAAAGCGAAAGGATTCGTGGAAATCACTACTTTAAAAGCCAGTCACAGAATCCAGATAAAGGCTAATTGCTGCGAAGCATGCAGAATGGTAACGTTCCAGTATTAAGCCAATGCCTGCAAGTGGAATTACGCGCTTTAGGAATACCGGATATGGATATGATTCTGTGTCCGGTATTTTTCTTTGCGAACAAATAGCATAACAACATTTTCCTGTACCTGAAATAGAGATAATAACACCTATAAATTTGACACATTTCTCCTAAATACCAACCTATGAGAACAAAACTGTATTTGCTAGAATAAAATCATACAAAAACAGGATTGCAAAGAAAGCATACATCTATCATAATGAAGGGAATTTATAAAAATGGAATCAAAAGCATTACATACCATTCAGGTATTAGCAAAAATCGGAAAATATTGATGGTAGACGTTTATTCCTACAAAAAGTAAAAAAATTTTCCTTGACATATTTTCGCATTGTCATATATATTAGAATTAATAAAAGGGAGTAACCTACGTGATTCCACGTTTACGATGTCGTCAGTACGATGTGAACCATCCGGTGTCGTAAGGAAACGGTGAGACTTTTATTGCACATTGATTGTGCAATAATGGTCTCTTTTTAAGTTCAAAGATTCCTGAACTTGCATAATCGAAACGCAGATTGCAGATAACAAAATGCAGGTAAAAAGGAGGATTTAACATGAAAGAAATGTATCAGCTTACCGCCACAGAAGTTATGAATCACTTTGACAGTTCCGCACAGGGGCTGACATCCACCCAGGCAGAAGAACGCCGCCACACATCCGGCTGGAATGAACTGACCTCTGCCAAATCGAAACCTTTATGGAAACTTTTTCTGGAACAATTTCAGGATTTCCTTGTCATCATTCTCATGATCGCAGCAGTCATATCCGGACTACTTGGTGACACAGAAAGCGCCGCCGTTATTCTGATCGTTATCACATTAAATGCCATTCTTGGAACGATACAGACCCGACAGGCAGAACGTTCCTTGAACAGTCTGAAAAACTTATCTGCACCAAAAGCCTCTGTTCTTCGCAATGGAACTGTCGTGCAGCTTCCTGCCAGAGAACTGGTTCCGGGCGATATCGTCCTTTTGGAAGCCGGTGATGTCGTTCCCGCTGATGGACGAATCATCGAATGTGCCGGTTTAAAAATCGACGAAAGCACATTGACCGGTGAAAGCCTCAGCTCTGATAAAATCATCGATGCGATTTCTGAGCAGGCAGCTCTGGGCGATCGCAGAAATATGGTTTTTTCCGGCAGTTTCATTACCAGCGGTCGTGGGGAAATTGTCATTACCGACATTGGCATGCACACGGAGGTCGGTAAAATTGCAAATCTTTTGCACAATACATCTGCAAAGCGGACTCCGCTGCAAACTTCACTTGATTCTTTCGGGAAAAAGCTGTCTATCGCCATTTTGATCTTTTGCGGCATTTTGTTTGGAATCAGTGTTTTGCGTGGGGAATCCGTTGGAAATGCCTTTTTGTTTGCAGTCGCTTTGGCAGTCGCAGCGATTCCAGAAGCATTAAGCTCCATCGTGACCATCGTTTTATCTTTTGGCACACAAAAAATGGCAAAAGAGCATGCTATTATCCGAAAGCTTCAGGCTGTAGAAGGACTTGGAAGCATCTCTGTCATTTGCTCAGATAAAACAGGTACTTTGACTTTGAACAAAATGACTGTGGAACACTATTATGTGAACGGAGAGACCAGTCCTGCAAAAGACGTAACATCTTCCAATCTAGCTAATAAACTGTTATATTTCGCCAGTGTATTGTGTAATGATGCTAAAATCGAAAATCAATCAACAAATTTCACAACACCAGAAAAGCAGTGGGATTCCAACAATAAAGACAATAAAAATAATAGCAAACAGATAACCTCAACGGATTTGGGAAATTTTGCGACTTCAGCAGGAAATAATAAAAATACATCTTCAGCAGGTATTGGCGATCCGACTGAAATTGCTCTGCTGCAAATGGAACATCAAATGCACATTCCCATTTCAGAAATACAGGTAAAATATCCAAGAATCGACGAACTTCCCTTTGACAGTGAACGTAAAATGATGTCAACATTGCATACATTTTTCCAAACGGAGCATACTTCTGATTCCAAAGAAAAACAGCTTTTGATTGTAAAAGGAGCTGTGGATGTGCTGTTGCAGCGTACGGATGCCGTCTGGACTGAAAATGGAGTCGTTCCGTTAAATATGGAAGAACAAAATCGTATTCAACTGCAAAATCAAAAATATTCCGAACAGGGATTACGCGTACTTGCATTTGCTTATCGGGAAGTTTCAGATATTACAGAACTTACCTTTGATCACGAGTATCATCTGACATTTCTTGGACTGATTGCTATGATGGATCCGCCACGTCCGGAATCCAAAGAAGCAGTAACAACTTGCATCAAAGCAGGAATTCGACCGGTCATGATCACCGGAGATCATATTTTGACGGCATCCGCTATTGCCAAACGGATTGGAATTCTGACACCAGACACAAAAGCATGTGAAGGCGCTGCTCTTGATACTATGTCTGATAAGGAATTGCAGGAACTGGTTCCGGAAATATCCGTTTACGCCCGTGTTTCACCAGAGCACAAAATCCGCATTGTCCGGGCATGGCAGACACGGGGACATATCGTTGCTATGACAGGGGACGGTGTCAATGATGCACCGGCATTAAAACAGGCAGATATCGGTGTAGCTATGGGCGGCACAGGCACCGAAGTCGCAAAAGATGCCGCCGACATGGTCCTGACAAATGACAATTTTTCCACGATCGTATCCGCAGTAAAGAACGGTCGAAATCTGTATCAAAACATTTTACATGCCATTGAGTTTTTATTATCTGGAAATATGGGTGCCATTTTAACTGTATTGACAGCATCCATTACCGGACTTCCGGTTCCATTTGCACCGGTGCATTTGCTTTTCATCAATTTACTGACAGACAGTCTTCCAGCGATTGCACTTGGCTTAGAACCACACACAGACGATGTAATGAAAGAACATCCACGCACTGCCACAAGTTCTATTTTAACCCGTTCCTTTCTGAAAAAAACAGGTTTGGAAGGACTTGTGATCGGAATCGTAACAATCTGTTCCTTCCTCACTGGATTGCAGCAGGGAAACGCAGTACTTGCCAGCACCTGTGCTTTTGGAACGCTTTGCCTGGCACGGTTGTTTCATGGATTTAACTGTAAATCTGAAAAACCTGTTTTATTTACGAAAAAGATGTTTCACAATAAATGGCTGCTTGCCGCATTTGGACTGGGAGCAGCTTTGATTACCAGCGTGCTGATGTTTCCGGGATTGCAGGCACTTTTCAAAGTACAGGCATTGACAATGCCACAGCTTGGTATGGTGTATTTGTACGCATTTTTGAGTCTGCCGATTATTCAGTTTTGTAAGTGGATAAAAAGTAGAGGAGAAGAGTAATCACAAAATATTCTGATTGGTCAAGAAATAAAGAGGTACTTAATATGAAGTTTCAAAATTTTATCGAAAAAAATAAATATTTACTGCTGATAATTGCCATTTTACTTATCCTGCTCCTTGGGAAAACAAACACCGAATGGAACCTGCTGCATACTATCTGGGAAATCCTGCTGCCATTCCTGATCGGCTGTATTATGGCATTTATCCTAAACATTCCCATGCGCTTTATCGAAAAAAGACTGCTCCGTCAAAAATCGAACAGATATCGAACTTCCATTCGAATCATCAGTTTTTTATTAACGCTATTGATCGTAGTTGCTGTCATCTGGCTGATGCTGTTTTTTATGATCCCGCAGCTGACACAAAGCTTTTCCATGCTCAGTGAAAATATCACAGATTTTGTGCCACAATTTCAATCCAGCATAGAACACTTGAACGAAAATGCTCCTCTGATCGGACATCTGACTGGAACGCAAGCTTTTGATACGCAACAATTGCTACAGGCAATCTCTGATTTTTTGAAAGACAGTGCCAAATCGATTACCGGTTCGACCATTTCTGCCATTGGTTCAGTATTTCAGGGAATCGTAACCGGATTTCTGGCATTTGCCTTTGCCTGCTACCTGTTATTTCAAAAGGAAAAGCTGCAAATGCAGGTAAAAAAAGTGATTTATGCATTTTGCTCCGAAGAAAAAGCAGTAAAGCTCTTTGGTATCTGTAGCCTGATTTCCAGAAGTTTTACACGATTTTTTACCGGACAGTGTCTGGAAGCATTAATTCTTGGCGGACTATTCTTACTGACATTAACGATTTTCCGTATGCCTTATGCGCTGCTGATCAGTGTGGTCATTGCAAGTACCGCACTGATTCCGATCTTTGGCGCTTTTACAGGCTGTATTTTCGGATTTTTTCTCATTTTCATTGTAAATCCGAAACAGGCGATTTTTTTTCTGATTCTGTTTTTTGTATTGCAACAGATTGAAGGGAATCTGATCTATCCGCATGTGGTAGGAAATTCTGTCGGACTTCCATCCATCTGGGTGCTGTTAGCGGTGATCGCAGGTGGAAAACTTATGGGAATTGTGGGGATGTTTCTGTTTATTCCACTGGCATCGGTATGCTATACCTTGTTCCGTCAGCTGGTATATGAAAAATTAAAGAAAAAACTGAATAAACATGAGGTACCATAAAACCATAATTTGACGATATGATATTTTATGCACCAGCACATCATATTTCCTTGTTTTACGATTTTTTATATCTGAATGCACTTCTTGAACCAGAAAATCAGGAAGTAAAGGATCTCCTTTTATCAGGAGAATATACCGCTTTTACGGATTTGGCAACGAGCTCATTGAACTGTCAAGCCAGATCCGCAGCAATTTTTGTTGGTCTGGTCAAGGCGGGACTGATTCATGAAGTCAGGGAATATTCTTCCTATCTGAAATTATTTAGAACACAGGAGAATGGAAAAGCAGTAGACGCAAATGCATATGAGCGTGTCCAACTTTTGAATAAAAACAAAGTGAAACTTTTTACACCAGTTGTACCATGCAGATTCACAAAGGCAGATGTGGAAAATTACTACACACTTCACTGTTACACACTGAATAATAAAAAAGAAGCAGACAATTATCTTGATCTGAGATGTGGCTGAAAGTCACAAAAGGTATTTCTAAAGCTCATTCATACTGGAAATCATGAAACGCTCAGTATGAATGAGAAGATTACCTTGTTAAAACCCCAAATTATATCAAATATGTATGCGGTACTTTATTGTTACGTCCTTATCATTTTTCTCTTTTTGAAATGCTGCATACATGTTTACCTATCATTTTATAATTTCATCAGAATCCAACAAAATCGTAAATGGTCCGTCATTGAGCAGTTCCACTTTCATATCAGCACCAAAACTTCCAGTCTCTACCACAGGGACCTCTTTTTTGCAGGCAGCAATGATATATTCGTATAAGCTATTTGCAAGTTCTGGATTTCCTGCCTTAATAAAAGACGGGCGATTTCCTTTTTTGCAATCTGCATATAAGGTAAACTGAGAAATCAGCAGCAGTTCGCCATCTACGTCCTTAAGTGCCAGATTTGTTTTTCCGTTTTCATCCTCAAAAATGCGCATACCGATCAGTTTTTTGATCATTTTATCCGCGATTTCTGTATTATCTTCTTCAGAAACACCGATCAGAACCATAAATCCTTTTCCAATTTTTCCGATCACTTCATTGTCTACGGTTACGGAAGCGTGCTGTACACGCTGAATTACAAATTTCATAACTTCAAAATCCTTTCTCTTTAAACCTATAGAAACAAATACGTGTATTATTTTTTACTTCTTCATGCATACACATAGTTCTATTCACATTTGTATAATACAAAACAAATGTTCGAAAAGGTTTACCAAAATGTTATTATATGTTATCATAGTATATAATTTTCGACACAAAATCAATATAGAAACGGGGAAACAATACATATGAAATTGCAGCAGCTGCTAAGTCTTACCAGAAAAGCAGTAGATACTTATAAATTAATTGAGGAAGGGGACCGAATTGCCATCGGCGTATCCGGCGGAAAGGACTCTCTGGCGTTACTATATGCCCTGCACGGTCTGCAACGTTTTTATCCGAAGCATTTTACCCTGACAGCGGTCAGTGTAGATCTTGGCATGGAAGGTTTTGATCTGAGTCCGGTCACGCAGTTTTGTGAAGAACTTGACATTTCACATCATATCATAAAAACACAGATCGGACAGATTGTATTTGAAGAACGCAAGGAGAAAAATCCATGTTCCCTGTGTGCAAAAATGCGAAAAGGTGCATTATACAACGCAGTCAAAGAGCTTGACTGCAATAAAGTCGCTTATGCGCATCACAAGGATGATTTTATTGAAACAATGATGATGTCCATGATTTACGAAGGACATTTTTACTGTTTCCCACCAAAAACCTATCTGGACCGCATGGAATTGACCATTATCCGTCCGTTTTTGTATGTGGAGGAAGCAGATGTTATCGGATTTAAAAATAAATACAACCTTCCGGTAGTAAAAAATCCATGTCCTGCAGATGGAGCAACCAGACGTGAATATGTCAAACAGCTCATCCGGTCCATCAACCATGAAAATCCGGGGGCAAAGACACGTTTGTTTACTGCATTGATCAACGGGCATATCCCGGACTGGGAAGGACAGAAAGACTGATATTTTAATATGAGTAGTAAAAATTCCCTTTTCTCTGATGAATGAAAAAGCAGGATACGAACATAATTTTTTTAGAAAGAATGGTTTTATATGAAAGAACGAAAATACAGTGATCAGATTAATATTGAAAACGAGCAGAAACTCCGCGCGCTGGTAGCTGAACTGCCGCATTTCTGTCGGGAATATTTTATCGGTATTGAGCCGTCAACGTCTTCCCGTACACGGATTGCCTATGCCTACGACCTTGGCGTCTTTTTTCACTATCTCCATGAAAACAATGCCGCACTTTCAAAAATGGAGATCGTCGATTTCCCAATTGATATTTTGGAGCAGATTACACCGATGGACATCGAAGAATATCTGCAATATTTGAAATTTTATCATCATAACGGGAAAGAATATACCAATGACGAACGTGGTCAAATGCGAAAACTTGCCTGTCTGCGCAGTTTTTACAATTATTTCTTCCGCAAGGAGATCATTGAAAAAAATCCTGCTGCACTGGTGAAAATGCCAAAACAGCATGAGAAAAATATCGTCCGTCTGGATGTGGATGAGATTGCTATTTTACTGGATGAGGCGGAATCTGGCGAGAAGTTAACGGAGCGTCAGAAGATTTATCATAACAAAACAAAAAAACGGGATATGGCGATTTTGACGCTTTTGCTTGGCACCGGAATCCGTGTTTCTGAATGTGTCGGTCTGGATCTGAATGATATTGATCCCAAAAACAACGGCATTAAGGTTCACCGGAAAGGTGGTTCCGAGGTTATGGTATATTTTGGCGATGAAGTAGCCGAGGCGCTGGATGCCTATCTGGATGAACGATTGGAAATGGAGCCGAAGGAAGGCAGTACCGAAGCGGTATTCCTTTCCATGCAGAACAAACGGATCAATGTACGCAGTGTGGAAAATCTGGTCAAAAAATATTCCCGCCTTGTGACAACGGTAAAAAATATCACACCACATAAGTTGCGCAGTACCTATGGTACGACACTTTATCAGGAAACCGGTGATATTTACCTTGTTGCAGATGTGTTAGGACACAAAGATGTCAATACGACAAAGAAACACTATGCGGCACAGGCGGACAGCAGGCGCCGGATGGCAGCAAAAGCAGTTCGTCTGCGGGAAAAACAACCTGATTCTGAAGAAGAATAATATTCCTTATGTAAGTGTGCTCATAAAAAATACAGATACCAAATACATCGATGCACTTATCTTAATAAGTATGCTTATTAAAAACAGGTCTAAATAATAAACGGTTGCACTGATTGAAAAAAACATGCCCTGATTCGCAATCTTACCCTTGTGCATTATTTTTCAGTGTGCTATAATTTGATTCGATATTGAGAAAAGCGATGAAAGAACAAGTACTGTATGCAGGAACATTCCAGAGAGAGCAGGATTGGTGGAAGCTGCTTATGAGAATCATACAGGAAGACCAGTCTTGAGCTGTGCGTGAAAAGAGATTTGTCAGACCTGTTTTGCAGGACAGATTTTTTAAGCGTCACCGTTTTGCCGCGTTACAGGCTGAATAAGTAAAACATTAAGGTGGAACCGTGTATGTATGCACCCTTAAGTATATCTGGCAGCAGGTATATTTAAAGGTGCTTTTTTAGTTTATAGAAGCAACTCAATAAACAAAGGTTCTGGAAAGGAAAAACAATGGTTAATTTTAAAGAAGATGAACAGTTAAACATGCTCAATCACTCCTGTGCCCATCTGATGGCTCAGGCAGTAAAGCACCTGTATCCGCAGGCAAAATTCTGGGTTGGACCGGTTGTAGCAGAGGGATTCTACTACGATATCGATCTTGGCGATGACGTTATCCGTGATGAGGATATCGCAGCTATCGAAAAAGAAATGAAAAAAGTTGCAAAATCCGGCAAAAAGATCATCCGTCATGAGATTTCCAAAGAAGAAGCTATGGAAATGTTCAAAGATGACAGCTATAAACTGGATCTGATCTCCAATCTGGAGGATGGCAATATTTCCTGTTATACACAGGGTGATTTCACAGACCTCTGTCGTGGACCTCACGTAGACAACGTAAAATTATGCCGTCACTTCAAACTGATCAGACATTCCGGCGCTTACTGGAAAGGCGACAGCAAAAACAAAATGCTGCAGCGTATCTATGGTGTATGTTTCCCGACAGCAGAAGAACTGGAAGCACACCTGCAGTTATTAGAGGAAGCAAAAGAGCGTGACCACAGAAAGATCGGTAAAGACATGGGTCTGTTCATGGTAGACGATTTGGTTGGACGTGGACTTCCGATGTTCCTTCCGAAAGGATATGTCATCTGGCAGGAATTGGAAAACTACATCAAAAACAAAGAGCGTAAACTTGGTTATCAGCACGTTATGACTCCATGTGTTGGTACTGTAGATCTGTATAAGACATCCGGACACTGGGATCACTACAAAGACAACATGTTCCCGGCTATGGAAGTTGAGGGAGAGTCTTTCGTATTAAGACCGATGAACTGCCCGCATCACATGATGATCTATGCAAACAGAATCCATTCTTACAAAGATCTGCCGATCCGTATCGGTGAGATCGCACATGACTTCCGTTTTGAAGCAAGCGGTACTTTAAAAGGTATCGAGCGTGGACGTCACTTCTGCCAGAATGACGCACATCTGTTTGTAACTCCGGAGCAGATCAAAGACGAGTTCTCCAAAGTAGTAGACCTGATCTTCTCTACTTACAAAGATTTCGGTATTACAGATTACAGATGCGTGCTGTCTCTGCGTGATCCGGAAGACAAAGAGAAATATCATGATGATGATGAAATGTGGAACAAAGCTGAAAACGCACTTCGTGAGGTTATGGATTCCCTTGGTATCGAGTATACAGAGGAAATCGGCGAGGCTGCTTTCTACGGACCTAAGCTTGATGTAAACGTAAAACCGGCTGTTGGTAATGAGTATACACTTTCTACCTGCCAGCTTGACTTCTGTCTGCCGGCTAAATTTGAGCTGACTTATGTAGACCGCGACGGCGAGAAAAAGACACCGGTTGTTCTTCACCGTGCAATCCTTGGTTCTCTGGATCGTTTCATGGCTTACATCCTTGAGGAGACAAAAGGAAACCTGCCGACATGGTTAGCACCGGTTCAGGCACGTATCATGCCGGTTAAAACAGATGATCCGGAACTGAACGAGTACGCTCAGAAAATCTATGATGCACTGGATGCAGCAGATGTTCGTGTTGAGCTGGATAACAGAGCAGAGAAACTTGGCTACCGTATGAGAGAAGGACAGGTTCAGAAAGTACCATACCTTCTTGTTATCGGTATGAAAGAGAAAGAGGACGGAACCGTTGCATACCGTCTCCATGGTCAGAAAGAGACAACGGTTCTTCCGTTAGACGAGTTTGTTACAAAACTGACAACTGAAATCGAAACAAAAGCAAGATAGGATTTCGTAAGATTTCCTTACCGTAAATAATAAAAATGAGTTCTGCTTTCTGTATGTAATGTACAGATAAGTGGA
Source organism: Roseburia sp. OM02-15 (assembly GCF_003481835.1). NCBI lineage: Bacteria > Bacillati > Bacillota > Clostridia > Lachnospirales > Lachnospiraceae > Roseburia > Roseburia sp. OM02-15. The sequence goes on from NZ_QULX01000004.1 coordinate 89,476, forward strand.
GCTCATTTTTTGTATCTTACTTTCAATTAATTTTCGCTTCTATCTACGTTGAATAATCAAAAATTTACCTTCCCCAAATCTCTATTTCTTCATTTCCTCTAAAAATAGCGGAATCAGCGGATTTTCATTTTCCTTTGAATAAATCACATATAAAATCTCCTGAATTCCATCGGTTTCCAATGGAATATAAGAGAGGTTCAGTGGCATAGATGCCTTTTCAACCTCCAGTTCGGTCAAAATTCCAATTCCCATACCAGCTGCCACCATAGTCTGTATCGTTGCTGCGTCATCGTTTGTTCTGGAAATATTCTGCATCAGATCATTTCGCAGATAACCTGCCGGAAAATCATGGGGAAATTCTGATTTACTACGACTGAAATTGTGGATGATCAACCGTTCGTATTTTAAGTCTTCCTGTGTGATCATTTCACGATGACTCAATGGATGTTCCGGTGGAATGACTGCAAAAAACGGATATTCTCCAATTTTTGTGATTTCTGTCGTATCCGGATAGGAGAGCAGTGGACTTTCCACATTAAAAATAATATCATATTCCCCCATTAGAAACTCATCATGCAATGCCACCGCATTGTCCCTTTTCAGATCAATGCCAACACCCGGATATTTGAAATAAAAATTTTGTACATTTCTTGGAAAACTTCCCATCTCCATACATTTGATATACCCGATCCGCAACGTTCCTTTTTGACCACGCTGTACCGAATGTACCCGCTCAATAGAATCGCTGACTTTTGCCAGAATCTGTTCCGCTTCCCGCATAAATACCTGTCCGGAATCCGTCAGTGAGATACGATTATTTTTCCGTACAAACAGATCCAGCTTCAGTTCTTTTTCCAGACTACGGATCTGCTGCGTGATGGCAGACTGTGAAACAAAAAACATCTCTGCGGTCTTGGAAAAATTCAGATTATGTGCCGCAGATACAAAGTATTCTAATTGTTGTAACGTCATGGTTCCCCTCCATTTTTCTTATGCTTTCCAGAAAATAGTATCAATTTTTCCCGAGATAATACAATTTCAAATGCCTGATACAGCGTCTTTCCATAAGTTATACTTATACTATCATCTTTCTTTCCTGTTTGCAACAATCCACGCCTGCCTTTATAATTTTAAGTATCAGATAACAAGTACGTTACGTTTTTTGTACGAAGAAGGAGGATTTTATTATGGGAGAAATCACGTATCAGCCGCTGCGCAGTCTGATCTATGTAGACTGTGTCAAAGAAGAGTACCGTCACAAATTGCAGCACTGGCTTTATTATTATCATGCACCGGAAAGCATTGCAAAATTTGAGCCTTGGGTAACAAAATATGCGTTTTACAATGCACTTCCGACACCACCGCAGGGAGAGCGTTTTGGTACATACCGTATGCAGCTCACCGAGCATTACTGGATGGTAAATCCGATGAGTCAGGAAAGCCTGGTTAATTCACTGAACGAATATTTCCCGATCGATGCCATGATCTGGCAGGGAACCCTTCCAGAAAATGCAAAAGAGGACGGATTTATGGCAGATGGTGAAGCTGCCCGTGCTTCCGGTGGTGATAATGGATGCCCGCCATTTATTTTTGCCTTTTTACCGATTTTCTGGGAGCAAGATCTCAAAGGTGCCGGTCGTACTATGGTGGATGGTCCGAATTACCGCTGGCAGTTTTTGGTTTCCTATCCGGAAGGACACAAAGAAGATGGTGATCAGTGGATGATGAACGAAGTATTACCTGCATTTGCGGCAATGCCGGAAGTTACCCGCATGATGACAAGCAAAGTCAAAAAAGAGATCAACAACTGTCATATGGATCGTTGTGTGGAGATGTGGTTTGACGGTCCGGAAGAGTGGTATCACTGTGCCGTTGAAAATGCTGCATCTTTCAAAAAACCGGAATGGGCTGAGTATGATAACTTCCCTTATCTGCGCCCACAATTCCAGTTTGCAAGCCTGTTTTTGACCGATATCGCAACCAGCGACAATTTGAAACAATACAGAGGCTATCTGCCGATGCGCTAAGTTACTTTGGTTGTAAAACATTTTTACAATAGATGATACAGGAACGCAGATCCTTTACGCCATTCTTTTACTCATACGCAAGTTTTTTGGATCTGCGAAACTGTATAGCATAGTTTAGGACATATTAGGACAATTTTTTTTAAGGAGAAAAATAACATGAAGATTTTAGGTATTTCAGGTGGTACTAAAAATGGTGCCAACGATTGTATGTGCAAAGAAGCGTTACTTGCAGCAAAAGAGCAGGGCGCTGAGATTGAATTTGTACGTTTGATGGATCTTGAGATCAAACACTGTACCGGCTGTAAAGCATGTGTTATGAGCCTGTTTTCCGGCAGAGGCAACATGTGTGTATTAAAAGACGACTTCCAATGGTTATTAGATAAAATGCTGGATGCAGACGGAATTATCTTCTCTATTCCGATCTTTGAAAAATGTGCAGCAGGTATTTTCCACACTATTATGGACCGTTTTGGACCGCGTATGGGATTATCCAACAACATTGTTGCGGACAAGATTTCAGCAGCAAATGGTGGTAAACGAATCGATCCGAAATATATGAAAACAAGAGCGGTTTCCTATATGGGAATCGGTGGTTCTGACTGGGCAACAGAGATTCAGAATGATTTCTATCTGCATGCGTTGACTCCGATGTGGAAAGTCATTGATAATGAAGTATTTATGTGGTCTCTTGGTATCTTAACAGATGATTCCAAAGTAGCCCGTGCCCATCAGATTGGTGTAAACCTTGCAGAAGCTGCAAAAGATATCGAACATGCAACCTGGAAAGGTGAGGACGGTGTCTGTCCACATTGCCATTCCAGAAACTTCTACATTGAGGGAGATAACGTGGCAGTCTGCGGTCAGTGCGGTATCCGCGGTAAATTAGTGACAGAGGATGGCAAGGTTCGCTTTACCTTTGAGGAATCCCAGATTGAGCATGCGCATGATACTTTAAGCGGTCAGTTTATTCATGCAGATGATATTCAGAATAATGAGAAAAATGCAGGTGCTGCTGCAAGAAGTGATGAGTATAAAGCAAAAGTTCAGCGTTATGCAGAGGCTATCACAGCAGTTAAACCGGAATAGGAACTATGCATTACCTGTTAAATCAATAAAAATATATGATTTGATAAGCATAAATCAAAAATATAAATCAAAGATATGTAAAAAAATGTAACGTGAAAAGTCCAATATGTTGTTTTAACAACATACAGGGCTTTTCTTTTTGGTTATAATGTGATCAGTATTTCGATAAGAGAGTTTTTTACAAAATAGTTCATATATATCATGTATATAATGTAGTGATTTTGAAGAAAATATGCTGGTTTGTGCCAACCAAAGTCACATACGTTCATGGTTGAATTATTAATCACTGATTTTATCCAAAACATACGAAAAACATATTTACAGCAAAGGAGATTTTTTATTATGGAACAGAAAATGTTTTGTTACCAGTGTGAACAGACTGCCGGATGCAGCGGTTGTACAGGCGCAGCAGGTGTCTGTGGAAAAAATGCAGCAGTCGCTGCCTTACAGGATGAACTGACCGGCGCTCTGATCGGTCTGGCAAAAGCCTGTGGAAATAACCCGAAAACAGAAAACACCGACCGCATCATCATCGAAGGATTATTTACAACTGTCACAAATGTGAATTTTAATACAGAAACATTAACTGCTATGATTCAGGCAGTAAATGACGAAAAGGCAACAGTTGTACCAAACTGCAGCAGCTGCATGTCTCCATGTGGAAATACCTCCAACTATGATATGCAAAATCTCTGGAACGAGCCGGACGAAGATATCCGTTCCCTGAAATCCTTGATTTTATTTGGCATCCGCGGTATGGCAGCTTACGCTTATCACGCAATGGTTCTTGGCTATACAGACGAAACCGTCAACAACTTCTTCTACAAGGCACTGTCCTTTATCAGCTACGATCTGGAAATGGAGCATCTGCTTCCGGTTGTTCTGGAAGTGGGAGAGGTGAACTTAAAATGTATGGCATTGCTGGATCAGGCAAATACCACTACTTATGGTACACCGGTGCCGACCAAAGTACCGCTTACCATTGAAAAAGGTCCATTTATCGTTGTCACAGGACATGACCTCAAGGATCTGGAGCTTCTTCTGGAACAGACGAAAGACAAAGGCATCAACATTTATACGCATGGAGAAATGCTTCCAGCACACGCTTATCCGGAATTAAAAAAATATCCGCATCTGAAAGGAAATTTTGGCACTGCATGGCAGAATCAGCAAAAAGAGTTTGATCATATTCCGGGAGCGGTTTTATTTACCACCAACTGCCTGATGCCAGTGAAACCAAGTTATGCCGATCGCGTATTTACCACAGAGATCGTATCTTATCCGGAAATGGTTCATATCGATGAAAAGAAAGATTTTACACCAGTGATCGAAAAGGCTCTGGAACTGGGCGGATATGACACAGATCAGGAAAAAACAGGCATCAACGGCGGTCATTTTGTTATGACCGGATTCGGACATGGAACCGTATTAGGTGTGGCAGATACTATCATTGATGCCATAAAATCCGGTGCAATCAGCCACTTTTTCTTAGTTGGCGGATGCGATGGTGCAAGAGCTGGAAGAAATTATTATACAGAGTTTGTAAAACAGACACCGGCAGATTCCATCATTTTGACGCTAGCCTGTGGAAAATATCGCTTTAACGATTTTGACCTTGGTGAAATCGGCGGATTGCCACGAATTATGGACATGGGACAGTGTAATGATGCGTACAGTGCCATTCAAGTTGCGGTTGCACTGGCAGAATCATTCCAGTGTGAGGTAAATGAACTTCCGTTGTCTATGGTGCTTTCCTGGTATGAGCAAAAAGCGGTATGTATTTTACTTACTTTATTGCATCTTGGAATCAAGAACATTTATCTTGGACCAACACTTCCGGCATTTATTTCACCGAATGTGCTGAATTATCTGGTAGAGAATTATAATATTGCGCCGATCAGTACACCGGAAGAGGATTTGAAAAAGATTTTAGGATAAAACATTTTAATTCATATCGTAAGTAGTCGGATAAATTTAATTATTCGACTACTTATTTTTCTATATAATATTCTTATATCCATAAACCCAAGCTTGGAGCAAAAGCCAAAATACAAAAAAGAACAGGAGAGTAGATATACCGCACGAACAGTGGCTATTTTAGCAGAGTTACCAGAATTTTGTACTACATTTTATGATAAAAATCAAACTACATTTTTACCCAAAACACAATATGATTACATGAGGACTATGCGAACCTTTTTGACCTATCTGCAGCAGACACATCCATATTTTAACGATTGCGAACTTACATTATCAGCGAAGAAAAAACGATTTAATGATCAGTACGGATTACGTGACGAAATTATTTATCAAATTTTAAAAGAAACTGAAATTCGGCTTTCTGAACTGGCTGAGTTAAATATTCGTGATTTTGATTTGAAAAATCACAGATTTTATGTGTACAGAACAAAACAGCGATCTACATGGATTTCAATGTCTGATGAATTAACTGATTTGATTGAGAAATATCTGGAAGAGCGATCCGCATATGCATTTGAAAAAGATGCTGAAGCAGTGTTTTTGGTGACAATTGGTCGTTATAAAGGCGCAAGGCTTGGTGTTCGTTCGATAGAGCGTATCGTTATAACTATTCGCAAAAGGCAGCTTTAACGAATAGTTGTTCACCACAGCTATTATATTACCGTCACTACATGTCAATTTAGCCTAAATGTGTAATATTATTCAGGTTGTGCCTGTAAAAATGCTTGTTTTTAGATATTCTTGTGCATATACTATCATTCTTTGCAGTATAAACCTGTAAAAAATCGTTGTTTGCAGCCTTAATCTGTAAAATCTCGTGATTGTTTGCAGGCTCTAATATGTAAAAAGTCGTTGATTTCAGGCAAAAAGTGTAAGAAATTGTTGGCTTCTTGCAGGTTAAAAAGTGTAAAAAGTCGTCATTTTCAGCTAATAAGTGTAAGAAGTTGCAATCTTTTTCAGGTAAAATATGTAAGAAGTCAAATATAAAAAAGCTGGTATCTAAACCAGCTCCTTTAATATTATCTCATAGCTTCTGAATATCCTTTTTACCAATCTTTTCATCTCCTTAAAATATCGTTCAATATACCGTTTTTACTTTTTTTGTTTAGCACATGTTATTCTACTCAACATTTACTACCTGATTTTCATTGATCAGCACCAGATTTTGTGTTTCCTTTGCAACATCCAACATCCGCTGTGTAAATCCACTTTTGCCAAACACTCCATAAATAATGTCATAACCTGGATATGATTTTCGAATTTCTCCTGCATCTAGGACTTTCTCTCTCAACGCATAATATACGGGAGCATCTACTGGTTTCGCATGATATTTACATTCTCCTGCAAAAATTCGCTTATTCTGATTATCCACCGCCATAACATCTATTTCTGTATCACCAGTATAATCATTCAACCAATAGGCTCCGATCCGAGATGGGACAAAATCAATTGTTCCCTGTTTACATAGATCTGCAAACAGGTCTTTGCAGATATCTTCGTATGCAAACGCAACAAACTTCGTCTCAAAATCTTTCTGCATCTCATCTAACACAATCTGCATATTATCCAGTTCCAGTTCACCTTTGTATGGATACACATATCTAAACCAGAAACGAATGAAATTATCGACAATAAAATATAAGCCTTTTCTGGATTTTTCCGGATTTTTTTCTGTTACCGGAGTCCGTTTTTCTACAAAATCCAAATCAGAAAGTGTTGACAGATACTGTGTCAGTCCTGAAGTTCCCTGCTCCAATGCACTGGCTATTTTTCCGAGTTTGTGATTTCCATCCGCAATTGCTTTTATAATAGAAAAATAATTTACTGCTGTCATAGATTCACTTTTCAGTAAAAAGAAAGGTTCTTCATATAAGAAACCACTTTTTGAAAGAACCGCATTCTTTATCTGTTCGATAAGCGTTTTGTCATCCTCAAAAAATTCCAAATATTTTGGGACACCACCGGTCACTGCGTATTGTTCCACTGCATCTGTAAAAGAAAGATTCTGAACGGCATAAATAGATGTAAATGGCAACGGTGCCAGCCGTATTTGTGACGTTCTGCGACCATATAATGGACTATCATATGATAAAGCATGCTTCTGCATCATTCCAATAAGCGAACCAGATAAAATCAGCATCACATTGTTGTCTTTCAAAATCTCATCCCATGCGTTCTGTAAGATGGAGGGAAAAGCCGGATTCGTTTTCACCAGATATGGGAACTCATCAATAACCAAAACCTTCTTATTCTCAGGCACGTAGTTCGCTATGATCTGAAACAATTCCAACCAGTCTGTAAAAACAGCTTTTTGCAGCAGATTATTTTGGGTTGTTCGTGCAACAACACCTGCCAACCGCTTCATGCTCTGGGATTCAATCTCTTCTGTTGCCAGAAAATAAAAAGCTGTTTTATCTTTCAAAAATTCTTTTATTAACGTTGTTTTTCCTACCCGACGTCGGCCATAAATGACCACAAAGCTACTATCTCGCTTATATTCTGCACCCAGCTTTGCCATTTCGTTTTTTCTTCCAATAAATTTCATGTCATCACCTCTTTTTTACAAAATCCCCTTTATTAATTTAATATAAAAATATTTATGATAATTCAATTTATGATAAATATATTTATATTATAAACCTATAAAATTAAAAGTCAATGTTCAACTTTCTGTTTTCTAGGTGTTTTTCATTGCCTAAACAAATTAATTACATCACATATTCATTACATAAAAAAGAACAACAACCTGCATTATAATAATCATAGGCATTCCAACTGTAAAATAATCCTTCTGCGTTTTATGATGCAACAAATACATCGCTATAAGTCCGCCCACGGATCCACCAGCAAATGATAATCCTAGCAGTGTCACGATTCTGATTCTGGAACGATGCGCACAGGCATTAGCCTTATCTATTGCAAATACGATGAATGTTACAAGATTCATGATTCCAAGATATATCAAAAGTATCCGGCGTTCTGCAAAAAATTTCCAAAATGCAAGCGTGAAATGCTCTGCATGATGCCCTTTGTAAATCAGTAAAATAATTATCTGGATGATGAAAATACATATAATAAACACCCGAGACATCATATTCTCTTTCACTGCTTTCCTGTCAAAAAGCAGAATCATAAGTAACATACCGGCAGAACCACCAAGCAAAGACACAATCGTTACTATCACATCTATCTGTCCGTTTACTGTATGTCTATACAGGAGCATATTGATCAGATAGACCAATACACCTATCGCATTTATTACCAGTAAATAATATTCAAGTTTTCCTAATTCAAACATTTTTTTCTGTTACCTTTCTGGAATGTAAGATACTTTTCTTATTATACTAAATATATAAAATATACGCAAACAGATGGGGAGCCAAGTAATGAATCAACTACAAGTTGTATCTTTTCCTCTACGCGTTTTTTATAGATATCAGTTTCAAAAGTTGAAAAAATTTAAAGTTTTGAAACTAAAAACTTGCATATACTATTTATGAACAATATAATTATAGAAAAGTCGATTTCAAAAAATAAAAATTTTTAAACTTTTGAAAGTTGTGAACTATGAAACTAATCGAACGTAAAGAATATATTGACTTTAACAGAAATAGTACCTACATCCAAAGCGAAGGCATTAATCAGGATTTCGGAGTCTATGACGCTCCAGATGATTTGCTTGCAGAACATCAGCAGGAAATGTCACCAATAAAGGCACTATTATATCGAACTATCGGTCGCTTTGTTATGAACCGAAATGTCCGAAAAATCAGAAATAATTAAACCATACAAAAGAAAAAAATGTTTTTTGAGAAAGCTATGCAAGATACTATAGATGCTGTTGGCGCACTACACGGTATCGTATGTGATTATCTTTCTACACACATCTCTGCCGCGCAGAATGATTACAAACAAAAACAAAGGGGGATACCCATGCTGGCAACTGTATTAATTGACAATATATCCTGTGGTGAAATGGAAGGCGAATGGGGATTAAGCATTTACATAGAATACAATGGAAAAAATATTCTACTTGATACTGGAGCATCTGATTTATTTGCAAAGAATGCCAAAAAACTGGGAAAATCAATAGAATCTGTTGATTATGCTGTGCTGTCACACGCACATTATGACCATTCGGATTCGATGGCAACGTTTTTCAACTTGAACGATCACGCTCCTTTTTTCTTACGGGAAGGCTGTCAGGAAAATTGTTATGCAAAAAAATGGATCTTCCACAAATATATCGGCTTACCAAAGCACATTTTAACGGATTATCGTGACAGGATAATATACACTGATGGGGACTATGAGATTATACCGGGCGTATATCTGATTCCTCACAAGACACCAAACCTTAAAATGGTTGGTAAACGTGAAAGTATGTACCGTAAAGAACATCATCGATGGATATATGATGATTTTTCTCACGAACAGAGTCTGGTATTCCGTACTCAAAAAGGCTTAGTGATTTTCAATAGCTGCTGTCATGGTGGTGTTGCTAATATTATTAATGAGGTGGGAACGACATTCCCAACAGAAAAAGTATATGGCATTATCGGTGGATTCCATCTGTTTAATAAGTCCGAAGAAGAAATCAAAAACGTAATACAGCAAATAAAAGATACTGGTATTCATTATGTCTGCACAGGACATTGCACCAAAAGCCGTGCATATAAAATACTTAAAAATGGTCTTGGCGATATCGTACACCAGCTGAAAGTTGGATTGCAGATTGAAATCTGATTTAAAAATATGATGATGAATGCTGCAATTTTCATGTCACAAAGATTTAACCCGATTTAACCCAAAATACCACCAAGTTCCATTATTGAAACTTGATGGTATTTTTAACTTATATCAGAATTCCATTACAGTGATCTACCTCATGCTGTACGATCTGTGCTGTCCATCCAGACAATTTCTGACGCTGCTTTTTCCACGAGAAATCCTGATATTCTACTTCAATATTTTCGAATCTTGTAGTTTTACGAATACCGCTTAACGACAGGCAGCCTTCTTCTGTTTCATAAACTCCGCTTTTTGAAACAATCACCGGATTAAACATAACTACATCGAAAAATCCCATGTTTACAATAATGATGTTCTTCTTTACTCCGATCATATTTGCAGCCATTCCAACACAGCCTTCCCGATGTGCTTTCAGTGTATCCTGCAGGTCTTTTCCAACCTGCAGATCTGCTTTGGTTGCCGGTTCTGATTTCTGTGCAAGAAACAGCGGATCATGCATAATTTGTTGTACCATATCTTTTTCTCACTTTCCATTATCTTTTGAATTTCTATAATCATATAATAGACTTTTTACCCATGTAATGATCTGATAAGCATCATCAATTCTCTATCCGATAATACATATACATCTATCATTCTGCATCTTTAGTCCAAGTTATCCAGCCCGTCTCTATATACCCGATTCATTGTGGCCTGCGCATGCTCCATCTCTTTCTTCTGAATAATCGCATTGCGGTCACTCAAAATGGCCAGCATCTCATCCACTACATCCTCCGGACGCGGATCTGAAACACGATACAGATAACCAAGCATACGTGTCGCTGTATAATCTGTGTTCATCTGCTTGTACGCAATTTCTCTGCAAAAATCATCTGGATAGCCTTTTTCCTGTAAGGCACGATATAATTCATCTGTTCGATTTTCTGGCATTTTTATCTCCATTCATTTCATTACACATTTATATATTTTTGTATCTTTTCACTAGATACATTTTGATGAAACATTTTTTATTTTCTTTACCTTATTATGCTTTATTCTACATACCATTTTTGCTGCATCTTATAGAGCTGATAATATTCACCTTTTTTTGCCAGCAATTCATCATGATTACCAATTTCCACAACTTTTCCTTTCTTCATCACAATGATCTTGTCAACTTCCCGACAAATTCCAATTCTGTGAGAAACAATAATAGCTGTTTTTTCTTTTGCAATCTGCAAAAACATTTTCAAAATAGTTGTTTCCATGATTGGATCCAGAGCAGCAGTTGGCTCATCCAGAACAATCATACTGCTTTCTTTGAACATGCCGCGGGCAATTGCCAGTTTCTGCCATTGTCCAATAGAAAGATCTCTGCCATCAAATTCACTGCCTAACAACGTATTAAGAGCATCCACTTCTGATAACTCCGGTAAATCCATTTGTTTTAAAAGCTCCTGGATTTTGTCAGTATTCCCCATCTGTTTCCAGTCACTGATACCAATATTTTCCTGCAATGTCATCTCATATTTCACAAAATCCTGACTCACGATAGAAACATTCTGATAAAACTCTTTCGTTTCAAGATCCTTGATATTTTGCGTTCCATATAATATCTCACCCTCTTGTACTTTATATAAATCAGTCAGTAATTTTACCAGTGTTGTTTTACCGCTTCCGTTATTTCCTACGATAGCAATGGATTCATTCTTTTTTATATCAAGTGATATGTCAGAAATTGTCAGGTGATCTGTATTCGGATAAGCAAAACATACATTTTTTACATTTATCTTATCAAAATTTGGCTCAAATTTTTCCGTTCCATGTACATCTTCATCGATATCAATAAAGTCATAATAATCTCTTACAAATGCCGCACATTCCGGAATCCGCCCAAGGCTAATCAGAAAATACTTTGCTGCCAACTGAAAAGAGGTGAATGCCACAAGCGAAGCAGCCAGCATACCAAAATCCAACCTATGATTCAGCAAAAGTAAAATTGCTATTATAATGCTAAGCACATAACCGCATTTGCACAAAATCTCACATAGTAAAAAGCTGCAAATATCACGTTTCTTGAAATCCCATAATTCCTGATTCATTGCATCACGGGTCTGATATAATTTTTCTTCGATATAAGATTCAATTCCAAAAATGCGAAGTTCCTTTACCACTCTTTTATCGCCAAATAAATCGTACAGATAATTTCGCCTTCGTTCACCTGCTGCCTGATATTTTTTTAGTTCATAAAATTCTTTTCCACGGATTAATCGAACGACAAAGTACGGAACCACACTCAGTAATGATACTAATGCCAGAAGTGGACTAAATCTGGCTAATATAAATAATGTACTTCCTACCTTCAAAACTTCTGCCAGAATATTGAATACCGACAGACTTAAGTCGGAAAATCTGCCATGCTCAATACAGTCCTGTGCTCGTTTCAGTCGATTGTTGATTTCTACATCCTCATATTGAATCAGTGACAAGCGTCCACCCTTTTCACCTAATTCTATTCCAAGTTGCATACCAACCTTGGAATCAATTTTTACCATGCAGGCATAAAATACACTATTTGACACCTCTGACGCAACAAATACGCCCCATATGACACCTAAATATATCATACTTGTTTTCAGATCTTTCATATATACATGATTTAAAAATACGGAAACCAGCCACGTGTTGACCGCTACCAGAACCGATTGCAGCATCATACAAATAACCTGCATAATAAGTGACCGTGGCGCAATCCTGCGTATATCTTTTAATGAGCGAAATAACAGATCTCTCATTTTTCTATCCCCCATATATATTTCCAAGTTGAATGTATGCAAAACTTACTACACAATTCTGATCAGCATAATTTAAAATATTTTCTCAAAATCATCTATTCTGCACTATGCTGTATACCACTCTGCCTGTTTACAGAATAATGTATAATATATTCCCTGATTTTTCATCAGATCATCATGGTTTCCCTGCTCTATAATATTTCCATGTTTCAGTACCAAAATATGATCTGCCATCTTAGCACTGGCTAATCGATGAGAAATCATCAAACTGCCTCTGGATTTCATAAGCGAACAGAACAACTGATACATTTTGTACTCAGAAACAGGATCCATGGATGCGGTTGGCTCATCAAGAATCACATACGCTGTATCTGTCAAGAAAAGTCTGCTGACCGCTAACCTTTGCCATTGGCCTTTTGACAGATCAACGCCGTCCATTTCCAGCTTCCCTAAATTTCTGTCTAATCCTAAGTCTTTCACATCTTTCAGATTCACCAGTTCCAAGGCATTATTTAACTTATCATCACGATCCAGTTCACCTAAATTGCCAAATCCTATGTTCTCCCGAACCGTCAATTCATACTGGTAAAAATCCTGAAATACGACTTTTATTAATTTTCCAATTTCCTGACTGCTCAATTTATTCAAATCCTGATCATCGATCATAATACGGCCTTTTGTTGGACGATAAAGTCCACACAACAATTTAATAATCGTTGTTTTTCCAGAACCGTTTTCTCCTACCAGTGCAGTACTGCGCGACAGATCAATTTCAAAATTTGCATCATGCAAAACCTCTTTCTCTGAATTTGGATAAGCAAAACTGACATGCTCAAATCGGATACGATGAATCGGATGATCAATATGTCCTGTTCGTGATTCTGTATTTTTCAGTTCAAAAAAGGAACTTATGTAGGATACCTCTTTGATTTCCTTTGAAAAATCCCCAAATGTTTCCAACAGGCTGGTTATGGTACCAACAATACTTAACGTTGTATTGAACAATGCAATAAATAAACCTACAGAAATATGACCTGTCATTACACTATGAATTAGTATCCCTGTGCAGCAGATATACCATAAAGTAGCAAACAAGCTCTTTTTTAACAAAGCTTTTTCAACCTTCTGTAATGTTGCATCTTTTTCTTTCAACATCTTTTCACTCTGTTTTTCCCACAGAGATTTAATATAATCTGTTGCCTGATAGATGATTAATTCTATGAGACTTGTTTTGCTTGTAAGCAACCGTTCATAGTAGGCAACTTTTCGCTCATCCATTGTCTGTTTGGCATACAATTCATACCACAAACTTCCAGCTTTATAATTTTCATACAGCATCGGAATCAAAAACAGTATAAATATAACAATCAACAGATTTGATGCCTGTCGGAAAACTAATACCAAGCCAACTAATGAAATTAAAATTTTTATGATTTCAATGATTTTCCAGTAAATGAGTTTTAATTTTTCTCCCGGATTTTTTGAAATCCTTGAAATAATATCATAAGTCGCACTTTTCTCATAACAACTGTAATCCAGATTTTTATATTTCTGTATGATATCCCGTTCCAGACCATCTGTCATTTTCATATCAAACCGAATTTCAATGCACTTATCAAAACTTGTCAAAATCACATCCAAAAGCAATGCAGCAACAAACAATCCAAATTCCAGATACATTCCCGTTGTAATCTGCTTATGACGCAATAAAATCAGTATATCGTCTATGATTTTCTGAAAAAGTATGGTGTTGATTGGAACAAGCACGGCTAACAGGACGGCATTTAGTAATTTTATGCCGCCCCAGATTCGGTTATATTTCCATACCATACTCAATATTTCTTTGATCTGCTTTTTCATAGTTTAACTTTTCCCCATAATTGCTTCTCGCCGGATAGTATTCATTCCTAGTTATCCGAACGTTTTTGTATAACCCATTTCCCTTTCCGATTATTTCCTTCTCGTACAACTATATTTTCTTGCTGTAATCTAGCTAATAACCGTTTTACAGTTGGAAGCGATACATTCATTTGTAAAGCATAGTCTTTTTACGTCCATTCTCCATTTTTTTCTATCAGCGTTAGCAGTTTATCTTCAACAGAAATGGTATCATGACAGAAACAGAACGTATGAAACAGGGTTACATTTGGGAAGATGATGACGAAAACATGGCACTCCAGGCGAAGTGCAAAACACTGGTGCTCAAATTTAATGAACTGCCTCCGGAAGCCATGGAAGAACGGGAAGCTCTGCTACACGATACTTTCGGATAAGTAGGCAAAAACGTATGGTTTAATGCACCACTGACCGCCACCGTCGGCAAATAAAACTGCTTTTTCCTATTCCAGTTTGCTTTTAGTTTGTAAGCTTGTTTTTATATTCTTCATATTCCACCAAACTGATTTTTGCAAATTCACACGCATTTTCCAGTGTAATTCCAAGTTTTAACAAATCCGGAATCTTATGCATTACGATCTTTTCCATCCATTTATCTTTCAGCTCCTGCTCATGTTCATCCATGACTGCTTCCTGTGGTGTGATCTCGGGTGCATTTTCTTTCCACTCACTGTAATCAATGGCAGTAATTCCGGCAACGGAACACGCTTCTTCCAGACCTACATTGTATCTTCCCATAATACGGTCTACAGTCTCTACTGTATTTGCACACAGTTCATCTAATGATTTTTCCAGTAATTTACTCATTTTCGATACCTCTCATTTGTCATTCATATTATTTATCCAGCTCTTTATAAAAATCGACTGCTGCCTGCAGATCTTTCTCTGTCGGACATCCTTTTCCGGTTCCGCCGATCAGCTTAAACGGTCCAAAGGTATTATATCCTTTGCAACCAAAAGTTCCAAGCAATGTTGCATTTCTTCCGGCAGTTACCTTTTCAATGGATTTATAAGATCCTTTTGCGCCATAAGTGCAGATATAAAAAATCTTTTTATCCTCCGGCAAGTTGACGGATGCAAAATTCAGTACAGACTGATGAAATTTGGACGCATAGATACCGGATGCAAAACCAATGGCATCATAACCGGATAAATCTTTTTCCGGCACTTTTGTTGCATCCACCAGATCTACACCACATTCTTTTGAAATTGCTTCCACGACCTTTTTTGTATTTCCATGATGCGTGGACGCATAGATAATGACAGATTTCATTTTACTTCTCTCATTCCTTTCTCTCAAACACTATGTACTATTTTAACACAATTTAGGGAAACTACAAAATATTTTTCGGATACAAAATTCGACAAGCAAATGCAGACGCAAAAAAAACAAGTAGTCGGATAAATTTAATTATCCGACTACTAACTGTTAAATAATTACTTTTGTTTAACTATTTGAAAAATCTTATGACAAACTGACTGATCTCATATCCTGCTGTAAAGCGGACATTCGCAATTCGCTTTCGCTACTTGCTTATTCTGCGTTCAAACTATCTAAAATCAGGATATGCGGTAGTTTCCTGTTGCAAAATCCACATCCAACTGTGCGGCTGTCACCGGATTACTCCAGCGAATCATCAATTTCTGATTGTCTGCCTGAACTTGAATATCTGCATCTTCCGTAAATGCTTTACAGGTACTGCGGAACCGCAACAACTCTAACTGTTTTTGTACAACCTCTGTCTGAAGCGCCTGTTCAATCTGTACGCCTGTCAAATTCGTACGGTTAATCTCCTTATGTCCGCCTTCGCCAGCCCGTTTTACGGCCTCATGATCATTTTTTCCGGCAAACAGATCCAGATACCAGATCTGCGGTTTTCCCGGCATAAACAGCTGAATTGCCCGTGCTAACAGAAGTTTTCGTTCTGATTCTCCAAGTGCACTGAAATAAGTGGCATTTACCTGATAGTACACATGTTTCTGACCATGCAGGTTTTTCACCATGCCCCCACGGTCTACGATCAGCGTGATCAGTTTCTGAATATCTTCTTCCGGAAGAAGTCCTTGCAGATCCAGCATCGGAATACCATCGTGACAGCCTAGCATGTTTACCGTTTGGATCTTTTTGTCAATCAGTTCCTGCGCCCATTCTGCCAGATACCTGCTGCGTTTGTTTTCAATGGCATCAATTACCAGTCCCGGTAAAAAGAAATCATAGGTCATATATCCTTTTTCTGCTATCGTCTGATAAATATGTTCCTCATATGCAGCATGAATCTCCGGAAGCAGTGCCAGATCATACGGTTCAGCATACATTCTGATCTGCTCCAGCAGCTCCCATGTCTCCGGCTCATTCAGAAAATTTTTCCTTCCCGGAGCCTTTGGCGCATAGGCAAAAGCATCCAAACGCACAATACCTGCTCCATAGGACGCAATTTTGGCAAGTGTTTCCCGATAAAACGCCAATACCTTCGGTGACTGGATATTCAGATCCATCTGTCCCAGATACTGTGGATAGTGCTCCTCCTGATAAAATGTATTCCAATACGGACGTTTCGTACCATCAGGAAACTGTACCATCAGGATTGGAAGTCCCGGTTTGCGGAAAAACATGTCTTTGATGTATATTTCATCCGGCTGAATATACCCGGCCGCCGTCATAGATCCATACCCTGCCCAGAACGCATTCCAGTCAATAAAAAAATTCTTATACTCTGACGCATTTCCTTTTTCTACCAGGTCTTTGAACTGTGGAGACTGTGCAGATGCATGATTCAGGATAAAATCAAGTTTCAGATCAATACCAAGCTGTTTTAACCGTTTCAGGTCATCCTGTGTGGCCAATTCCTCATTGATATCATAATCAATGACAGAAAATCCACGATCTAAATCTGAATGATACAGGCTTGGCAAAATGTAAAAAGATCCAAATACCTCTTTCAGTTCATTCCGTCCCAGCAGTGTTACAATATCTCCCAGCGTTCCGCCTAAACTGTCAGGATAAGCATTCAGCATCGGTTTAAGATTCATATACACGACCATCCTTTCCCACAATAAGGTCTGCCTGTTTTGCCTGCTGCTCTAATTTTTGCGCTTCCAGAGATAGGACCAGTTGAATAAAGGCACTGGCTGCATTTTCATCCCGTCCACGCCGGATTCTGCGCGCCTTTGTCTCCTCCGGCGTGCTGTCAAGATAGACAGAAACATCAACACCGGTCAGATACTCACTCCCACCATGCGTCCATTCCAGAAGTAATACCTGTACACCGGTCAGATCCGTCTGTTCATACCAGATTTCATCATCTTCCCTGCCCATTTTTTTCAGTTCAATCTCTGTATCACCGATATGAAACTTTGCAAGCACCTGATTGATCCGGTCGTATTCAATTTCCTGTGGAGTTCCAAGGTACGCATTAAGTCCTGTTTCTCCGGATTTCTGATAAATCAGCTCCCGCTCCTGATCGTTACATTTTGGGATTCTGTGCGGATAATCATCCCCATGCACAATAAAACAACCGATGCCGTCTGCCAGAAACTGCTGCTGCAAAATTTCTGCCATGGTCGTCTTTCCGGAACCGGAACCGCCAAAAATACTGATCACTTTCCGTTCTGCTCCGATTTTTTCCCGCAGAAGGTCATACAACGCAGCCGCCTCCTGCATTTTTTTGAAAGAGAACTGATATGCTTCATATTCGATTGCCGCCATTGGAAGTAAAATACCTGCCTGCATTAATGCCATGCCACTGTATACCTTTCCGGTGGTTTCTTCCAGATAAAAACATTCCGCATCCAGTCCTTTTAATTTCACATAGGTTCCAAACGGATTGCCCTCTGCGGACAGACGAACAACGCTGACCAATGCCTGTGACTGGTCCTTTGCAACACTCATCCAAGCAGCCACATCCTCTTTAAATGGATCAGACAGGCGATAATAATCACCCTCACGGATCAATTCCTGATGTCTGCGATAAGTTGCAAGCTGTGTACGGATTTCCTCTTTTTCTTCACTGCTGAGTAAAGCAGGATTCATTTCATATCCGAAAGTACCTGCCATAGCTACCACACCTCTGGTATTCAGACTTGTGATTCTGCCGGTCTGATGATTCGGTACCGCAGACACATGGGAGCCAACTACTGCGGTTGGATAGAAGAAAGAAGTACCATATTGGATGCGTGTTCGATTGATAGCATCGGTATTGTCACTGCACCAGATCTGTGGTGTGTAATACATCATACCAGCGTCAAAACGTCCGCCACCGCCACTGCAGCCTTCAATCAGAATCTCCGGATAACGGCTCGTCAGTTTTTCCAGGAAATCATATAATCCAAGCACATAATCATATGGCACATTTCCGGCATACACATCGGACATACTGCGGTTCATATCCCACTTGATATATTCGATATTTCCCTGATCTAAAATCGCACAGATGCGTTTTAAAATTTCTTCCCGCACTTCTTTTCTGGAAAAATCAAGTAATAACTGATTTCTGGAGCGGATCGGCATCCGTCCCGGAATCGTCAATGCCCAGTCCGGATGCTCCCGGTACAGATCACTGTCTTCATTTACCATCTCAGGCTCGATCCAGATACCAAATTTCACGCCCTGCGCATTGACACGTTCAATCAGCTGTCCTAACGTACCACCTAATTTTTTTTCATTGACAAACCAGTCACCCAGAGAAGAATTATCGTCATTTCGTTTACCAAACCAGCCGTCATCCATGACAACCATATCAATGCCAAGTTCTGCTGCCTGCTTTGCCAGATCCACGATCGTATCACCATCAAAATCAAAGTAGGCGGCTTCCCAGCTGTTGATCAGGATTGGGCGATTTGTATGTACCTGTCTGCCCTTGCATACATGATTTAAAATGCAGTTATGATACTGGCGGGACAGTTTTGCAAATCCCTGATCCGAATATGTCATGATCACTTCCGGAGTCGTAAATTCTGCACCTGCTGCCACAGGATAAGCAAACAGTTCATCGCCCAGTCCCATCTGGAAACGTGTCTGGTTAAACTGATCACGCTCGGCCTCGCAGACAAAATTTCCACTGTACATAAAAAGCATTCCGTAGCAGTTTCCGGCTTCTTCCGTTGCTGTACGATCTGCAAGGATCACACCTGGATTATACTGATGACTGGAGCTGCCACGGCGACTGCCAATCCGGTACGTTCCATGTCCCACAGGAACACGTTCCAGATTGCGCTCCATAGCATGTCTGCCATAAAAACTGATTGCATCGTAGTCTCCCTGTACAAAATCAAGGCATGCGGACAATGCTTTTTTCACGGTAATCGTTTCTGTTCCTGTATTTTTGATCACTACACTTCTGGTAATGATATCCGCATCTTCCAGTACACCGTAAAGCAAATGTATTTCTACCTGTGTCAGATCATCTTTTAACACGATTTCCAGCGTTTCAGCTTCGTCATCGGCCGCCCAAACAGCCGGAAGTCCCTGCAGGCTATATTTTCCTTTTGTAATCTTATAACTGTTAAAAATTGGATCACAGCACTCTGTTCCGACTGCACTCGTAATATTCAACGCAATGTTACGACAGTCACCGGTTCCAAGTGACGGATATTCCTGTGGCAGTGCATCCAGAGAATAAGTACGGTCCATACCTGCTACATACGGATTTCCGGAGAAACCATGGTCCGCATAGCATAACAGGTAATCCATCGTTCCTTTTACCCGCACTCCATAATATAAGTGCAGCAGATAACCTTTTGCATCCGCTTGCATCTGATAAGTTGTATGTTTTGTATGAATTGTAAATATTTTTCGGTTTGCATCAAAAATAATTGCCATTCACGGTTCCTCCTCATTATTCACGCTTTTTCTATTTGTCAGTCATTTACACATAACTTATAATTCACTGAATCTGAATCTTGCTTGCTTTTTATTATACTATTTTACCGCACCGTTTGCCACACCATTTAATATCTGTTTCTGACAAATGACATAGAAAATCAAAATTGGGATCAAAGCCAGAATGTATGAAGCAAAAGCAAGGTTATAATTGGTTCCAAACTGGCTCTGGAAATTTAACTGCGCCAGTGGCAACGTATTCTGACCTGTTCCGGACATGATGACCAGTGGTGTCATTACATCATTCCAGGTACCAAGTGCGGTCAGGATTGCAACCGTAGCATGCATCGGCTTCATCATCGGAAAAATGATTCGCCAGTACGTTGTCCAGGCATTGGCTCCGTCAATATTTGCCGCTTCTTCCAGTGCTTCCGGAATATTTTTCAGATATCCGCTGTATAGAAGCACATTCATTGGCATATAAAATACCAGATACAGCAGGATAACACCAAAGCGGTTTCCGATTCCCATCTGCGCAGTCTGCTTTACCAGCGGCATCATCAGAATTGAAAATGGTACAAACATACCACTGACAATATAAAAATAAATAAATTTAAATCCTTTGATCCTGCGCATACCACGTCCGATCACATATCCGGCAATCGAATGGATCAAAATTGCCAATACTATTGTCACAAGCGTAATAAGTAAACTGTTTCCAAGAGAATGCCAGAAATCTGTCACCTGCATTGCTTCTGTAAAATTGGAAAAACTCCAGTTTTTCGGCAGTGCCAATGCCCCAGCTACATCATTTGTCATCTCACTTGGTTTCTTAAAAGCAATGATTACTGCCATATACAACGGAAAAAATACTGTTATCGTTCCGATGATCAGAAGTACCGTTAAAACTTTATTTGTTTTATGTCCTTTTTCCATTATAACTGTTCCTCCTTCTTATTGGTAAACCGTAGCTGGAAAACAGAGATTGCCACGATCACGATGAAAAATAAAACCGCATTTGCACTCTGAAATCCGAACTGTCCGCCGGACATACCATTTTTGTAGATCAGATAAGAAATCGACTCGGTACTCTGCGCAGGGCCACCCTGGGTCAGGGATACGATCTGATCAAATACCATCAGGAAGTTCTTTGTGCTGAGCACCAGATTAATGGATACAAACGGCATGATCAGTGGAAATGTGATTTTCCAAAATTCTGTCCATTTATTGGCCCCATCCAACATACTTGCTTCATAGACATCTTCCGGAACAGTCTGTAATCCCGAAATATAAATGATGGTATTCATGGCCACGGCTTGCCATACACCCACGATCAATACCGCAATCCATGCATATTTTTCGCTGGCGAGAATACTGTTTTCCAGGAAAGAGATGTGGCAGGCGCTTCCGATGGCAGGAAGAATGTATGTAAAGATAAAGCTGAAAATATAGCCGACCACCAGTCCTCCAAGGATATTCGGTACAAAGTAAATACCACGCAGCGCGCTCTTGCCTTTGATATTGCTGTTTAATCCAAGTGCCAGAAGCAAACTTAATACATTGACAAGGATTGTTCCGGCGATGGCATATTTAAAAGTAAACAGGTAACTTTTTCCGACTCTCGCATCGGTAAACAGATCCACATAGTTGCGCCATCCAACCACGTCATAAGAACCATAGCCTTTATAATTGGTAAAACTATAAATCACACCTTTGATCATCGGAAGGGTATTGAATGTAAAAAACAATGCAATGACCAGAATTGCGATGATCCAGAATGTTTTATTCCGATTTGTCATTTTTGATTTCATTTCGTATCCTCCGATGTTCCTTCTTTTTCATTATATTGCTGCACTTTCCAGATCAGATCCCGATTGTATCGCTTCCAGTCTTTGTCAAATTTGTTCAGGAAAGTTTTTTTGGCATCTGCGCTGTCATCCAGCAGATACGTCTGAATCATGGCATCCACACTCATCTCACTCGGATAGTGATGATCCTGAAAGTCAGCCATACGGTCGGATTCAATATAAGAGCGTACCCCTTCCAGTTTAGAAGAAAGTGGAAAATCACCCTGTTTACATGCAATGCCACCCTGCTCATCCAGATAAGTGCGGATTGTATCGTCCTCATACAGGAAACGCAATACCTCGTAGGCAGCCTCCTTGTTTTTGCAGGCTTTCATAACACAAAACTGTACATCAATGCCGGAGTTTAATACATTATCTGCTTCGTCCTCATTTGCCGGGAATGTAAAGGTACCAATATTCATATCCGGATTAACAGATTTAATCTGTGGAATCGCATAACTTCCGATAGTATACATGGCAGACTGACCACGGGCAAATGCCGTACATGCATCGTTATAGCTATAAGCAGTCGGGTTTGCTTCTCCATAGCCAAGCAGCGCTTTTATCTTTTCTGCCGTTTCATCATACCCCTTTGTAAAAGTTGTCGTTCCATTATTTACTTCACTGCAAAGCTGCGGATCCGCCAGACCGACAGCCAGCGCATTCCATGGAGCCAGACAGGTCCATGTATCTTTAAATCCGAAATATAACGGCTGAACGCCCTCGCTCTGAATCTGTTCACAAAGAGCCATAAATTCACTCCATGTCTGAGGTACTTTCCATCCATGTTCCTCAAACAGATCCTTATTGTAGAGGATACCTGCCGCGTTTGCGACATATGGCAACGCGTATGTCCCCTCCTGCGGGATAAATTCCAACTGTTTATCCATATCCAGATAGGAGGATTTTGTTTCACTGAGCACATCAAGATCTGAAATATCAGCAAAAAGATCCGAATCTAAAAAATTGGAGTAATCCATATCACCACCGATGACAACGATATCCGGATAATCTTCCCGGATAAAACGTGTTTTCAAAATCGTCATTGCTTCATTCGGAGAGTCAATGGTCAAATGAATATCATCATGCGTTTCATTAAATTTTTCAGCAATCTCATTAAACGTATCTACTGCTTCTTTTTTGTATGAGACAATTTCAATCTCCGTCTTACCTGCCGCTGTCTCCTGTTTTCCGCATCCCATCAGGCCGGTCAGTCCGCATCCTGCCAGAAGAAGAGCTGTCAATCCACAGATCAGTTTCTTTTTCGCCATATTTTCTGCTTCCTTTCTTGTTTTTTTCTGTTAAAATGATTGTAACATCTCAAAATGCGACCTAGAATATCCGCATTTTTCATTTTTTATATCATTATGCGTTTTATTGTGCTATAATCAATATGTATGTCACATAATGGTATATTTTTACTTTTTAAATAATAGTTGCAATACTCTGGAGGGAGTTTCCAATGCCTGATCTTTTATTTCATATTTTTCCAAATGAAAATTTTATTGACCTGTGTCTGTATCAGTATGGCTACGAAAAATGTGATCCAGGACATTCTTTTGGACCGGCTGCCCGCAATCACTATCTGTTTCATTATATTCTTACTGGAACAGGAACTCTGCTGGCAGATGATACGAAAGGAGTAACGCAAACTTACCAAATACGCAGCGGACAGGGATTTATGATTTTTCCTGGACAGGTCACGACCTACATTGCAGACTCAAACGTACCATGGGAATATATCTGGGTAGAATTTGACGGATTGCGGATCACAGAAGCATTAAGTATGACGGATTTTTCCAAAAATAAACCAGTCTATCATCCGCGCAATAAAGAACTGCGGGATAAACTGGCAGAAGAACTGATATATATCACTCATCATCCAAAAGAATCTTCATTTCACCTCATCGGACATTTATACCTGTTTTTGGATTATCTGATTCAATCAGCTCACTCTACACAATTAGTATCCAGCAACAAAATGAGTGACTATTATATTAAAGAGGCGATTAATTATATTGAACAGAATTTTCAGAATAATATTTCCATTGAAAATGTGGCAGCGGTCTGTGGTATCAACCGCAGCTATCTTGGAAAGATTTTCAAGAAAAGTACTGGGCAGTCTCCGCAGGAATTTCTCATGAATTACCGCATGGTGAAGGCAGCAGAACTTCTGAAACTGACTTCTCTGTCGATTGCAGATATCGGTTCTGCTGTCGGATATGAAAATCAGCTGCATTTTTCCCGGGCCTTTAAGAATAATTACGGTGTTTCTCCCAGAGAATGGAGAAATCAGCACAAATAAATGCAAGATAACTTATCAAAAAAGTGCTTCCAGATCACATTCCTTTATGGATTACCTGAAAGCACTTTATGTTTCGTTTTGAAATACGTTTCTGTCACACGCAGCGTATTCTAAACATTTTCATATATTATTTGATATTTTCATCCGGATAACGAATCTTCAGATATTCAATGATCATATCTACCGTTTTACCAATACCAAGTACGGAACTGTCGATGCAGAAATCATAACTGCGTGAATCGCCCCATTTCTTGCTGGAGTAGTAGTTGTAATAATTTGCACGTTTCTTATCTGTCTTGTTGATAAAATCGATAACTTTATTGTCATCCTTGAACTCTTTATCAGTATCTGCTTTAATTCTCTTTAAACGAAAATCCATGTCTGCATGAATAAATACACTGACGCAATCCGGATTTCCTGCTAATGCATAATCTGCACATCTTCCTACGATAACACAGGATTCCTCAGATGCTATTTTTTTGATTGCTTCAAACTGTGCCAGGAATACTTTATGGTTCAATGGCATATCTACAAACGGGGCTGATGTGTATCCACTCATGGAATATGTATCCATGACTAAAGAATATAAAAAGCTGTTTGTCGGTTTCTCATCATTTTTCTTTAAAATTTCCTCGCAGAATCCACTGTTTTTTGCTGCAATAGAAAGTAATTCACTGTCGTAACATTTTATATTTAACCGGTCAGCCAATTTCTGTCCGATTTCTTTTCCGCCGCTTCCAAATTCACGTCCGATTGCAATTACAAGATTTCTCATAGGAAATCCCCCTTTCCTTCACTTACTATTTATAGTATACTACATTTTTGCAAAAATCTCAACGGTAAACCTGTTTTGTCTGAAAATTCAATGATTTCTCCTTACCGTTCCAATGCACAAGTTGTAAAATATTTGTTCCTATTGCTCACCTACAAATTTTCCAAAATAATCCTTCTAAACTTTTCATGGATGCACTACTGCTTTGGAAGTTTTTGCAATAAGTTCTGGAAATACTCCGGCAACGGAGCTTCAAATTCCATATATTCATGGGTGGTCGGATGGACAAACCCGATCACCATAGCATGCAGCGTCTGTCCCTGCAATCCCTTCATCGCAAGATTTTTCGGATTTCCATACAGTTCGTCCCCAAGAAGCGGATGCCCGATGCTTGCCATATGCACACGGATCTGATGAGTGCGTCCCGTCTCCAGGCGAAACTCCATATAAGTGTATTTTGCAAAACGCTGCAACACTTTATAATGGGTAATGGCAGGTTTTCCGTTTTTCTCATTGATTGCCATTTTTTTACGCTGTGTCGGATGACGTCCAATGGCGCCTTCTATGGTTCCTTCGTCCTCTTTGACGACACCGCACACAATTCCACGATAGCGGCGTGTAACGGTATGCTCCTTGATCTGCTCCGCGATATCCACATGTGCCGCATCGTTTTTGCAGATGATCAGTGCACCGGTCGTGTCCATATCGATTCGGTGTACGATTCCCGGACGGATCTCTCCGTTGATTCCGGAGAGACTGTCTGCACAATGATACATAATGGCATTTACCAGCGTACCACTATAATGTCCGGCAGAAGGGTGAACCACCATTCCCTTCGGTTTGTTAACGATCAATACGTCCGCATCCTCATACAGAATGTCCAACGGAATGTTCTCCGCTTCGATTTCTACCGCCTGTGGTGTCGGAATGGATGCACTTACCTGGTCTCCACCTTCTACAACAAAACCGGCTTTTATCACCGGCTTTCCATTTACTTTAATTTCTCCGCTCTTTACCAGCTTTTGCAGGAAACTTCTGGTCTGATCCGGATAAATCTCTGTCAAAAATTTATCCAACCGCATTCCGGACTGGCTTTCCTCCACGGTATATTCTTCTAACATCGCATCACTCATGTACGCATTATCCTTTTCTACTCTTTTTTAAACTGTTCACCAGAACATTCAGATCTTCTTCTTTGTATTTAAACAGCAGCAGGATCGCCAGGAAAACAGCTGACAATGTCACATAAATATCTGCCACGTTAAATACCGGAAAATTGATCAGTTTAAAATAAAAGAAATCCACAACATATCCATTACTCATACGGTCGATAAAATTGCCGACTGCTCCGGCTCCGATCAAAACGATGATACAGCGCAAAGACATATATTTTGCGGTATATGGAATATTCCAGAAGCAATATGCCAGAACCAGTAAAATCACTACGGTAATAATCAGAAAAGCAAATCGTTTTCCCTGAAAAATTCCAAAGGCTGCACCACGGTTTTCCAGATAATATAACTCAAATACGTTGTTAATAAGTACTTTTGCAGGCTGATTTTTCAGATGCAGCACTGCCATCCATTTGGTGATCTGATCGGCTGCGACTAAAATCGCAAAGCTGATCACTGCGAAAATCACACTTTTTCCTCTGCTTACGGCAGATTTTGTCGTATCGGACATCACATGTTCCCCCCTGTATTTCCATTATGATTCAGGAACTTATCATTCTAAGTTTCTGTAAAGTCAAAAATGCGATACTTACTTTTGCAAAGCAATTCGTTCCTCGCATTTTCTACAAAAGAAGAACCAGTACGCATATGCGACTGGCTCTTTGCTCGATAGATTTCACCAGCTATCGAATTAAATATCTGTCTGTAAAGAAGATGCATCAAATGCATCCATAATACTCTGGAAATCTCCTGAAATGTCAACAGAAGACGGGCTTACAATAAATATGTAATTGGAAATCTTCTGTAAATTTCCATCGATCGCGAAACAGGAACCAGAGGTAAAATCAATGATTCTCTGTCCAATCTCCAGATCGATTCCTTCCAGATTCAAAACAACCGTACGGTTACGTAATAATGTCTCAGTAATTTCGCGGGCATCCTCCACAGATGTAGGTTTGATCACACATACTTCCATAGCAGCATTTCCTCCCTGATTCTTTTTTGATGGACGCATCGGCGTAACCTTGGAATTAGATTTTGCAGATGCTTTCTGTTCTTTTGCAGCAGAGAATTTGATCGCAGGATCTTCTTCCGGCTGTGCTTTCTCACGACGGAATGATTTGCGCTTTGGCTCCTCATAGTAATCATCATCATCGTCATCATCATAATAGTCATCATCGTAAAAATCTTCTTCTTCGTCTGCATTCAAACGCATTATATTTAAAAATTTATCCATCATACCCATATTGATAAAATCTCCTATCTACGTCTTTTATATATTATAATTACGCGCACCAAAGATGCCGGTTCCGACTCTTACCATAGTAGCGCCCTCTTCAATGGCTACTTCATAGTCTCCGGTCATACCCATGGACAAAATACGCATGTCTACATTATCAATGTTTTTTTCTTTGATGTCAACAGATAATTGACGGATTTGCTGAAAATATTTGCGGTTATCTTCCGAATTTTCTACAAACGGCGCAATCGTCATCAAACCACAGATGTGGATATTCGGAAGTTTTGCAGCAGCTTCTACCAACGCGATTGCTTCCTCTCTGTCTGTACCAAATTTTGTCTCTTCTCCGGCAATATTGACCTCGATCAGAATGTCTGTCGTCACCTCATGTTTGACAGACTGTGCACTGATCTCCTCTGCAAGTCTCAAGGAATCCACGGAATGGATCAGGGCAGCTTTTCCCATCAGGTATTTTACTTTGTTCCGCTGCAAGTGTCCGATCATGTGCCAGTGAATGTCTTTTGGCATCACTTCGTATTTATCCATCATTTCCTGTACTTTATTCTCACCAAATTCCCGGATACCGATTCCATATGCTTCCTCTAACATTTCAACCGGTTTTGTCTTGCTGACTGCGATCAGTGTTACTTCTGAGCGGTCACGTCCGGCTCTTTTGCAGGCTGCTTCAATTTTGGCTTCTACTTCTTTTAAATTTTCACAGATCATCTATTTTTCCCTCCTGATTATTATCAAATAACTTTATCACAAACTATGGCTAATTCAGGAAATCGCCTTCCTGTACTTCACTGCCGTTCAATGCAATATGGTCATACAGAGAAATACCAAATTTTGTTCCACTCTGCACAACGGAATATTCCTCATTGTCGGATATGACCTCAATCTGTCTGAAGATCGCATATCCTTTATCCATATTGTAAACACCTTTTCGCTTTGCCGTATCTTTCAGCGAATACTGTTCGCTGCTGTCCGGCATCTGGATCGTATCACCCACAGACAGATTATCCTGTGATACATAATAACTGTCGTCTGTTTCCGCGTACGCATTGATCGATACAAATTCCGCGGATTCTTTTCCGCGTTTATCCTTTGTGATCTTGATCACACCGTCACTGGAGGAGTTATCCCCTTTTCCGACATACTTTTTCGGTACGACCAGAAACTCTTTTTCTATGATCGCAGAATTTGGTATCTTCAGACCGGTGTTCTTATCCGAACCAAGTTCCACTTCTATATAACGGTCTGACACAAAGCGTACCATGGAATTGTTCAGATTCAACTGTAAAAATTTCTGCCCATCCAGATCCTTAATATAAGTCGTTGCATTTGTCTCCGTATCATCTTTCCGGAATTTCACATGCAAAACGAAAGAATCCGAATTTTCTCCGATTTCTTCCTGATAACGCGCTGCTTCCTCACCCGTAACCGGAACCATGATCGACCAGTTCTCACTGGTAGCGATCTTGTACATAGCCTGTCCCGATGTGATCTGCGTATTGCCCTTCAGATTCGTCTTCGTATAAGATGCCGGATTGTACATATCCGCAGTAAAGGAATCTGCTGTAACATCCTCGTAACCATCGGTATACAAGGCAAGGATACCATCTACAGACGTCCGCTCAAAAGAAAATGTATTCTGTGAAACTGCAGAATTCGTCTGGTCGGACAGATCATTCAATGCATTGATATACAGGTTCTCCTGAATCTGTGCATTCACATTTTCCTTGAAAGAATACACATTATAAAACTGCATATTGGAAAAAGAGGAAACATAATTCGTGATGGAATTCTGAATCTTTAACAATTCATCATTTGACAGGTTCGTTGCATCCAGTCCTGCCTGAGAAATCTCAGAGGAAATGTTTCCGGTCTTATCAACGGAACAGATCAGGTCATTGTATCCTGCTTTGTCTCCTTCTTTTTTATAATAATTAATATCTCCGGTATTCTGACTGTAGAATACCTGCTCCGGACGGAGAATCAATCCAGTATACGTTCTGTTTCGTGCGATCTGACCATACTGTACCTCATAGGCAGAAATATTATTCTGTGTCAGATAGGAAATCAGATAGATCACAAAATAGATAAATACAAATAAAAATATAATAATGCCGATATTCAGATGAAAGCGTCTGCGATAACGTACTATTTTCCGCTTCTTTTTCTTCATTTCGGTCTTCCTTTCAACGTTATTTTTCAAAAAATATGCGTTATCACGCATAAAAATTGCCCATACCGGCAATACTTGTTCCAGAAGGAGGAAGTGCTATGAACACAAAATGTCTGGATAATGTCCTGCTGGCACTTGTCATTGTCGGTGCTGTAAACTGGGGCCTGATCGGATTTTTCCGATTCGACCTGATTGCCTTTATTTTTGGCAACATGAGCTGGATTTCACGCATCATATATGCGCTTGTGGGAATCAGTGGACTTTATCTCATCAGCGTTTTTGGTCGTATCCGATCCATCGGTGATGAGGAAGCATAAAAATAAATACAGAAAAAATCCACGATTTCCTGTCAAGTAAAAAGGTGTCTTAAGGATTCCCCCTTAAGACACCTGATAAATCGATTCTTATAAAGAAACAATCAGTCTGGCTTTTGCACACTCAGGCAGATCTGCTTCGTCCTTTGAAACGCTTAAAACGAATTTTACATTGAACTTTTCACTGATAACATCAAGCTTCTCAATTGCATGTACGATCTGATCATCAGCAAGGTTTGCAATTGTAAGGAAACTGTCAAGATACATCTCCTGTAAATCATAATCCTGTGAAACGATACCACAGATAAATCCAAGGAACTCATCACAGTTGCTGATTGGATAATCTGCAACGTTGATCAAACGAACTTTGTTTGATAACTCATGCATGTGTTTCTGACTTTTATCCAAATATACGATATTACCGGAAGCGCCTTCCACTGCTGCATTTACCTTGTCCAATAAATATTTTGTCTTACCCTTTCCTTTTTTGCCGGCAATAATTTCAACCATAATTTTATCCTCCTACCTCTGTCACTTCTTCCATTTCACACACGGTATATGCGTCATTTGTATCGTAAAAAGAAGTAACTGTTTATGTATTCATTATATTATATCCATACCTAAAATACAACTGTTAAATTTGAATTTTCAGTGGCTTTAGTTTGAATAATTTGTGAGCAGTTCCGTCATCAGCGTATAAAGCTCCTTTTTGGAATTGCCTTTCAATACAATAGAAATATATGGCTTCTTATCCTGACTTTCACTGTACAGAACCAAACAGCTTCCTGCTGCTTCTGTCGTTCCTGTCTTACCACCGATCACAGTGACATTTTCCGGCATATCATAAGTGCCTTTCAGATAACCGTTGGTATTCACCCACACCTGATCCACCTGCGCTCCGGATGCATCCGTATAGCTGGTGGTATATTTTTTTGTGGAAATATAATTCACAAACCGGTCATCCTTAATGGCTGCGTTAAAAATCAGATACAAATCATAAGCAGTCGTATAGTGGTTATCATCTGGTAAACCATGCGGATTCACAAAATGGGACTGTGTTGCACCCAATGCCTGTGCTTCTTTGTTCATCAGTTCTGCAAATTTATCGGTACTTCCGGAAATATATTCTGCAATAACATTTGCCGCATCATTTCCACTGCAAAGCATCAGACCATACAAAGCCTGATCCAGCGTCAGCTGATCTCCCGGCTTTAATCCACAGATGGAGGATCCGGACATCAGTGTATTGACCGCATCGGAAGAAACCGTCAGTACATCATCCAGATTGCCATATTTTAATGCAAGGTATGCAGTCAGGATCTTTGTCGTGCTGGCAGGATACATTCTCTGATAAATATTCTGTGCATAGGTAATTTCTTCATCCTGAACGGAAAAGACCGCTGCACTCTGTGCATAATCCGTATCAATGCCATCTGCTGCGGCAGTGTTTTCTGTGCCGCCAACGCACAGATCCTGTCCCAGCAAGGAAATGGATTTCTCTGTGCTGCTCTCTGTCAGTTGATAAGTATCAGATGTGGCATAGACATCATACGCATCTGCCACATCGGTTCGCTCCTGGCATCCGCCCAGTAACAGGCAGACTCCAAGCAACGGAATCATTACTTTTATTTTATTTGTACATTTCACGCCAGTCAAGATCTCCTCTGTCTAAAGAATGGATTAACAATTCTGCTGTAGCCAGATTTGTTGCCAGCGGAATGTTATGTGTATCACACAGACGGACAATATTGTCTACATCCGGTTCGTGTGATTTTGGTGTCAGTGGATCACGTAAGAAAATAACAAGGTCAATGTAGTTATTTTCGATATCAGCGCCAAGCTGCTGGGAACCACCAAGCTGTCCGGTCAGATATTTGTGTACAGACAGGTTGGTAGCTTCCTCTACCAGTCTGCCGGTTGTTCCGGTTGCATACAGCGAATTTCTTCCCAAAATCCCCCGGTATGCAATACAAAAATTCTGCATTAATTTTTTCTTTGAGTCGTGTGCGATCAACCCTATGTTCATTAGTCTATGTCCCCCAATCCGTGATATTTTCTAGCCTGAAGACCTACATTTAGTACCATCCCCAGACCAATAAACAAACTCATAATCGACGTCAGTCCATAACTGACAAAAGGAAGTGGCAATCCGGTATTCGGCATCAATCCTGTTGTTACACAGATATTGATAAAGCTCTGAAAGCCGATCAGCGCTGCCATACCACAACAGATCAGTCTGCCGCCAAGATCCTTCGCATTTTTTGCAATTAGTATACACTCAAAAACAATCAAAAGCAATAAGATAATGACGACCAGACAGCCGATAAATCCAAGTTCTTCTCCGATAACCGCAAAGATGAAATCCGTCTGCGGCTCAGAGATAAAATCACCGTTTTTCAGGGAAGTGATGGAACTGTTGTTCAATCCTTTTCCCCAGAGCTGTCCGGATCCAATCGCTATGATCGAATTTTGCTGCTGATAAGAATCGTCCGCATATGCCGGGTTCGACGGCTGCAGCCAGGACATGATTCGTTTGTACTGATATGGTTTTAAAGGCAGTGCCTGTTTCATGATCAGTACCACGCCTATGATTCCTACCGGAACACCAAGTGCCAGCACTCCTGCTACTATTTTATAACTTAATCCTGCAACAAACAAGAGGGTAATGAAAATCATTGTTGTTGCAATGGTCGTTGACAGATCCGGTTCTTTCACGATCAATACCAGCGGAATACCCGCAAGGATCAGACTGAGCAATATTGTCTTCCAGGTATTCAACTGATCCTTATATTTCATAAAAAATCCTGCAAAAAAGATGATCAGCAGGATTTTGCAAAACTCGGACGGCTGAAACTTAAAACTGGAAGTAACCTGAATCCATCGGGTTGCACCACCGGTATTATCACCGACGCCCGGAATAAATATCACGGCAAGCAATACAACTGCCAGCAGATATATGGGACGTCGGAATTTCAGGATCGTACCGTAATCAATCAGTGAAACGATCACCATGACTACCAGACCACCGGCAATACCGATGATCTGTTTGTTCTGAACCGACGGTTTCGCACTGCCCACCACCATAACACCGATAATGCACAGCAGCACCACATATGCTACCAGCCGAAATCTGTAGTTTTTTAATTTGTATTGCTTAAACATAAAATTCCTCCGATTTATTTTATCCTGTTATGTATTTTCGTTTCCATTTCCTGTGGTGTCTGCGCTTTCCGGTTTTTGGAACTGCAAATCTTGGCAATGGAACGTCTTCCCCAAGCAGTCGTCTGACAATATTCAGATAAGCTTCCCCTGCCACGGTACCAATTCCGGTCAGTGGTGTTCCATTATTTGTGGAGATCACGACCTGCTCATCATCACAGATTGCACCGATCACATCCACACATAAAATATCTGAAATATCCTTCAGATTCAGCATCTGTCCCTGCCGGATCATATCCGGGCGGATACGGTTCACAATTAATTTAATGTCATTGATCTCAGCGGAAAACAATAATCCAATGACGCGATCCGCATCCCGAACAGCGGAAATCTCCGGTGTCGTGACCACAAGGGCGCGGTCCGCTCCGGCGATCGCCACCTGAAATCCCTGTTCAATGCCTGCCGGACTGTCCAGCAGAATGTAATCAAAGTCATCCCGCAATTCATTGACCACCTTGATCATCTGCTCCGGCGTCACCGCTGATTTATCTCTGGTCTGTGCCGCCGGGATCAGATACAGTCCCGGAAACTGACGATCCCGGATCACTGCCTGACGGATCCGGCAGTTTCCTTCTACGATATCCACCAGATTATACAAAATCCGGTGTTCCAATCCCATCACAACATCCAGATTGCGAAGTCCGATATCCGTATCGATCATCAGCACCTTTTTTCGCATCATCGCAAGCCCTGCGCCAAGATTCGCAGTAGTTGTTGTCTTTCCTACGCCACCTTTTCCTGAAGTAACAACAATAATTTCACACATACAAAAGATCCCTTCCTGTTATTTGTCTGTTATCTTTTGTAATGTGACTTTTCATCGGCTTCTCTCACCTTTGATTTTCTAATCGCCAAAGCTGTTCGAAGATGTCCCTACGTTGGTTGCTTTTCCATTCAGAAGTTCTTCTTCCGTATTTTGTTTGAAATAGTACTTCATAACCTGATCTACAAATACACATGCATTGCTGGAACCATATCCATAAGCAATACGTGTTGCAATCGCAATCTGCGGAGCATCTGCCGGAGCATAGCCGACAAACAACGCATGGTTTGGACGTTTCTCATCTTCCTGTGCAGTACCGGTTTTACCTGCCAGTTTCACCTGAAGATCCTTAAACTGATCGTGTTCACCGATTGCCATCTCCATTCCGCTGTGCAGTACTTCCCAGGTAGATGCAGAAAGGTCTGTGATCTGGTTGTGTACTTCCGGCGTATAGGTCTGTAATACATTTCCATCAGAATCTGTCACTTTATTTAACAGTGTCAGATCATATACGGTACCTTCATTTGCAATAGAAGAAACATAGCGGGCAAGCTGTGAAGTCGTATAGCTGTGATTACTCTGTCCGATGGATGCATCAATCGGGAATTCATCTGCAATCTTTGGTGTACCTTCCGGAATCTCAATATTTGTCTTATCCGCAAGGCCAAATTCTGTTGCATATTTCGCAATCGCGCTTAATCCTTTATCTTCATTATACGTGTCTCCATTCAGACTTAAACGGTAAGCTGTCTCTGCAAAGAAATAGTTACATGAATCACGAATCGCCTGTGAAACTGTAATGCTTCCATGGTTGCTCGGATATACCCAACATTTCAGAGTTAATCCCAGTCGGTCAAAGACACCGGTATCTGTAATCACTGTTCCGGTACTGATAGCACCTTCGGTCAGACCGGCAGATGCAGTAACCATCTTGAAGGTAGAACCGGGCGCTGTGGTCTGCTGTGTTGCATTATTATACAGCGGCAGAGAACCATCCTGAAGCAGTGCGTTATAGTAAGCAGAATCCATGGAATTTGCCAGCCGGTTGTTATCATACCCCGGATAACTTACACTCGCCAGCAATTCTCCGGTATTCGGATCCATGATCACACAGGATCCGGTACAAGGATCCAAGGCTAATTGTGCCGGTGTGATCTCCATGTTCTGAATTTTGTTTTTCAGAAACGTATAAGCGCTGGTGGAACCATTTTTCAGAGATGCCATGCTCTCATCGTCCTGTACCAGAATTCCCTGTTCATACAGGATCAGACATAACTGGCTTCCGGAAATCTTATCATTATAGATCAAATATTTATAGACAATTTTGTCGAAAGCCTTATCATTCTGAAATTTATCCGTCACATAAGAGATCAGCTGCTGATATACTTCATCCGTATCTGCATATTTCTCATTCAGATCAAACTCTGTAATATTGATCCAGGAAGAATCAATGGCATGACGCAGATATTCCTGTACAGAAATCTTGCCGTCCTTCCAATCTTTGTATACAGAATCCGAACTGTCAATGGCAGAAGTCAGGAACACAGATTTATCCTGCAGCATTTTTACTACATAGGTCACCATCTCCTGCATTTCGTCGGAAAGATCCTCATAGGCAGTATCTGACTGCAGCGTATTCGCCACATCTGTCAGCGCCTCTGTCTTTCGGTTTGTAAATGTCTGATATACAGATGCCTGTGTGGTTCCCTCTGCCGCGTCTGCCATGGCAGACGTGTCAATTACACTGTTTTCGATCAATGCATTGTATACTTTATAAATCGGAATATATAATTCTGAACTTTCACTGGTTTTCGCATTTACGATTTTGGAGTTAAGGATACCCGCAAGTTCCTGTTCCAACAGATCATATACTGCCATCTGCAGCGTTGCATCAATAGACAGATATACGTTATTTCCTGCAGAAGAATCCTTGTAATCTTTTACCTGTAATACTTTACCAAGATTGTTGACATAAACGGTCTCGGCACCTTTCTTTCCCTGAAGCTGTAACTCCATAACCTGTTCGATTCCCGCTTTACCAATGATATCACTCTTGCTGTAGGAATCATCCTGTGCAGAGAGATCGTCGTATTCAGAATCAGAAATTTTTCCGGTATAACCAAGAATATGGGAGAAATATTCCGGATAATCATACACACGTTTCGTATCTTCCTTCACTTCTACACCCTGCAGATCCGAAGCATGTTCCCGGATGATCGCAACGGTCTCATCTGATACATCCTCCGCAATGTTGGTCGGGATATATTTCTGGAAAGAAGTCAGATACATCGCATATCGAACTACCATGATCTGATATGCCCGATACCGGTCGTAAGTTTCTGTATCTACCGCAAACTTATTCACCAGATACTCGTACATCTGCTCCGGTGTTGCCGTTGACTCATCATAACCTAATTTTGCATTGAATTTCAGGTCTGAAACTTTTTTTCTGCCATAAACATCACGGCGGAAACCGTCAAGTTCTGTGCCGTCTACATTAAAAGACAGTTCCCCGCTCGGATCCATATACAGATCCAGATCATTGACGATGCTGTCACCGTTTTTTTCAATCATTTCAATAAGCGTACTGATCTCCTCATTCAAAAGCTTTGCACGCTCTTTGTTATTTGCATAAGTACCATTATCTTCCAGTGTTACGGTATAAGATAATTCGTTGTGTGCCAGAAGGACACCGTTTCGGTCATAAATATTACCGCGTGTTCCCTCTATCTCAATTGTTTTCTGAATGCTGTATGTGTAATCCTTCAGATAAGCTGCACCGTTGATGATCTGCATGGTAAACAGATGCTGCAATACAAATGCAAACAGCGCCAGTATCACTACCCACAGCACAAACAGTCTGGAAGTTACAATTTTTACAATCCATTCTTTTATCTTATCAACCAAATTTTGCTGCACTCCTTCGTTCAATGTCTTCCAGCTTTTCATTTATCTTCAACAGGATAAAATAAAGCAGGATGGATACGACCATCGTATAGACCAGTTCCGGCAGGATCGTGTGAAGCAGATAATAGCCAAAGGAAAATCTGCCGCGGAACCAGAATAACGTAAAGAAAATAATTATATTGCAGAAGAAATCACTCAATGCGATCAGGGCAAGGGGCAGTTTCACTTCATCCGGGAAAAAGATCCGTTTGAAGAAACCGTTCAGATATCCGATATACATATAGATCAGCGCATAAAATCCAATCACAGTTCCAAACATGATATCTAACAGCAGTCCTGCAAAAAATCCTACGAAAATTCCTTCCTTTTTTCCTCTCATAAATCCAAATGATGCGACCACAACGATCAGCAGATTCGGGGAGATTGAAGCAATGGACAGTGCTTTAAACACCGTACATTGTAAAAGGAAGCAGGCGATGATCGTAATTGCCAAAACAATTTTTCTCCTCATAACCTACTCCCCCTCTGTTGTACCTGTCGTATCTGCCACGTCTTTTGTCTGTAAAATAACAAACACGTCGCTGAGATGTTCAAAATCCACGATCGTTGCAATGTGTCCGGACTTGGTCAGATTATTGGAATCTGTCTGGATATCCGTAATGTATCCGATCGGAATCCCCTCCAGAAACATATCACTGATATTTGATGTGACAATCTGATCCCCAACTTTTGCCTGCCCATCTTTGTCTCTGAGATCATCAAAATCAATCTGACTGGATTCGTTCATTGATTTTAAACTTCCACTTACAATACACAGATCGGAAGTGGAAAGATTCTTTGCACTGACATTGCTGTTGTCATCAATGATGGAACGGACTTTTGCATAATTTGGTCCCACCTGTGTGACAATACCGGCAAGTCCTCCGTCTGCCAGTACATTCATTCCAACGGAAATACCGTCGTTGCTTCCACGGTCGATCAGGAATACAGAAAACCAGTTTCCTGCATCTTTTCCGATCACATTTGCCGCAACTTTCTCATAGTCTGCATAGGTCTGATCCATCTGATACAATTTTTTCAGATTGTCCAGTTCTTCCTGATTTAACTGAACCTGATTCAGACTTGCCTGTGCATCTGCAAGCTGTTCGCGCAATTGCTCATTCTCAGTCTCCAGACTTTTCTTGGACTGCAGATGATTTCTGACATTCGTCAGCGCAATTCCCAGTTTGTTTACACCTTTCTGCATCGGAGCGATCACAGAACCGGCTGTCGTTGATACCGGACCGGTTTCGGATGCTTTCAAACTGCATCCGATGATCACAGCGCAGAGTAAAGTCATAATAAGCAGCACATATTTTGCTGGAAATTTACTTTTTTTCTTTCTCCTCATACTATGCCTCTGTTATTTAAAAATTCTTGTACGCATGCTGTAAGCCAGACGTTTGAACTTGTCATTTGTCACAACAAGACTTAAGCCCTGGACAACGGTCTCATCCGGCTCCTCACAGGTATTTACCTTGATATTGGTAATCTGTGTAAACAGTTTATCCATATCTTTGATATTGGAACCACCACCGGTCAGATAAATACCGGAATGGATGATATCTTTTGCAAGTTCTGGCGGAGTCTTCTCCAGAATCATCTTGATTGCATTGCAGATAGAACTGAGGTTGTCTTTCATCGCCTCATATACAGTATCTGCAGTAATCTCCATTTCAATCGGAAGACCGCTGACTACATCCAGTCCTACAATGGTATAAATTCCTTCCTCACCCGGAAGTGCGCTGCCGATGTGCTCTTTTAACTGCATGGCAGTTTTCTGTCCGATGACCAGATTGTAGTTTTTCTTGATATGCGTAATGATCGACTCATCCAGGCGGTTGCCGCCAAAATGAAGCAGATCACTTAAAACCAGTCCGCCAAGGGAGATCACTGAGATCTCTGTGGTATCTGCTCCGATATCTACGACCATGATACCGGTCGGCTCATTGACATCCAGTCCAAGACCTACGGCATCTGCGATGGGTTTATCACAGAGAAGAACAGATTTCGGTTTCATTTTGCTTTTGTAAAACAGATCATAAAATGCTTTCTTCTCTACTTCTGTAATATCAGTCGGGACAGCAATGATAAATTCAGAGCCTTTTACGTGTCCCTTGACATTTTTCTCCAGTACTTCCTGTACCATTACCTGCATATTATTGTAATCTGCGATCACACCGCCTGTGATTGGAAATGATACGTTGATATTCTCCGGTGCTTTTTCATACATTGCATATGCTTCATTTCCATATGCATATAACTGATTTTTGTTGATGATCGCAATTGTATTTTTCTCTTTGATGATCTTGTTGCTGTGTTTGCTGAAAATCTTCAGATTACAGGTTCCAAGGTCAATTCCGTATATGTTTGCCATTAGTCTCTCCCTTTCTCAAATAGAATATCCTGCTCACGAAAGCTGAAATATCGGTTATCTCCGATAATGATATGGTCCATAAGTAAAATATCCAGTAATTCGCCACACGCTTTTATCTTTCGGGTCACCAGAATATCTTCCCGGCTTGGTTCCGGATTGCCACTGGGATGATTATGTAACACCACAACGTACGCTGCCTGATACTGCAGCGCTGTCCGGTAAATATCCCTGGCAGAGATCAGTGCCGCATTACTCGTCCCGGTGGACAGAAGCTTTTCTCCGATCAGCATGCTTTTGTTATCAAACATTGCCAGCATCAGATGCTCCTGCGGTTCATGTCTTAGCTGTTCCATAAAATACTCTGCAATGCTCCTGGCAGACTGCAGAGTGATCTGTTCCCGGCGGCTTGTCGATGCAATACGCTTTGCCAGCTCACCGATACATTTTAACTGAATTGCTTTGACATTTCCAATCCCACGGATCTGTGTCAGACGTTCCACGTCCAGGCGCAAAAGGTTCAGCAGTCCGTCCGGTCCCGCATTTAAAATGCGGTTTGCCAGATCGATGCTTCGTTCCCCCTGACT
Source organism: Roseburia sp. OM02-15 (assembly GCF_003481835.1). NCBI lineage: Bacteria > Bacillati > Bacillota > Clostridia > Lachnospirales > Lachnospiraceae > Roseburia > Roseburia sp. OM02-15. The sequence goes on from NZ_QULX01000004.1 coordinate 129,536, forward strand.
TCCGGTGCGGATGATCACGCTGATCAGCTCTGCATCGGACAGTGCGCCGGCTCCATACGCCAGACATTTTTCATACGGTCGTTCCTGATCCGGTAACTCTTTTACTGTCATATTTTTCTGCATAAAATTCTCTTTTCTACTCTCTCTATGCAGTCTGTATAATCATAGCATATTTTTTTTTTCGTGTATACCGGAAAAATGAGAACATTTTTTTGCATTTCTCTTAAATTTTTATGAAGAACGCCTTACAGATCTTTCACATTTGCAGCTGTAAAATCTTTTGTCACAATTCCTGCATCCATCAGTTTCTGTAATGCCATCAGGATGCCAAGTTTTGCATGATACCAGGTCAGTCCGCCCTGAAAATATACCGCATACGGCGGTTTGATCGGACCGTCCGCACTCAGTTCAATAGAAGAACCCTGTACAAAAGCGCCTGCTGCCATGATGACCTGACTGTCATAGCCCGGCATATCCCAAGGCTCCGGTGTTACATAGGAATCCACCGGTGCTGCTGCCTGAATGCCCTGACAGAATGCGATCACACCTTCCGGGCAGCCAAATGTTACTGCCTGAATGATATCGTGGCGGGATTCGGTGCTGTTTGGGATGACCGGAAATCCGATTTTTTCAAAAATATTTGCCGCAAAGATTGCTCCTTTTAATGCGCCGGACACAACGGTCGGTGCCTGAAACAGTCCCTGATAAAAGCTCTGGATCACACCTAAAGAAGCTCCGACTTCTTTTCCAAGTCCCGGAGAAGTCAGACGATAAGCCGCATTGTCCACGCACTCCTTTTTACCAACAATATAGCCGCCGATCGGTGCCAGACCGCCGCCAAGATTTTTGATCAGGGAACCAACGATCATGTCAGCGCCAACTTCCAATGGCTCCTGCTCCTCTACAAATTCTCCGTAACAGTTATCTACCATACAGATCACATCCGGTTTGATAGATTTTACAAAGGAGATCAGTTCTTTGATCCGTGCAATGGAAAGTGTCGGACGTGTCTCATATCCTTTGGAACGCTGAATGGTTACCAGTTTTGTGCGTTCATTGATTGCAGCACGAATGCCCTCAAAATCAAAATCCCGGTTGTTTAACAGATCTACCTGGCGATAAGTAATGCCATACTCTGCCAGTGAACCTTTGGACGGGCGGATTCCGATAACTTCCTCTAAGGTATCATAAGGTTTACCAACCGGTGAAAGCAGCTCGTCGCCCGGACGAAGATTAGACATCAGTGCCAGTGCAAGCGCATGGGTACCACAGGTGATCTGTGGGCGTACCAGCGCAGCTTCTCCATGAAAACACTCCGCATATACTTCTTCCAGCGTATCACGTCCAATATCATTGTAGCCGTATCCGCTGGTTGCCTGAAAACACTCTGCACTGACTCTGCATTTCTGCATCGCATCAATGACTTTCATCTGATTATATTCTGTCGTCTGATCGATACGGTCAAAACGTTCTTTTAATCCCTGTTCGATTTCTTTTCCAAATTCATAAACCTCTTTGGAAATTCCCATCTCAATATACTTATTCTCAATTAATTCTTCTGTCATAGCCATCCTCCAGCTTTTATCTCATTTAAAATCGCTTCCAATATTTTGGAATCGTCATAATCATAGTCCGGTTTATTCAGCCAGATCACATCCCGCTCCCGGCGAAACCACGTAAGCTGGCGTTTTGCAAAATGTCTGGTATCCCGTTTCAGTAAATAAATGGCTTCCTCATAGCTGATCTCTCCATCCAGCCAGGAAAGAATCTCCTTGTAGCCAAGTCCCTGCATGGATACCATGCCTTTGTGATACCCCTTTGCACGCAGCCGTTTTACTTCCTCCACCAGTCCGTGCTCCAGCATCAGATCTACCCTGCGGTCGATCCGTTCATATAAATGTGCTCGATCATCGTTCAACACAAAATAACGGAAATCATACGGCGATTCTTTCGCCCGCTCCTGCTCATTGTGTTTGGAGATCGGTTCTCCGGTTTTTTCAAAATATTCCAGTGCCCGGATCGTACGTTTCACATTATTTGCATGAATGATCGCTGCCGAAGCCGGATCTACTTTTTTCAGCATCTCATGCAGCACTTCATTTCCCTGCTCTTTTGCGATCTGCGCATAATGCTCCCGAAGTGCGGTATCTTCCTCCTGTTCCGTAAAATCAATATCGTACAGCAGCGCCTGAATGTAAAATCCGGTTCCGCCTGCCACGATCGGAATCTGCCCTTTCGCATAGATCTCTTTTAAGGCAGCTTTTGCCATCTCCTGAAAACGAACCACATGAAATTCATCCTCCGGATCCAGCACATCGATCAGATAATGGTCTACGCCCTGCATTTCCTCCGGCATGACCTTGGCAGAACCAATATCCATCCCGCGATATACCTGCATGGAATCTGCGGAGATCACGGCACCGTTAATTCTTTTTGCCAGTGCAATGGACAGATCTGTTTTTCCGACAGCAGTCGGTCCGGTTAAAATTAATAATGGTTGTTTTTCTGTCTTCATCTATCTATCTTCCTTTAAACAATACGCTTAAATTTCTTTTCTATCTCATATTTATTCATGGCAACGATAACCGGTCGTCCATGCGGGCAAAAATAAGGATTATCCAGTGTCAGTAGTTCATCGATCAGATGTTCGATCTCCGGTCTGGATAACTTCTGATTGCCTTTAACGGCAGCTTTGCAGGACATACTTGCAATTTTTTCTACTACCAATTCCGGCGTATCTTTCACCGACATGGAACTTAAGCTGTCCATCAGTTCCAACAGCAGACTCTGTCCATTTAACCCATACAGATTGCCCGGAACTGCCGTTACCGCATATTCCTTTCCGCCAAACGGCGAAATCTCATATCCCAGTTTCGTAAATTCCGGTAAAAATTTCTTTAATAAAATTTCTTCCTGCATCGTCAGGGATAAAATGATCGGCGGGCTTACCATCTGAGACGTAAATTCTTTGCTGTGGTATGCCTTCATGGTCTGCTCAAACAGCACTTTTTCATGTGCGGCATGCTGATCGATCATATAAAACTGATCCTGAAACTCCACCAGCCAATACGTGTCAAACAGTTGTCCGATGATCCGATGCTGTGGACGTGCTTCTTTGGAAAGCAATTTCAACTCCTCACGTACAGAATCTTCCCGTACCGCATCACTGTGTTCACGCTGTTCTGCCAGATCATATAATGTCTGCTGCACTGCCTGTTCCATAACTGGCTCCTGTGTTTTTGTTTCATAAACAACAGAATCCGTTTTTTCTGTGTAAACAGATCCATTGCCGACTTCCACTGTTCCCGTTTCAGCAATTAATGTATCTTTCTGCTGTAAATTTTCTGTTGCTACTGCTACCTGTTGCATTTCGCCCATTCCAATTACTGGAACTTTCTGTTCGATAGTAACAGTATCGTCTTTTCCTGCAATATTCGCAGCAATATTCTTCTCATTTTCTGGAAGATTCACGTTTGCGTTTTTTTCTGCTCCAACAGATTCTCCTGTTTTTACTCCAGGTTCCTCTTTTAAGCCCTCTGCCTGATTCTGAGTATTTTGTGTATTTACCGATACCGGGATCTTTCGCTCCCGCTCCGGATATTTACGCTCATAAGGACTGTCTTTTGCAATGGTAGCCCGCAGTTTTTCCAGACGTTTCGTCTCAAATGGTTCCGGAACCGCACCTGCCGCCTGAACCGGACGCTTTTCTTCTTTTCGCTCTTCCTTTACTGCCACTTTCGGAATCAGTTCGCTCCCCCGCAGACGTTCTGAAATCAGCGCTACAAGTTGATGATACATTTCTTCCCCGTTGGAAAAACGCATTTCCATCTTATTCGGATGCACATTCACGTCCACTAACGTACCATCCAGTGAAATGGTCAGTACCGTAAACGGATATTTATGCTGCATCATAAAACCGCGATAGCCGTCCTCTAAGGACTTCGCAATCAGACTGCTTTTGATATAACGTCCGTTAATAAAATAACTTTCAAAATTCCGGTTTCCTCTGGCAATGATCGGTTTTCCGATATAGCCTTCGACGGAAAATCCCGGATAATCTGCCTGCACTTCCAGCAGATTGGCAGCGATATCTCTGCCATAAATATGATAGATAATATCCTTTAACTGTCCGTTTCCGGAAGTATGCAGACGAATCTGCCCGTTGTTGATAAATTTGAAGGACACATCCGGATGGGAAAGTGCTATTCGCTCCATCAGATCATTGACATAGCCTGCCTCTGTCTGATTGGATTTCAAAAATTTCCGACGCACCGGAGTATTGTAAAACAGATTTTTTACCAGAAACGTCGTTCCGTTCGGTGCTCCGATCTCCTCTAAAGAAATCTCTTTACCGCCTTCGATCAGATAACGGCTTCCGGTAAACTGCTCCGGTGTCTTGGTGATCAGTTCCACCTGTGCAACCGCCGCAATACTGGAAAGTGCCTCACCACGGAATCCCAGAGAGGAAATCGTTACAAGGTCTTCCACTTTACGGATCTTGCTGGTGGAATGACGGTAAAATGCAATGGGAATCTGTGCCGCATCAATACCACATCCGTTATCCGTGATACGGATCAGTGACGTTCCACCATCTTTGATCTCCACCGTCACTGCCGATGCTTTCGCATCAATGGCATTTTCCACAAGCTCTTTAACTACGGAAGAAGGGCGCTCTACCACCTCTCCCGCCGCAATTTTATCTATGGTCTGTTCATCTAATACTTCTATCTGTGGCATACGTGCCTCCTACCAGCGATTTTTAATCTTATTCTGGATTTCATACATTTTGCTCATCGCTTCAAATGGTGTCATATTGGTCAGGTCGATCTCACGGATCTCCTCAATAATATCATCGTCCTTAACCGTATCAAACAAGGACATCTGTGCCAGATCCACATCATCCGGCTTTTTGGTTTTTGCCTTATGCTGTGACGGGATTTCCGGCAGATTTGCTGCCAGATTGCTCATATTTGCCCGCTCTAACTCCTCACAGATGACTTTTGCCCGCTCGATGACCGGATCCGGAACGCCTGCCAGCTTAGCGACCTGAATACCATAGCTTCGGTCTGCTCCACCGGATACGATCTTTCGCAAAAATACGATATCATCGCCTTTTTCCTTGACCGCGATACAATAATTATTGACATTGGAAAGTTTTCCTTCCAGTTCTGTCAGTTCGTGATAATGTGTTGCGAACAAAGTCTTTGCACCCAAAATCTTCGGATTACTAATATATTCAACGACTGCCCACGCAATGGAAAGTCCGTCAATGGTACTTGTTCCACGTCCGATCTCATCCAGGATCAGCAGACTGCTGCTGGTGGCATTCCGTAAAATATTGGCAACCTCATTCATCTCTACCATGAACGTACTCTGTCCGGAAGCCAGATCATCCGATGCACCCACACGGGTAAAAATACGATCCACGATACCGATATTGGCACTCTGTGCCGGGACAAAGCTTCCGACCTGCGCCATCAGAACGATCAGGGCATTCTGTCGCATATAGGTGGATTTTCCTGCCATGTTCGGTCCGGTGATAATGGCGATCCGGTTATTTTTATTATCCAGATAGGTATCATTTTCAATAAACATATCGTTGGTGATCATTTTTTCCACCACCGGATGACGTCCACTCTTGATCTCCAAAATTCCTTTTTCATTCATCTTCGGACGCACATAATTATTCTGCTCCGCAACCAGTGCCAGAGAAGCAAACACATCCAGACCTGCAATGGCTTTTGCCGTATGCTGGATTCGAACCACCTGTTCTGCAATCTGGTTACGCACCTTGCAGAAAATCTCATACTCTAACGCTGTCAGCTTGTCCTCTGCACCAAGAATGGTCTCTTCCAGTTCTTTTAACTCCGGTGTGATGTAACGCTCTGCATTGGTCAGTGTCTGTTTTCGTGTATAATATTCCGGCACCAGATCTTTGTAAGAATTTGTTACCTCTAAATAATATCCGAATACTTTGTTATATTTGATACGAAGATTTTTGATACCGGTCTTTTCCCGTTCTTCTTCTTCAATCTTGGCAAGCCAGGTTTTTCCTTCTGTTTTCGCATTACGCAGATGATCCACCTGCTCGTCATAACCGGTCTTGATCATGCCGCCTTCCCGGATGGAGATTGGCGGTTCATCCTCAATAGATTCTGTGATCAATGTACAGATATCTGTCAGCGGATCTAACTGTTCATCCAGTTCCCTCACTAACGGACTGCTCAGATCCTGCAATAATGTCTTGATGGCAGGCAGCATTTCCAGAGAGGAACGAAACGCAATCAGATCTCTTGGATTGGCAGTCTGATAAACCACGCGGCTGATCAGGCGTTCCAGATCATAGATAGGATTTAAGTATTCCCGCAGTTCTTCCCGGCAAATCATGTTATTTTTCAGTTCTTCTACCATATCCAGTCGGGCTTCGATCTTTTTTTTATCGATCAGCGGCTGCTCCAGATAGGAACGCAGGGTTCGCGCACCCATAGCAGTTTTTGTCTTATCTAATACCCAGAGCAGGGAACCACGTTTCTGTTTTTCACGCAGTGTCTCTACCAGTTCCAGATTTCGTCTTGTGGAACTGTCAAGCACCATGAATTTTCCGGTAGAATATGGTTCAATGGTTGTCATATGATCCAGTGTGGTTTTCTGGGTTTCATACAGATATTTTAAGAGGGAACCGGCAGCGATCACGCCACAGTTATAATCCCCTAATCCAAGACCGTCCAAAGATGCCACATGGAAATGCTCTTTTAACGTCGTTGCTGCCAGATCATCTCCAAAATACCAGGATTCCAGAGAATAGATCGTGATGCCCAGACGATGACGCAGATCCGCCAGATCAATGCCACTCATAAAAAATGCTTCATTTGAAATAATCTCAGACGGCATATATTTGCTGATCTCATCCAGAAGTTTTCGTTCAGAATCCAGTTCCGTCACAAAATAAGCACCTGTCGTAACGTCCGCCACAGACACGCCGTATTTGTTATCTACATAAACGATACACATAATGTAGTTATTTTTTGTCTCATCCAAGGCATACGTATCCAGATTGGTGCCCGGTGTGACAATTCGTGTCACTTCACGTTTTACCAGTCCCTTAGCCTGTTTCGGATCTTCCACCTGCTCACAGATGGCAACTTTATAGCCTTTGGATACCAGCTTATTCAGATATCCTTCTACTGCATGAAAAGGAACGCCACACATTGGCGCACGCTCTTTTAATCCGCAGCTTTTTCCGGTCAGGGTAATCTCTAATTCTCTGGATGCAGTCAGGGCATCCTCAAAAAACATCTCATAGAAATCTCCCAAACGGTAAAACAGAATACAGTCTTTGTATTCCTGCTTTGTCTCCATGTACTTTTGCATCATAGGAGTCAGTTCTTCTATATTTATCTCCATTTATTTCATCTCCTGCTGTAATATCGCTTCCGCAACTTTCAAGCCATCCATGGCAGCAGACATAATGCCTCCTGCATAACCGGCACCTTCCCCGCAAGGATAGAGCCCACGGATTTCACTCTGAAAGGTCTCATCCCGGTGAATACGCACCGGTGATGACGTCCGGCTTTCCACACCGGATAAAATGCAGTCTGCCCGGTCAAAACCGACAATTTTTCTGCCGTAGGCATGCATGCCCTCACAAAAAGCTTCCTTTAAGGCTTCCGGAAAAATTTCTCTTAAGTTGGCAAAATCATGCTGTCCTTTTACACAGCTCTCAAAACTGCCATAACCTGTGCTTACCTTTCCCTGCTCAAAATCACCGAATAACTGCTGCGGCACTTTACCTTTTGCCAGATTCCATGCTTTTTCCTCTAAGTCTCTCTGAAAAGCAACGCCGGACAATGGATGACTGCCATCCGGATAATCCTCCGGAGTCACCGAAACAATGATCGCACTGTTTGCATTGTGACTGTCCCGCTTCCGATAACTCATACCGTTCACTGCCAGTCGCTGCGGCTCAGATGACGCATTAACTACAAAACCACCCGGACACATACAGAAAGAATACACACCACGACCGTTTGATGCCTGATGTGTCAGCTTATATGTCGCGGTTGGCAGCAGGCTCATATCCGCATCTGTACCATACTGACTGTGATTGATCATCTCCTGCGGATGTTCCACACGCATACCGACAGCAAAAGATTTTGCTGCCATCGGGATCTGGCGCTCGTAAAGCATTTCAAACGTATCTCTTGCACTGTGTCCGATCGCCAGTACCAGATGCGAAACCTCATGCCATTCCTGTCCGTTGATCTCAATCGCACACACGTTTCCGTCTTTCATGCGAAGATCCGTTACTTTGGAAGAAAAATGAAAGGTTCCACCAAGCCGGATGATTTCCTGCCGCATCTGGGTTACTACGTTTCGAAGCACATCCGTTCCCACATGTGGTTTTGCCACATATAAAATATCCTCCGGTGCGCCAAATTTTACAAAGGTCTCCAGCACATAGCGGCTCCGCCCAAATTTATCTTTTACCAAAGTATTTAATTTTCCATCGGAAAAGGTACCGGCTCCGCCTTCGCCAAACTGTACATTGGATTCCGGATTTAAACTGCCTTCTGACCAGTAGGTTTCCACATCCTGCTGACGCTCTTCTACCGCTTTTCCACGCTCATACACCTGCGGACACAACCCGCACTGTGCCAGTTCATACGCTGCAAAAAGTCCCGCCGGACCTGCACCGATGACTGCAGCCTTAATGTCCGAAGCATTCTCCGGTTTTGCCGGAATCTGGTACTTCACCGGATGTACTTCCTGCACATGCGCCGGATTCTTCTTCACCTTCTGATGCTCGTCCACTACCAGATGAACCGTATATGTATAAGACAGGGCATCTTTCTTTCTGGCATCCACAGACTGCTTGATGATCTGCATATCCAGCACTTTTTTCGCCGGGATCTGAGACAGCGCACATGCTTTTTTCAAAATCTGCTCCTTTGTATGTGCCAACGGTACCGAAATCTGCGATACACGAATTACTTTCTTCATATTGTTCTCCAATTTGTATTCTTCTGGTTATTGTTTCTGCTTGCTCAGCGCCAAAATTAATAACCATTCCTGTTTTCTGTTTTTATAAACCCATTCTTTTAATCTACTTGCTCTTATCCTGCCTGCTTTGCGGCATTTTTTCCTGCCACCGTTCCGCTGGACCACGCCCACTGCAGGTTGTAGCCACCGCAGATGCCATCCACGTTCACGACCTCACCAGCAAAATAAAGCCCCGAAACCAGACGGGATTCCATTTCCTCCGTCAGTTCATTTAACGGGACTCCGCCACAGGTCACCTGCGCAAAGTCAAAACCTCTGGTATCAGTGATCGTAAGTGTCGTTCGCTTTAGTGCCTGCATTAATTTTTTTATCGCTGCCGGCCGCCGTTTCTCGGGAATATCTGACACATGCTTGGCATGCAGTCCCGCACAGAGCATACCTGCCAGTTTTTCATTGACAATTCCGGACAACAACTGCTGCCAGCTCTCATGCACTGATGCATTTGCAATCTGCTTACTCAAAAATACTTCGATCTGTTCTGCCGGATAATCCGGGATAAAATCAAGCTCTGCCCGCACACTCTGCTTCTGCGCCAGCGCAATAGATGCATAGCGGCTCACCTGAAAAACCGGAATACCGGAAATACCATAATCCGCAAACTGTACTTCCCCGGTATCTTCTGCCACGCATTGGTTCTCTACAAATAATGATACTGTCGCATCTGCCCGGACACCACTGGTCTGCTTTAACCACTTGGCATCCGCATACAACGCCGTCAATGCCGGCAATGGTGTCTCGATCTGATGTCCAAAAGATTTTGCATAAATATAGCCGCTTCCGTCACTTCCCGTCTTCGGTGCAGCTTTTCCGCCAGTGGCAAGAATACAGCTTTTCGCCTGAAATGTACCATTTTTCGTATCAAATACAAAACCATTCTCTTTTCGCTGAATTTTTCGGATTCCAATCTCCTGAAAAATCACAATTCCAAGTTGTTCTGCCTGACTAAGCAGAGCATTCCGTATGGTTGCCGCCTGTCCGCTGCGCGGATAGAGGTAACCCTGACGACTCTTGGAGAGAACACCAAGTTCCTCAAAAAATGCAACGGTATCCTTTTCGGAAAATTGCTTCAGGATATGCAATACAAAGGCAGGAGAATCGCTTCGATAACAGCTTTCCCCCTGCAGCTCATTCGTAAAATTGCACTTACCGTTTCCGGTGGCAAGTATTTTCTTTCCTGAAACAGTATGATGATCCAGAATCGCTGTATGCGCTCCTTCTTTTGCCGCCCAAATTGCCGCCATCAGTCCGGCAGCTCCGCCGCCGACCACAATTACATCATAAATCTGTTCTTTCACTCAAAACTCCTTTTATTTATCTTCATCTTCAAAAAATCCAAGAATTTCCTCAGAAATATGGTCAATGGTATCCTTCTCATCTGTATGTTTTTCTGTTACAGACGGTACCGAATCTTCCTCATCATAATACCAGTCATCTTCTTTTTCAGAAGCATGCTTTTTCGCTGACTTTTTCCATATTTTTCCTTTGGATACGGTATCGGTATGTTTCTTTTCTTCTTTTTTCTGTTCAGAAACTTCTGCTTTTTCCTTATCCCCGGATTCTTCTGTTATATATTTTTCCGTTTCAACGGAATCTGTTTCTTTTCCGTTTTCTCTTCGATTACTGTGTTTTGCCCGTTTTCCCGCACGGATCGCAAACATCAGATAAATCGGACTGATGATGCTGACCGTACCGTCTGCGATCAATATGTAATACAGCACCTCTCTGTGCTGCAATACTTTCCCGTCCGGATTTAAAATGACTAAAATTGCTGCTGCCAGAAATGCCAGGGCAATGATCAGAAACAAAAGCCATGCTCCATTCCTGAGGCTTTTTAAATCCACGGCATTCTGCAATTTGATCACCGCTGTCAGTAGAATACAAACACCTAAAAACAATGGCAGATAACCTGCGATCTGCTGTGTACGAACCAACAGGCAGATACCAAGCAAAATACACAATACACCGCCGGAAAATCCATAATTCCCCAGATCATTATAGCTTGCTGCCATAAAATATTTCACGATCATGATCACACCACAGATCAGAAAGATCAGTCCTGCAATATAAATAATATAGCGTTCCTGAAACTGCGGAACAAAGAGCATTGCCAGTCCAAAAAGCAGATAGATCACGGCTATTCCAATCATAAATCCGGTTCCCAGACTTGCCTTTTTTAATTTATTTTCTCTTGCCATACTTTTTTCCTCCGTATCCATCAGGCAATCTGCCTGATGACCCACTTTTGTTCAGTATAGCACAAGCTTTTACTTTTTGGAACCCGTTTAACTCGAATAATTTTCAAGAAAACTATACAGATTCTCAAGACTGGTAAACTTGATTCCATTGATCGCATTTTTTCGCAGTTTTTCCGGCAGATCACTCACTTTCAGGCTTGTCTCAAAATACAGACGGTCTGTATCTGAAAAATAAACAGATAAATATTCTCCGGATGCCTTCAGGTAATATTTTTCCTCGGAAAGTGCCTTCATACTCTCCACAGTCTCCTGTTTTGCCACAGTGTTTTCTTTTTTTCCATCCGCATTTTCATTGGCAGCTTCCTGTGCCTGATCTTCCACCGATGCGATCTGTATTCCGGAATCCGCGTTGCCGCTTAAGCTTCCGCCAAAATAAAATCCGCCCCAGAAAGCACCGATGATCAGCGCTGTTACAATAAAAAAAGAAATGCGAATCATACGTGTCTGTTTCATCATAAATAAAACTCCTTTTTTCGTAGTATTCACATTTCTTCTTTTTTTATTCAATTTAAGCTTTTATACATAAAAACCCATAAGCAATAAACTTATATGGATTTCAATGAAATCATTCTTGCCAATTATTTTATAATAAATGGAACTTCTTTGCAATCCAGATAATCAGCTCACCCTTCGGGAAGCTATGCAGTTCTTCTTCAGTCAGTCCCTTGATCAGTAACAATACTGCCGCATATACGATCATACCAACCAGAACAGCCACAACCACTCCGATTGCATTGCTGTGTAATGCTTTATGCACCACAAAATATGCTGCATATACCACAACACCCATGATCACGGATGCAATCGCCGGTTTTACAAAAGTCTTGGCTACATTCGGTTTAAAGCCAGAATGTTTTCGTACCGACAATCCATTCAAAATGCACATGATCAGTGAAAATGCAATGGTTCCGATACAGATACCATAGATTTTCAGATCAAAGCCAAACATTGCCACAGCGATCACACCTGCATGAAGCACCAGTGCAATGGATGCATTACGAACCGGAACATGCATCTGGTCAATGCCCTGTAATACTGCATTAGACAATGTGGAAATAGAATAGAAAATAACACTGATTCCACCTGCCTGCAGCAAATGTCCTGCCAAAGCACTTGACCCCGGGAACAAAAGCTGAATGATCGGATCTGCCAGCACCATAATGCCTGCGGTACACGGCATTGCAACCACCATGATAAAACGCATGGACATACCGATTTTTGAGCGAACCTGCGCATCATCTTTCTGAGCGAAAGCTGCTGCCAGTGCCGGAACACAGGAAGCTGCCAACGCCGTAGAGATTGAAATCGGCACATTGGTCAGAACACGGTATTTTCCGGAGAAAATACCCCACCATTCAGATACATTCGTTGCAGAATATCCCTGCATCGTTGCAATGTTTTTAAACAGCCACTGATCCACGATGGAAACCAGATTGTAAATGGTTGTACTTAAAAGTACCGGTACAATGGTTCCGATCAGAATACGGAAAATATTGCGGTAAGATTCCGGCTCTTTGTGTCCGATCTTTCGCTCACGCTTCATCGCTTTTTTGTATTTTGGCATAAACATAGAAAATACAAAAAGGATAAATACTAATCCGAAAAACGCGCCGGCACTGGTGCCCAGTGTTCCGCCGGCCGCACCATAAGCCGCGTCATAATGTTCTTTACTTCCAAGAACCGTTGCGATTCTTTTTCCGTAAGCAAACAGCACATACGCTGCACCTACACTGACAACCGCATTCACGATCTGTTCAATAATCTGTGAAACAGCACTTGGGATCATCGTTCCCATTCCCTGGAAAAATCCACGGAATACACCTAATACCGCAACGATGATCAGCGTTGGTGCCAGTACCTGCAGGGCATATACACCCAGCGGCGTCTGAAACAGCCGTGTCAGTTCTTCCGCACCGAAAAATACGATCACACAGGCAATTGTTCCTGTAATAGCAGCAAACAGCATGGCGCCCTTGAATACACGGTAGGCATTCTGCCGTTCACCGTTTGAAATACGTGCAGAAACCATCTTGGAAACCGCCATCGGCAGACTATAGGATGAGATCAGCAGCAACAGACTGTAGATCTCATACGCACAACTGTAATAATCATTTCCGTGATCTCCGATGATCGCAGTCAGTGGAATACGGTACACCAGACCGATTACCCTGCTGACCAGCGATGCTATGGCAAGGATCGATCCCTGCACCAAAAAACTTGTATCATTTTTCTTCTTACTCATTTAGTAACCTCTTCTCCTGCCAGGGGCAGTATTGGTTTTTAAGTAGCTTATCGATCTGCATACTCTTCTTCGCTTGCATAGAAAGCGATCTTATCTGCATAGGTATCTTCTGTCACACATACCCATGTTTTTCCCTGATTTAATGTAATTTCATTTCCATCCGCATCAAAATATCTGGTCGGAGCCTGAAGGGAATCTTTGGACCAGGTAACCGGAATCGCTTTTCCATTTGTAATATAATAACCATTTCCGCCTGCCATAGTCTCCATATCCAGATATTCGTCATCATTGCTCATACGACTCCAGCCGCAGATCTGAATGATCACATTTTTTACAGCAACCTGTTCACCGTTATTGCCATCTGTCTGTGCTTCCCCGTTCTGGAAACGTTTGTACAGACCAGTCTCACTGTCATACACAAACCATGGTTTATTTACCAGATATCCCGGTGCAATCACTGCCGCATCCTGTCCGTTTGTCAGCTCGATCTGTGTACTGTCATCTTCATTAAATTTATAATGTCCGGTATAATCAGAAGCATGTTTTGTCTCATATCCCTTGGTCTGGATTCCGGCTACAATGCCTTCTCCGGTCGTATAGGCATTGTGCGGTGCCTTTCTGCCGGAATCACGTTTGTACATCGTTCCTTCCAGACTTCCGTCCAGACCGGACAGATTGTTGACATAATCCTGTGACAACAGCTCTACCGCATATTTTGCCTGTCCATAATGGGCATAGATTGCATCAAACTCCAGTGCCCAGTGTACATAATAATGACGGCAGCTTCGAATGGACATTACTTTTTCCAGATTCACATAATCCTGAAAAATGCCCATCAGACGTGTCTCCTGACCTTCTACAGCAGACTCATAGATCACATCTGCATCTGTAATGCCATATTGTGGCGTAGCGATCTTCGTATTACCAAGCATGACTGCCACCGGCCGCTGCGCTGCAATGTTTTCATCGATCCATTCTCCGGTCAGATAACTGCGTGCCATTCCTTCCGGAGTTTTCGGCTCCTCCGGTTCCGGTTCCGGCTCAGCTACAGATTCTTCCACCGGCTGAGAGATCACAGGCTCAGTCTCTTTCTTTCCGCAGCCTGCCAGCATTGACACTGCCAGAATCCCCATCATTACCCATACAAATGCTTTCTTCATAATCCTGCTCCTCTTTCTTATTTATCTCTTGATTTTCAGCACATCCAAAATCCTGCGCTGATGCTCCTCCATTACTTCTGCCTCCTCCGGAACCATGTGGTCATACCCCATCAGGTGCAGCATACTGTGTGTGATCAGGAATGCATACTCCCGCTTTACACTGTGACCGTATTCTTCCGCCTGTTCATAGACACTCTCTACACAGATAACAATATCTCCCAACAGAACTTCCTCTGTGTCCGGATTCACGCAGTCGTCAAACTGATGTTCCACTCCGTCGAAATCTGCCGGCTCGGCATATTCGATCATCGGAAAAGACAACACATCCGTCGGACGGTCAATCTGTCTCATCTCGCGGTTGATCTCATGAATCCGATCCTTATCCACCAGTGTCAGATTTACTTCCGCCTCATATGGAAAACCTTCCGTATCCAGTGACTGCACGATCACATCCTTCGCCAGTTTTTTATAATGAAAAGAAAAACCCGGCGCCGTTTCACAGATAATATTAATTGTCATTGCGTCGTCCTCTGCTTTCTTTCTTATTCTGGCGTGCATTTTTTTCTTTTCTCTGCTGTGCACTCTCATATTCATCGTACGCTTTTACGATTTTCTGAACCAGAGGATGACGCACAACGTCCTGACTGGTCAGCTTGCAAAATGCAATATCATCCACATTTTTCAATACTCTCATGGCAACATCCAGACCGGATTTCACCCCCGGTGCCAGATCCTTCTGAGATGCATCACCGGTTACGACCACTTTTGAGCCAAAACCGATACGCGTCAGAAACATTTTCATCTGTGCCGGTGTCGTATTCTGAGCCTCATCCAGAATGATAAATGCATTATCCAGTGTACGACCACGCATGTAGGCAAGCGGTGCCACCTCGATCAGACCTTTTTCCTGATTTTTGATAAAACTCTCCGCACCCATGATCTGATATAACGCATCATATAACGGTCTTAAATACGGATCGATCTTGCTTTGCAGATCTCCCGGAAGAAAGCCCAGTTTTTCACCGGCTTCGATTGCCGGGCGTGTCAGAATGATACGGCTTACTTCTTCATTTTTAAATGCGGTGATCGCCATCGCCATTGCCAGATAGGTCTTTCCGGTTCCCGCCGGTCCGATTCCGAATACGATCATTTTATCACGGATCTGATCCACATAATCTTTTTGTCCCAATGTCTTTGGTTTTACCGGTTTTCCCTGCACAGTATGACAGATAACTTCACTGTCTGCCTCCAGCAGTGGATTCTTTCTGCAGCCGCACATTTCCAATGCATAAGTAACGGTCTGCTCGGTAATGTCATTGCCGCGCTGCGACATGGCAAGTAATTCCGTAAGGACTTTCTGCGCCGCTTCCACGTTTTTGTCCTCACCCATAATTTTCAGGCTTCCATCACGAACAACCATTGTGACCTGCAGATATTTTTCAATCTGTTTCAGCCAGGCATCAAACTTTCCGAATACATTTGACATATGTTCAATCGGAATGTCCAACAACTGTTGTGTCAATTCCATATTTGTCAGTTCCTTCCTGTGTCTTCGTGTTTTCAATCTCTGTTCTGCGACTCACTGTCACCATCGCATCCAGAGTCCCATGCACAGATACTTCTGTGGCATTCTTTTCTATAATAACACTATTCGACAATATTTGAATAGCATTTTTTTCTAATTTTTGGATATAATTATCCAGTTTTTCCTGTGCAATCCGCTTAATTTCTGCTTCTGTGCGGTCTGTTTCGTTGTTTTCATACTGCCACAGACGCTCCGTCACCAGGGTAAATGGCAGATAAAAATCCCTGCCAAGACAAATCTGCCGATAAATACGGATACATCCCGTCTGTGCCTTTTGCTGCCAGAACAGATTCAGCTGACCGTCTCCTGTCAGCACTCCAATTCCATATTTCGTCTTTCCAATCTGCTCGCGCACCTGCTTTTTTGCAGAAAAATGGTCTTCATAGGGAAGTGTCGTATGGATCGTCACATCCGCATCAGCCGCACACAGATCATAAGAAACGGTTTCCCCACTGTCATCCTGAATCGGGATCATGCCGGATACGACCACCGTTCCAGCTTCCACTTCATCTCCTGCCTGCACCAGTGCCGTTCCACGGCGCACCAGTACCGAAGTCACCTCTCCGGCCACTTCTGTTACCAGATCCGATGCCACAAGTGCTGGTCCTTCCTCTGCATTTCCTGCAGGAAGCCGCTCCTGTACCGCTACATACAGCTTTGTTCCGGAAAGCCGCACCGACACCCAGGTAATATCCGGAAAATGATTTCGAAGCAGTACTTCTGCATTTTCACAGTCAATCTCACGCTTTCGCACGCCATACCCGATCTGCTCCTCTGCCAGAAATTTTGTCAGAAGCTGCGTGGAATACTGATGATTGCCGGATATTTCCACCGACCAGACAAAGCGTGACATAACCATCAGGAACAAAAACGCTGCCAGAATACCAATTGCAAAAAAACGATGCTTCCGGTAGCGAAACAACAAAAATGGCAGTCCCACCCGTTTTAAAATCCGGATCTGTGTCCCACTTTTTCTCAGCATTGGTTTCAGACGGCGAAATGCCCGCAGACTGATGCAGAAAACATACCCCGTCTCCTCCCGGTGAAGTTTCCACAGAATGATCCCTGCATTCCCACAAAGGTTAAAAAAGCGTTCCGGCGAATACCCGGTCAGCCTCACATACAAATAGCCACGAAAAAATTTGATAAATTTCAGCACTGACGCATCGCTCCCTATCTGCCATATTCCAGTTTATCGATCTGTCCGCTGATTTTCATGTCCTCGCCGGTATAGTATTCAATTTTCAGATGCGTTCCGCAGATCTCCACCTGCCCCTGTTTCAGAGAAAGCCGGATCTTATCTTCCCGGTATTCCAAAATTCCTTTATAATTTTCCACGGTCAGGTCGTTCTGACCGGTAATGGTCAGGATCGGCACACCAAACATCATATCCTTTGGCAGTTCTAACCGATCCGTCACCGATTTTACAAGCATATGTTTTTTCTTTTTCTTCATAATTCAATATATGGTCAAAATCATATGCTATGATAACTGTGTGCGTTATTTTCTGCACAATTCAAAAACTGTGTGATTTTTCCAAGCCTTTGCTTATGATCTGATCACTATTTGTGATACGGCTCGTTCGACATGATCCGATATGCCCGATACACCTGCTCTAACAAAATCACACGCATAAGCTGATGCGGAAATGTCATGTACGAAAAGCTCAATAAATAATCTGCCCGATTGATCACTGCATCCGACAGCCCCAAAGATCCGCCGATCACAAATCCGATATCACTGGTTCCATGCAAACCCAAAGATGCGATTTTTTCAGAAAAAGCAACCGAATCCAGCTTTTTCCCCTGAATTGCCAGTGCGATCAGATACGTTCCGTCCTTGATCTGACGGAGCAGACGTTCTCCTTCCTTATCTTTAATCTGTCTGGTTTCTGTATCGCTGGCATGATCCGGTGTCTTCTCATCCGGCACTTCCACGATTTTCAGTTTGCAGTACCGTCCCAGACGTTTTTCGTATTCTTCGATCGCCTGACGGTAAAATTTTTCTTTGATTTTCCCTACGGTATAAATTGTAATATTCATACGGCTATTATTTCACAAGGTGAAATTTCTGTAAAGAAAAAATAACAGAATTTTAAAAACATAGAAAAAAGTAATGGAGAGTCTTTTTTATGTAAAAAATATGTGCTATAATAGCTTTAAATTATTGACCGGACGTTCCGGTGAAAACATAGTGGAGGAATATCATGCAGTTACTGGAAGAAAAGATTAAGACAGACGGCGTTGCCGTTAATGAAGATATTTTAAAGGTGGACAGTTTTATCAATCACAAGGTTGATCCATTTCTGATGAAAGAGATCGGAAAAGATTTCGCCGCACATTTTGCAGGTCAGGGAATTACAAAGGTTGTCACCATTGAAAGCTCAGGTATTGCTCCTGCCCTTACAACAGCCATCGAAATGGAAATCCCAATGGTGATCCTGAAAAAGCAGCCATCCAAAGTACTGAACAAAAATCTTTATCAGACAATGGTAACTTCTTTTACCAAGGGAACCAGCTATGAATTAACACTTTCTGCTGAGCAGATTGATGAGACAGATCACGTTCTGATCATCGATGACTTCCTTGCCAACGGAGAAGCCGCAACCGGTGCGATCCGTCTTTTAAGAAAAGCACATGCTACCGTTGCCGGACTTGGTATCCTGATTGAGAAATCTTTCCAGCCGGGACGTGACAAATTAAATGAGCAGGGAATTCATGTATATTCACTGGCAAGAATTTCCAAACTGGCAGAAAATCATATCGAATTTATTCCGGAAGAAGCATAATCAACCGATTATCCTTTCAACCCAAAATGCAAAAGCCGAAGCACAGGATTTTTCCTATGTTTCGGCTTTTTTAATTTACGAACGACATCATTTCATATCATTCTGTTTTTCACATCATTACAGGCTTTTATGCATTTCTTTGTATCATCGCATATATTTTTCGTTTCTGTTTTTATTCCTGCACCGCTACTTTTTAATACAATGTCGGAACGCCGGCAGCAAAAATGCATCCGCAAAAATCCACGCCAGCACATTTGACAGGCAGATTCCCATATATCCCATCAACGGTGCCAGCACAACACCCGCAATGGTTCTTGCTGCCATCTCAAGCACTCCTGCTGTCATGGCAAAGCCGGAATATCCCATACCCTGAATGGAAAAACGCACAGTTCCAACCAGTGTGAGCAGACAATAGCCAAGGGTAGACACCAGCAAAAACAGGAAGGAATAGTTCACTACTTCCGCATTTGGCTCACTCAAAAACAGCAATGTCATCGGTTTTCCAAATAATAACACGATTGGAATGCAGATCGCTGACCATACAAATCCACAGATTGATGCTTTTTTTACACCATCACTGACACGTTCCTTTTTGCCTGCACCAATGTTCTGTCCGGTATATGGTGCCATGGTCTGTCCCAATGACTCCAACGGACAGGTGATCAGGTTGTTAATCTTCTGCGCTGCTGTTACGCCTGCTACCGCTGTCGCACCAAGTACATTAACAGCGGCAGTGATCACCAGAGAGCCGATTGCTGTAATGGAATACTGTAATCCCATCGGCACACCAATGGCACAGAGCCGTTTCATGTAATTGCCACGCATACGCCACTCATCACGGCTTGCCTTTAGAATTGGAAACTTCTTTTTCATATAGATCAGACAGATACCGCCGGATACGCCCTGAGAAATCACGGTTGCAATCGCTGCTCCTGCCACACCAAGCGGAATCGGAATCATCAAAATAAAATCCAGTGCAATGTTCATAACCGAAGACAAGATCAAAAACATCAGCGGTGTTTTGGAATCCCCCAGTGCTCTCGCCACACCTGCCAGAAAATTATATA
The DNA here is from genome assembly GCF_003481835.1 of Roseburia sp. OM02-15. NCBI lineage: Bacteria > Bacillati > Bacillota > Clostridia > Lachnospirales > Lachnospiraceae > Roseburia > Roseburia sp. OM02-15. The sequence goes on from NZ_QULX01000004.1 coordinate 149,693, forward strand.
AAAACGTGCATGGAATTCCAAGGAAAATGATCAATATGTAAATATAGGCATATTCAAAAATATCCTCCGGAGTTTTCAAAAGCACCAGCATATTTCTGGTGAAAATACATACAAAAAAGGTGATCACAATGCTGAAAAACACACACAGCCAGGTGCTGTTTGCCACATAGCGCCGCAATTCCACTTCTTTGCTTGCACCAAATGCCTGTGCGATTGGAATGGAAAAACCATTGCAGATACCCAGGCAAAACCAGATGATCATAAAGTTCAAAGATCCCGTGGCACCGACACCTGCCAGTGGCTGCACACCAAGCACCTTTCCAACAATCATGGTATCTACCATACTGTACAGCTGCTGGAACAACATTCCCATACACAATGGAACTGCAAAATTTATAATATGCCGCAGGGTGGAACCTGAAGTCATGTCTTTTGTCATATGATACTCCTCCTCAAATCTCTCTGATGAAATCTCTTTCAAAACTCACTCTATACTATAGCAAATATAGTCTTGCATCCATAACAGAACTGACATAAAATATAACAAAAGCGACTTTTTTATATTGATATGGAGATAATTATGAAAAATACTATAACAATCTCGGTTCAGGACGATTTCTGGGAAAACCGTGCACACGGTGATACCACATTTCCCTGTGCCGCCTATTATACCGATGCCAATACCCACGATATACGCTGGCACTGGCACGAAGAATATGAATTATCCATTGTCCGAAGCGGCTCCTGTCCGCTATCGGTCGGAACCGACCACCTGACACTGCACGCCGGTGATGCTATTTTTATCAATACCGGAACGTTACATTCTCAGGAAACGACCAAGGCTACAAAAGATTTTTACAAAGAAGACCTTGTCTTTCATGGACGTCTGATCTATAGTTCCAAACATACGGTCTTCTGGCAAAAATATATGGCACCCATTGCGACATCCAGCATTTCCCTGCCCTACATACACCTGACCCCTGCGGTTCCCTGGGAAAAAGAAATCATTGCTCTGGTTTCCGATGCTACGGAATCTGCCCGTGAAAAGCCCTTTGGCTATGAATTTTATATCCGTGAAAAATTATCCCGGATTTTTCTTCTGCTGGCACAAAACCGGACGGAGCTTGCTTCCCACAGTCAGAACGAAAGTTCTCAGGAAATGCAGCATATCAAAAAAATGATCCGGTATATTCAAAATAATTATACCGAATCAATTTCTCTGAAACAGCTGGCACAAACTGCCAATATCTGCGAACGGGAAGTCCAGCGTTCCTTCCGCAACGTCATCCGGCAATCACCGATCCAGTATCTGATCCACTATCGGATTGAAAAAGCCTGTCACATGCTGGATTCCGGGGAACAAAGTATCATTGATATCTGCAATAGTTGTGGATTTTCCAGTCCAAGCTATTTTACGAAAACATTTAAGTCGATCATGGGATGTACCCCTAGGGAGTATCGCAATACGCGATGATACAGAAACAGGAAGGGATATTTTTTCCCTTCCTGCTGCTTATTTTTGAAATTATATTGTGCAATCATAATTACTATAAATGCATGTAAATCCTATGCGTATGTATTTTATTGCAATCTAACATAATACATTTTTTATTTTCTTTATTCCGGATGGCATCTGCCACATGGTTCATATCCCTGCTGCTGAAGTTCTGCCGCGGTTCCGGTAAATTCCTGCCGATTATTTTCCTTGATATCCGCTACACTGGAACAATCCGGCGTATGATATTTCATTGTATTCGTATTTAACACATATGTCTTTTCCGTTGCCTGAGACTGCTGACCAGACGGTGTAGATGTGGCTGTGGATGTAGATGCGGACTGTGCCGCTGCCTCCTCATCGGTTGCCTTCCTGCTGTCTCCGGTAGCATAATCAATGATAACTCCCGGCTGCACATTGTAGACATAGACATTATAGCAGACACCTGCTCCGTTATCTTCCACAGATTTTGCTTCCATCTGCACACCGGATGCTACCAGATTGTCCCCTTCAAAAATCGGAGTTACACGATAACGCACATGCGCATTGTTCTGTTTTACATAATCTGCTACTTCATCCTCAAAAGGCAACATTCCTGTCACGTTCAGATAACGTGTTCCTGTGATCAGATTCTTCTCGTTGGCGTTTTCACCGCTGAGCTGATATCCGATCAGATGACAGCGATTATATAAATAGTTACCATCAATACCCTCATACTTAATTGTATGCCAGCCGCTTGGTTTTACCTGACCAATAGCTCCACGTTCTTCTGTCGGCATCAGATCAATTCCGACGATTGCATTTGCCACGCCACATCTGCCAAGACTGTCCAGCTCTGAATAATCCTCATAAGATGTTGTCTGCATATCAGCATCTGTAAAATCAGGTACATTATTATTGATCGTTACATAAGACTGACCGGAATATGCCGGAATACTGTCCAGTGATATACTTTCGCTGCTCTGTGATGCAGTACCGCTATCTGCAGACTGACCCTGCTGTTCTGTGACTGCCTGACCGCCATTTTCCTCCTGTGTGGTACGCGGTTCCGGCGCCGGAGACAGGGAACACGCCGAAGTAAGGACGGTTGCTGCCACGATCAGCGGAATCAATACTGCACGCATTGTTTTTGTCACTTTATGTAATAAATCCTTTTTCTTTTCGGATGTTGCAGATGTAGCACCTGCTTCTGTAATTTTTGTATTCTCCGTTATTTTTATTTCTTTTTCCTTTTCGTTATTTGAAGAATCCACATTCATCTCACCGTCCATTATTCCGGCTTGTTCCTTTAAAAATGCTCGCAGACTCTCATAATCTTCTGTAAACACCATCGCCTGCATACCAGCTTCTCGGGCACCTTCCACGTTATCCTTCCGATCATCGAAAAACAGACATTCTTCTGGTTTTAACTGATATTTTTCTAACAGACATTCATAAATCCGCACGTCCGGTTTGATCAGATGCACCTCAGAAGATACCATGACGCCGTCAAATGCTTCTAACGGAGAAAATTTCGGGAAATACTGATAAAACTCATCTGCTGCTGCATTGGAAAGCACATACGTCTGGTAACCCCATTTTCGCGCATCCTCACACAATTTTACCGATTTCTCCAGTGGTTCCATACAGATATCCCAACCATACACACATTTCTTCAATTCTTCATGATATTGCTCCGGGATTCTTTTTGCCACGCTTTCATACATTTCTTCAATCGAAATCGTTCCTCTGTCCCGTTCTACCCATTCCGGTCCCTGAAACAGTTCTTTCCGGATCAGGTCTCTTGCTTCCTCTGAAGAAACGTATTCCCGCAATGGAACTTCCGGATCATAACGCATGAGTACATTTCCCATGTCAAATATTAAATGCTTGATTTTTGCCATAACTTACCTGCCTTTTTTTAACCCAAAGAATGCCACTTTGCATACTCACATATACAATCGCATATGGAATACCCAAAGTGACATTCTCATTCATATAATTTTTATTCCAAAATGCCTTTTCATTGCGTTAGGCATTATATCAGATTCAGAAATATTTAACCAGAATTTTTGCCCCTCATCATTCATAGCAATTTGGTTCCTCTTTCATCTGATGCAAAATAATATCCTAGCGTATTCCAGTTACCTCGTAACCTTCCTCTTCTACTGCTTTTTTCAGTGCGGCATCATCAACGGAACCGGATAACTGAACAACAGCAGTTCCTTTCTCATGGCTTGTCTCTGCGGATGCAACACCCTCTAATGCCTCTAACGCTTTCTTTACATGTGCCTCGCAGTGTCCGCACATCATACCTTTGATCTCGATTACTTTCTCCATATCATTCTCCTCCTGTTTTTCAGCCATTACATCTGTATCTACTACGATCTGTACATCCTGCTGATTCTGATTCTTTTTATGATTTTTCTTTTTATCTCTCTTTGTACTGTAAACCTTTACAAAATTCAGACGCAGCGCATTTGTTACCACGCAGAAGCTGGACAGACTCATCGCTGCCGCTCCGAACATCGGGTTTAATTTCAGTCCAAACCAATGATACCACACTCCGGCGGCAATCGGAATACCTATTACGTTATAAATAAACGCCCAGAACAGATTTTCGTGAATATTTCGAAGTACTGCACGACTCAGACGAATGGCAGCCGGCACATCGGAAAGACTGCTCTTTACCAGAACCACATCTGCCGCATCCAGTGCCACATCTGCACCTGCTCCAATGGCAATTCCCATATCCGCACGGGTTAACGCCGGAGCATCATTGATTCCATCACCGACCATGGCAACTTTTCCACGCTGCTGCAATTCACGGATCACACGTTCCTTACCATCTGGCAGGACACCTGCAATAACCTGATCTACACCTGCCTGCGCACCAATTGCTTCCGCAGTACACTCATTATCGCCAGTCAGCATAACAACCTCAATTCCCATATTCTGAAGCTGGGAAATTGCCTGCGGACTGTCTTCTTTGATAACATCCGCTACCGCAATAATACCAAAAAGTTTCTCTTCTGTTGCAAAAAACAGCGGTGTTTTTCCCTGTTTTGCAAGTTCTTCTGCCTGACGCTGCATCTGCTCGGAAACGGTTGTTTTTCCGGAAATAAATTTCAGATTTCCGCCAAACACACGCGCACCAGAAACAATTCCTGACAGACCATTTCCCGGCATTGCCTGAAAATCATCAGCGGCAGAAACGGTAATCTGCTGTTCCTCGCCGTAAGCCACAATGGCTTTTGCCAGCGGATGCTCACTCTTTAACTCCAATGCTAATGCGGTCTGCATTAATGTGTCTTTTGTGATACCCTCACCCGGTATCATATCTGTTACTTTCGGTTCACCCTGTGTAATCGTACCGGTCTTATCCAATGCTACAATATCGACTTTTCCGGTCTCTTCCAGAGATACTGCTGTCTTAAATAACACACCGTTTTTCGCACCAACGCCGTTTCCAACCATGATGGCAACCGGTGTCGCAAGACCTAATGCACACGGGCAGCTGATCACCAGTACGGAAATTCCTCTTGCCAGCGCAAAACCGAAATCCTGACCAACTAAAAGCCATACAATAATTGTCACTATTGCGATAGAAATAACTGCCGGCACAAAAACACCGGATACTTTATCTGCAACTTTTGCGATTGGTGCTTTTGTTGCAGCCGCATCGCTGACCATCTGAATGATCTGGGAAAGTGTTGTATCGTTTCCAACTCGTGTTGCCCGGCATTTTAAGAATCCAGACTGATTTAAAGTAGCTGCAGATACGCTGTCACCCTCTGCCTTGTCCACCGGGATACTTTCGCCGGTCAGAGCAGATTCATTTAACGCACTGTTTCCCTCAATGATCACACCGTCCACCGGAACGCTCTCGCCCGGACGAACAACAAAAATATCTCCGATCTGTACCTGTTCTACCGGAACAGAAACTTCCTCGCCGTCCCGCAGAATCGTTGCTTTTTTTGGAGCAAGCTGCATCAGGCTCTTTAATGCATTCGTTGTTTTTCCTTTGGAATAAGCCTCCAGCATTTTTCCGACTGTGATCAATGTCAGGATCATCGCTGCGGACTCAAAATAAAACTCATCCATGTACTGCATTACAGCATCCATATCCATCCGCATCTGTGCGCCGGTCATGGCAAATAATGCGTAAGTACTGTATGCAAAAGATGCACCGGAGCCAAGCGCTACCAGCGTATCCATGTTTGGAGACTTATGCAGCAGACTTGTAAATCCACTGATAAAAAACTTCTGGTTAATGATCATAACCAGAATGGTCAGAAGCATCTGATACAATCCCATGGCCACATGATTTCCCGCCATAAAGGACGGAAGCGGCCAATTCCACATCATATGTCCCATGGAAACATACATTAACGGAATCAGGATCACAACAGAAGCGATCAGACGTTTCCGCAATTTTGGTGTCTCATGATCCTTTAATGCCTCCTCATCAAATGCCGGTGCGGATGTATTCTGCTCTCCCCCCTGCAAAGAAGCGCCATACCCCGCCTGGGTAACCGCCTGAATAATATCTGACGGTGCTGCCGTACCTTCCACATTCATGGAATTGGTCAGCAGACTGACGGTAACGGAAGTTACACCGGGTACCTTCGCCACCGCTTTTTCCACATGAGCACTGCAGGCCGCACAGCTCATGCCTGTTACTGAAAATTTATCCATAAAAATATTCACCTCATTTATTTTCTCTGCTTATGCAGATTTTATCCATTTGCTTTCATCAGAATCACATCAAGTCATACAAATACACAACCTAAACTTTATCTATGCGGTTCTGCTCAATTACATATACAGCAGAATCCTTTATTTCATCAGCTTCTGCATGGTTGTAACCAGCTCATCAATGACACTGTCATCACCATTTCGCACATTTTCCACCACGCAGGTTTTGATATGATTTGCCAGCAGTACTTTATTAAAACTGTTCAACGCCGCGTTAATCGCTGCCACCTGTGTCAAAATATCCACACAGTAGGCATCTTTTTCCAACATACCTTTCACGCCACGCACCTGACCTTCAATACGGCTGAGTCGGTTCATCAGATCCTTATACTCTTTCGCGTCACGTTCTTTTTTCTTATGACAACAGCAGCAGGATTCTTCCTGTACCGGAGTAGTTTTCTCTTTTTCCATCGAATCTATCCACTTCCTTTTTTCATTATTTCAATCCTTCTGATTAATACGGGCTTATTATATACCCCCTTAGGGTATATTTCAAGTGAAAAATATCCGGAAAACACATCAATGATAAAAAATATCAAAAATGCATTTTCCGGATCGGTCAATTTCTTATTCTCTCTTTTTCAAATTCTCTTTTTTACTATATGATTGCAATTTTCACGCGCCATTCGCAAAATGACCTGTAACACTACATTCTCTCAAGAATGGTATCCAGAATACAACCTGCAGCCTCTTTTTTGCTCATCAGCGGCAGCTCTTTTTCCATATCATTAGCGATCAGTGTGATCACATTAGTATCAGTACCGAATCCGGCACCTGCCACTTTCAGGTTATTGGCTACGATCATATCCAGATTTTTCTTTGCAATCTTGGTTCTGGAGTTTTCCAGCATGTTCTGTGTCTCCATGGAAAAACCGCATAAGAACTGATGTGTCTTAGAAGTGCCAAGGGTTGCCAGAATATCTTTCGTGCGTGTCAGCGGAATCGACATATCGTCCTCTTTTTTCTTGACTTTCTCCGTGCTGACCTGTACCGGACGATAATCCGCCACTGCAGCCGTCATGATGACGATATCCGTCTGCTCATATTCTTCTGTCACAGCTTCATACATATCCTGTGCGGAAATCACCGGTTTTACTTTGACAAACATCGGCGGCTCCATGGCACAAGGTCCTGTTACCAGTGTTACATCCGCACCACGCAGCATCGCATTTTCCGCAATGGCATATCCCATTTTTCCTGTGGAATGATTGGTGATATAACGCACCGGATCAATGGCTTCCTGTGTCGGTCCTGCTGTGACCAGTACTTTTTTGCCTGCCAGATCTTTTTCAAAGGCGATCACACGCAGGATATGCTGGAACAGTACTTCCGGCTCCGGCATCTTTCCTTTTCCCACATCTCTGCAGGCAAGCATACCGCTGGCTGGCTCAATGATTTCCTTTCCATAGGAAGCCAGTACTTTTAAATTGTCCTGCAAAATCGGATTCTCATACATATTTGTATTCATCGTCGGCACGATCAGCATCGGCGCTTTGCATGCCATCGCAGTGGTCGTCAACATATCGTCTGCGATTCCATGCGCCAGCTTTCCAATCACATTTGCAGAAGCCGGTGCGATCATCATCACATCCGCCTGCTGTGCCAGACTTACATGCTGAACATCAAACTGAAAATTCCGGTCAAATGTATCCACCAGACATTTGTGTCTTGTCAATGTCTCAAATGCGGTCGGATGGATAAAATTTGTCGCATTCTGTGTCATGATCACGTGCACATCCGCATGCTGTTTGATCAGCATACTTGCCAGTGATGCAATTTTATAAGCTGCAATACTTCCTGTCACACCCAGTACAACGGTTTTTCCTTTTAACATGATTTCTTTTTACTCCTCATCCAGTCTTGCTTTATCGAATAACTGACCGTGTTTCTCATAGTTAGTCACCCGGTCAATTCGATTGATCTCGTCCACAAAAACAACTGATGGTTTATGTGTTTTTGCTTCCTCCGGCGTCATATCCGCATAAGACATAATGATGACTTTATCCTTGACGGAAGCGCAGCGTGCTGCTGCGCCGTTTAAGCAGATCATTCCGCTTCCACGCTCTCCGGCAATCGTATATGTCTCAAAACGTGCGCCATTATTGACATTAACGATCTGAACTTTCTCATATTCAAGAATACCTGCAGCATCCAGAAGATCCTCATCAACGGTGATACTTCCTACATAATCAAGTGCAGCCTGTACCACAGTTGCACGGTGAATTTTTCCTTTTAACATCTGAAGGGTCATAAAAACTTTTTCCTCTCTACTTTTACAAATTTGATTAGATCATGAAGTTATCAATTAATCTTGTTTTTCCAATATACACTGCCATAGCAACCAGTGCCGGACTCTTCAGTTCTGTTACCTGCTGCATTGTCAGACCGTCTACCGCTTTGACATAATCAATTTTTGCCAGCGGCTCTGTCTCAATGTTCTTTTTCATTGCTTCTACTAATTTTACCGCATCTGTCTCCCCTTCTTCAACCATTTTCTGACCCATAAAGATAGTTTTGCTCAAAATAAGTGCTGCTTTTCGTTCTTCTGCAGACAGATAGGTATTTCTGGAGCTCTTTGCCAGTCCGTCTTCCTCACGGATGATCGGGCAGCCGATTACTTCCACATTCATATTCAGGTCATCTACCATATGTTTGATGACTGCCAGCTGCTGTGCATCTTTCTGTCCAAAATATGCACGATCCGGCTGAACGATATTGAATAATTTGCTGACAACAGTACAAACACCACGGAAATGAACCGGACGGCTCAGTCCGCAAAGTTCCTCTGTCAGAACCGTCATGTCCACAAAAGAACTGAATCCATCGTGATACATTTCTTCCGGTTCCGGATGGAAGATCAGGTCAGCGCCAAGGCTCTCACAGAATTTGCTGTCTTTTTCCAGATCTCTCGGATAACTCTCCAGATCCTCTGTCGGTCCGAACTGCATCGGATTGACAAAAATGCTGACAACTGCTTTGTCATTCTGCTCTACGGCTTTGCTGATCAGACTGCCGTGTCCCTCATGAAGATAACCCATGGTTGGTACAAATCCGACTGTCTTTCCTTCTTTTCTCCATCCTGCTACAATATCTCTTACTTCTTTTACTGTTGATACAACCTGCATTTTTCTATTCTCCTCTATACTTGTTTTTCGATTTTTATTTTTGTTCTGTTCTCCTCTATACATTTGTATAAAACGCTATACTTTTGTGTAAAATGAAAGGTGAACACTACTTATATTAACTTTCAAAATCAACTAACACTGTTAGTCAATTTCATTTCTTAATACAGTTTTTCAATAACTTCGTCTGAAATCGCGTATGTATGTTCCGGTGCCGGGAAGGTACCCGCTTTTACCTCTGCGGAATAATCTGCAAACGCCTGTTTCATGATCTCACCCACATTTGCGAAACGTTTCACAAACTTCGGTGTAAAATCAGAAAACATACCAAGCATATCCTGATTTACCAGAACCTGTCCGTCACAACCTGCTCCTGCTCCGATTCCGATGGTCGGAATAGAAACTGTCTTTGTGATCACTTCGGCAAGTTTTGCCGGAACACACTCCATAACAAGTAGAGAGGCACCTGCTGCCTCAACCTTTTTCGCATCCTCTACCAGCTGGCGGGCTGCTTCTTCACTTTTGCCCTGTACCTTAAATCCACCAAAGGCATTAATGGACTGAGGTGTCAGTCCGATATGTGCACATACCGGAATATCTGCTGCTACGATTGCCTCGATCTGCGGGCACACTCTTGCACCGCCTTCCAGTTTTACGCCATGTGCATGTCCCTCTTTCATCAGACGTCCTGCATTTAAAACTGCATCATAAACAGAGGTCTGATAAGACATAAACGGCATATCTGCCAGAACAAAGGCATTTTTTGCTCCTCTGCTGACTGCTGCGGTGTGTGCGATCATATCTTCCATCGTAACAGGCAATGTATTTTCATAGCCAAGCATTGTATTGCCAAGGGAATCTCCGATCAGCAAGATTTCAATGCCGGCTTCATCCATGAGCTTAGCCATGGAATAATCATAACAGGTGAGCATTGTAATCTTCTCACCATTCTCTTTTTGCTTCTTTAATGTAGAAACTGTGGTTTTCATGAATTGAGCATCCTTTCCATTTCAGAATAATCCCGCTCGGGATGTTTCATTTTTGCAACGTTGATCACTTCGCCGGACAGAATTTTATAAACCTTCTGTTCCTGCTCTGACAAGCTCTCCAAATGATCCATCACCGTCGTCAGGTCATTTCGCTCGATCGGACCTGTAAGTGCCCCGACCGGACCGTACTGGATGATATTCTCCGTATTTCCAATCATCAGCGGTGACAATGCGCGATGTGCATTTGCAACGGAAAAACCGCAGTCCCGCAGCATTTGCTCACACATATTTGCCAGTCCAACATATAAATTGCTGGCCATAGCTGCTGCCGCATGATAACGTACCTTATCCTCTTTTGAAATAACCTCCACCGGATTTCCAAAACTCTCAAAAAGCCGTAAAAACCAGTTCAGATACTTCGGATCTCCCTCAATCGTAAAAAACGCCTGGGAAATCACCTTATAGGATTCATACTTATCATTGATGGCGAATAACGGATGGATAGAATATCCATAAGCGTGATAACGCTCAATATCCGAAAAGACAGCGGAGCTTAACGCGCCACTGAAATGACTTATAATCTTATTCTGAATCGGAAGCATTTTCAATTGTTCCCACATTTGAGCAATCGCCGAATCCGGAATTGCCACAAAAAGGACATCACTGTCCTCTACCAGATGTCTCAAATTCAGGTACTGTCTGGTATTTGTAAAATCTGCTGCTTCTCTGGATGACTGTGGATTACGACTATAATAACCACTCACCCTTACGTTGCGCTCGGTTAGATATTTTCCAAGTGAAAAACCGACTTTTCCTGCGCCAATAAATCCAATATTCATAAGCATCCCTCCATTTCCTAATGGTGGGACAGTGAGTCTTGTTTGCGAACAGCAATACAAGCTCCGTTTCAAAATAATAAATACAAGGTATCGTTTCCTTTCGGAATACCATCCGCCCGACATTATACCGCCCGGGTACCCATTTGTAAAGGATTTTCAGCAATTCATTTGATTATAATCGGCAATCCACTGTCTGCGCAGGTCTTCCTCTCTGCCTCTCCAGTTGAAGGAATTGGATGCATCTGACAGTTTTTTCCGTTCCTGATAATACTGCTCCTGATCCGATACTTCCGTAAAACGGGAAAATGCCTCTTTCATCGTACCAAAATGAATCTCCGGTTCCAGATTACCAAGCACCTCATCCTCCGGCACATAATTCATAGCATACAGATAACAATACCGGCTCTGCTCTGATCTGTTTTTCTGATAAGCTGCTGCAAACATTTCTGCCGCTTCCTGAAACAAAAACAGACGCGCATATGCCACGCCCAGATTGTGCAGGATTCCCCCCTGCAGTTCCTCTGTCATATAGATCAGATTTTCCTGCTGCAGCAATTCCAGATAACCATATGCCGCATGGCGGTATTTTTTCTCAGACAGGAAATAATCCGCTTTCATTTTGCGGCGCTCCATCGGACTTTTCCCCCGCATCCGCGTCAGCATCTCATCAATCTGGCGCAGTCTTTCCACGGTGTAAAAACCGGACGCAGACAAAATCAGTTCCGCACATTCATAAACATCCTTAGATTTTCGATAGCTGTTTTTTAAATGAGCTGTCAGATCTGCCTCTCCCAGTTCTTTTTCCAACCACTGAAACAGGGATGTGCAGATCCATTTTTCATCCAGCAAAAACAGATTCGATTCTATCGCATAGCAAAGTTCCTCTAAGGTATACACAGAAACAGACAATCCCTCAAGAAAGAACGGATTCTGCGCCTGTCTGTCCCTGCACAGTTTCAATGTTCCCATATTATCTGCCTCCTTTTTTTTGACCATACCGTGCTTTTTCCATCGTGCTGCCACCTTCCATATCCAAGGCTACCGGAAACTCCCAGATTTTACCGGAGCTTTTGAAAAATTCACCAAATCCATCATCGGAAAGCCGCAATGTCACTTCTGTTCCGTTTTTCGGAATTGCCTGAATGCGAAACCGCAAAGCTGCTTCCGGCCGATCCGGAAGATCTGTAAGCTCCAGATGCAGCACCTGACTGTTTGCGGCACCGATCCGACTGATTTTTAACACAATTTCCGGAGTACCGCCGTAAAGTAATTTAAAAGACGGTGTCTGGCAAAACCAGTTCTGTCCGGCTTCGATCAGACGGATAAAACCGTCCGCTCCCTGACTTTCAATCCGAAGATCCAGTTCCCCCTGCATTTTGTATTCACAGTTAAAGAAAAATCCCCATGTTTCCGGCTTACTGTAGCGCCATGCACCATATGCCGCACCTCTGGTCAGCAGATTTTTCCCTAAAAATCCCCGCTTGTTCGTTCCCATCACCCGGAGAGATTCCCGTAACCAGTTGCCGTCAAATCCATCTCCCACAAAATATACCGTGGAAATCGCATGTTTTGCAAAAGATTCCCGTACAACATTGGAAAAATATTCATCCATCAGCTCCGCATGCGTGCAGATTGATTCCGGCACCTGCCAGTGTTTCTGCTCTGCCGTCACAAACTGTACTTTCAAACCGCTTTTTCTATGCAGCAGATAAAAACTCAGTTCTGCCCCCTGAAAATAGAACATTGCCACATCATGCTGCCACAACACCGCTTCCTGATGATACGTATGTAAAAAGAAACTTTCCGCATAATCCATAAAGATCAGTTCTTTTTCTGAGAAATCCAGCTCCTGACGTACGTATTGAAGCAACGCAATCGCCTGCTGTGACAATACCGGAACTGTGATTGCCACACAAGTCGGATCTCCCTTCAGACCATAGCGCTCTTTCAACCGGATCAGACGCCGTACAAACTGCACAAACAATCCATGATACAATGTGGTCTCTTCCGTCTGCTCCTGCAATGCGCCTTCGTAAATATCTTCAAAAAAATCTCCGTTCGGCTGTTCCTTTCGTTTCAGAGCCTCATCCCCATAATACGTTGTTCCCTTTTTTTCCAGAAACATTACCAGAGGAATCCCAAATTTTTCCATTCCTCTGACCGTCGATATCGTCTCCGGTTCTTTCTGATCCTCCCGGTACAGACTGATCATCGCCCTGTCTCTTCCAATATCAATTCCTACATAGAACTCTTTTTTCTGATCCACTGCTCTTACTCCTCTATCGGCAGAAACAAAGCATCTGCCAGATCGGTCAGTTCTGCATATTCATAAGCAGACTGCCTGTCTTTCTTCTCCATCCATGCTGCAAGCCGACCATATCGTGTCTCTTCATATCCGGATCCCGGTTTTGCTTCCAGCGTGCCGCTCTCCAGCACCTCTCCACTTCCTGTCACTGCCTCATACTGCATTTCCTTTTCAAAAAAGGTATGCAGCACACAGGTATACAATCCCGGTAATATTTCCTGCATTCCAACGGACTGTACTTTTTCATGCTTTTCATTGTAAATCATCACATGCAGCACCTGCTCCGGCTGTGCCACACAGGAAATCACATTTTCACCAAACAGCAGATACTTTCGCTGTAATTTTGCCGGAAGCTCCTGATAAAACGGAAAATAAATGCCTTTTAACAGAAAATGCTCCAGCAGTTTTGTTGCCAGCACTTCTTCTGTATGACGCATTTCTTCTTCCTTGTCGTCTGTTACAGTTTTCACATACCGTTTTAAAAATGCCGCCTGGCAGCAGCGCTGATGCATTCTTCCTGCCGAAAATTCTTCCAGCAAACATTTTTGTACCTGTGCCGGAAGTTCTGCCGTTCCCAACAGATACTGATAAGAAAACCATGTCATATATGCCTGCAAAAGCAATGGCTCTCCTTTTCGTGCAACGATGCGTTCAAACAACTGTTCGTGTCCCGGCAGGAAATTTCCGGTAAACAGCATATAAACCAGCAGCTTTTCTTCTGCATCTGCTGTGTCCATGCCTTCTTCTCTGGCAGCAGTAATTCTCCGCTGCATCACTGTCATCGGCGCATCAAATGTTTTGATCTGTTCTGCCAGATCCACATCATTTGAAATCTCTGAATTGTCCGGGTGCTGCTCCGATTCTATCTGATCTTTCTGATAAACATGCGCTCCGGAGAGCATTTTTTTCAAGTGAAACTGTTTTCCGGCAGTATACACATTTCCTGCCTGATCCGCATACAAAATAGCAAACGGTTTCGAATGCAAGTAAACATAGGCACTCCGTTCATACAATGCCACTTTCTGTATCTGGTCGGAATCCGCCTGAAGCGCCCAAAGTTCTGTCATGTCCGGATTCGGCACCCGGATCCGATATGCATCATCCGCGGATTTACGCATGTACTTCCATGCGCCATCTGTCAGCTGTTGTTTCATATCTTCATAAATTACAGCCAGATCTTCGCTCATATGTTCTTTTTTCAATTCCTGAGAGGCAAATTCCCGGATCACCGGCTGATATGACTGCCAGATCTTACCGATCCGTTCTTTATTGCGCACCACATAAGCATAAAGCATTGCCCGCCGTTTCGCCGGAAGTGCTTTACTTCTGACAAAATAGTGCAAAATCTCCTCCGGCAGTGCGCCGTTTGCCTTCGTCCAGGAAAGCATATATGCCTCATACAGTCCCGCAATCTTCAAATGACGGCTGATCCCCCGCTGAAACCATGGGAAATAAACCGTACCATACCGATTGCATTTGATCAGATAGATACAGATATTTTTGATCACCGTTGTCTCCGAACCCTGACGGTAACAGCGGCATAATACGCGAAAATAAACCGGATCGAAGGTCTTCTGCAACTGTGCCATAGGAACCAAGCGGTCAATGATACGCGGTGACAACCGATTGTGCTTCATCATCCAGATCAGCAGTCTTCGTTCAAATACATCCACCTCATGCAGCATTTCCGGATGATTTTCCAGCAGGCAGGTTGCTTCCTCATAAAAAATCGGACTGATATTTCCTTTTAACATATATTTGCGAATCCATTGATATTTTCGCTCCGGATTGCGAAGCAGCACTTCATCAATGTGCAATAACACCCACACCAGTACCGGATGTGACGGATATTTCAGATAAATCTCTTTCACCCTTCTGGTCACTTCCCGGCTGTAAGCCGGTGTCTCCCCAATGGTGGTCAGATACAGATAAAATGCTCCTAACGGTGTCCGCTGATTCTGAATATTTTTCGGCAGTTTTTCCGAAATTGCTTCTGCCCCCAGTTTGTCCCCTCCGGTCAGGAGAACAAAAATACGATACAAAGGAAGCCATTCGTTTTCTGGATCCAGACTGATGGCACGTTTTAGCAGCACTTCCATCTCCTGCATCCAAAGTTCCTTTGTCATCTCCTCCTTGCGGTAATCCAGATAATATTTCTCCATCTGACTGTGAATGTAGCGATTTTCCCAATGGGCAGACTTCTTCACAGAACGTTCCTTTAATACGGTAACTGTAATTTTAATCGTCTCTGTCTGGAATGGTGTCTGAATCCGGATCTTCGCATAATTTTTGCCCCCATGAAGCAATCCCGGCATAATGTGATACTGAACTTCCGCATGTTTTCCGACAAAATCATAATAACGCAGCTGTTTCTTCTCCAACCGGACAAACGGCGCATCACAGGAGATCTCCACATGGATATAACCCCAGGTGCTTTTTTCCACATCCAGCAGATCTGACTGTGGCAAAATCGAACCCTTCGACACTTTATAGCCGCGTTCCGGACGGCTGATGATCAGATGATTCCGCTCCTTTTTTCCACACCCGATCAGAAACTCCTCCATCTGTGCGGCACCGCAGGCATGCTCTGTCAAGCCACGGTAAAGCAGCTTCTGGAATCCGCTGTCATGATGTAAAATATTGCAAAAATACTGGGATTTAAAAATCTGCAGCGCTTCTTTCCAGCTCAGTTTGCACAGATTCGTAAAATCATTCAGTGTCTTAATTTTTCCAATGGAAGACATCAGATAACGGCGGGTAATATTTGCCCGAAATGGCAGCAGATACTCACCCACATTGCTGGTGATCACAAACACACCCTGATCTGTCATTCCTTCCGTCTGCTGACTGTCG
Organism: Roseburia sp. OM02-15; assembly: GCF_003481835.1. Taxonomy (NCBI): domain Bacteria; kingdom Bacillati; phylum Bacillota; class Clostridia; order Lachnospirales; family Lachnospiraceae; genus Roseburia; species Roseburia sp. OM02-15. The sequence goes on from NZ_QULX01000004.1 coordinate 166,033, forward strand.
GCATACCGGAACCGGATCTGGATATCTGTCCCGTTAAATTCGGTATCCAGACAGGTGACACATGGGTGCTCGCAACTGACAATTCCGCGGATCGGATGTTCATTACTGCTGTGAAAAGAAAACGTTCCCTCAAAGGGTTCACTCTCAATCGCTGTAAAATTCAGATCCATATCCGGCAACAGCAGGTGTGTATCCTCATATGTAAATTTTTCCTGTATGATATCCTGCAATTTTCTTTTCATTCGTACAACCTGCTTCCCGGGAATTTGTTTTTCATTGCTTTTTTTCCCGATTTCTCTATAATAATAAAGTATAAAACATTTTAGATTTTCTTGCAATGTCAAGGAAATAAGAAAATGTGCTTTCTGTTCGGGAAAAACAACTATTTACATGTAACATTTTTCCAAGCAGATTTTTCAGGCAAATAAGGAAAAAATAAGAAACAGCAAGTTTTTATAACGGGAGATAAAGTTATGTTTGAATCATATAGAAATGTACTAAAAAGAGGCGGTTCGCATCTGGTCACATCACTCCGTGACGTCATCTTTGCAGTTCTGAGCGGAATTATACTGGGATTTGTCGGAACTGCTTTTTACTATGGAATGCAATTTGTCACACGCACAAGATTACAGCATCCATGGCTGATCTTTCTGCTGCCGGGAGCAGGTGCCGCCATCGTGGGATTGTACCAGCTGTTACATGACGAAAAGGACACGGGAACCAATCTGGTACTGTCCGCCATCCACTCCAACGAAAATATCCCACTGCGCATGGCACCGTTAATCTTTATTGCCACCCTGCTGACACATTTATTCGGCGGTTCCGCCGGTCGTGAGGGTGCTGCCCTGCAGCTTGGCGGAAGTATTGGAAATTCCCTTGGAAAACTTTTTCACTTTGATGAAAAAGACCAGCACATTATGATCATGTGTGGTATGAGTGCTGCTTTCTCCGCATTGTTTGGCACACCGCTGGCTGCTGCGATCTTTTCCATGGAAGTGGTCAGTGTCGGCATTATGCATTATTCCGCACTGCTGCCATGTGTCATCGCATCACTGACCGCTCACGGTGTGGCAGCCGTCTGTGGCATTACACCGGAAATCTTTCCGATCAGTTCTATTCCGGCATTTGCACCGAAAACCGCTCTGATCATCGGTGTATTTGCTGTGTTATGCGCGGTGGTCAGCATCTTATTTTGTACGATCCTGCACAATGCAGAACGTCTGTATAAACGATTTTTTAAAAATCCATATCTGCGGGTAATTATTGGCGGATGCATCGTCATTGCACTGACGCTGTTGGTGGGTGATCAGACCTATAACGGCACCGGTATGAGCATTATTGCCAGCTGCATGGAAGGAAAACCGGTCTTTCCACTGGCTTTCCTATTGAAAATGCTCTTTACTGGTGCCACGCTCGGCGCCGGTTACAAAGGCGGTGAGATCGTCCCGACTCTCTTTATCGGAGCAACCTTCGGAACCTTTTTTGCAACCGTTACGGGATGTTCCATTCCGCTGTGTGCCGCTGTTGGCATGGGCGCGGTATTCTGTGGAGTTACCAACAGTCCCATCACTTCCCTGCTGATCTGTTTTGAGCTGTTTGGATTTGAGGGAATGCCGTATTTTCTGATTGCGATCGCGCTGAGTTATATGTTGTCCGGATATTATGGACTGTATAGTAGTCAGAAAATTATTTATTCTAAGTATAAGACAGAATATATTAACCGAAAAACACATTAAGACAAAAAAAGCCGATGGAAGCGCACCTGCTCCCACCGGCTTTTTTCACATACCTTTTTCTATAACTGCTTTACATTTTCCTTACAGAATGCAATTCCATAATACAAAACATCATTTGGATCGTCATTTTTTTAACCATTTGCGTTTTTTACAAATTTAACAAAGAAAACTGATCTCCGGCATACTGCCGCAACCGTACCAGCAGTCTCTGATGTTCTTCCTTCTCCAGATGTGGATCTTCCTTCATCAACACCGATACCTCGTAAGATGCCTTACTCAGCACGTCTGCATCCTGAAATACATCTGCTAATTGGAACTGATAATCTCCACTCTGGCGAATACCAAAGAAATCACCCGGTCCACGCAGTTTCAGATCTTCACCGGCGATAAAGAAACCGTCATTTGATTTATTCAAGATCTCCAGACGTTTGTTTTTTGTCTGCTGCTCTTTGCCTTGCATCAAAATACAATATGACTGCGCATCACCACGACCGACACGACCGCGCAGCTGATGAAGCTGAGCCAAGCCAAACCGTTCTGCATTTTCAATCATCATAACAGTAGCATTTGGCACATCCACGCCAACTTCCACTACCGTTGTGGATACCAGAATCTGGATTTTGTTTTCCTGAAATTCCTGCATGACAGCATTTTTCTCATCCGGTTTCATTTTTCCGTGCAGCATACCAACTTTGATATCGGATGGAAAAATCTGCTGAAGCTGCGCCGCATAATCCAGCACGTTTTCGCCTTCTGCCAGTTCACTTTCTTCTACCAGCGGACAAATGACATACACCTGATGTCCGGCACGGATCTCTTTTTCCATAAATTTATATGCTGTCTTGCGATAGGACGTATTCACCACACAGTTTTTGATCGGCAGCCGCTTCGCCGGAACTTCATCGATCACGGAAATATCCAGATCACCATATAAAATAATAGCCAATGTTCGTGGAATCGGCGTCGCGCTCATAACTAGAATATGCGGATGCGAACCTTTTAAAGAAAAAGTCTCTCTCTGCTTTACACCGAAACGGTGCTGCTCATCGGTAATAACCAGTGCCAGATTCCGATACTGTACTTTTTCCTGAATCAACGCGTGAGTTCCCACGACCAAAGCCGGCTGATCCGACTCTAATACTGCATACGCTGCGCGGCGGGCTTTCACGCCCATGGAACCAGTCAATAACACAACCGGGATATCAATGCCGTTCACTTCCAGAAACTGTGTCAGTTTTTCATAATGCTGCTGCGCCAATACTTCCGTAGGCGCCATAATCGCCGCTTGATAACCATTGTGCGCCACTTCCAGCATTGCCAGAAAAGCGACGATGGTCTTACCGGAGCCAACATCGCCCTGTACTAATCGCTGCATGATACACGGTTCCCGCAAGTCAGAGCGAATCTGTGCTACTGCACGCTTCTGTGCGCCGGTCAGCTCATAAGGCAGACCGTTCATCAGATCTTCCACAAAGGAATCCTCTGCGAAAGTAAACTCATTTTTCAGCTTCTGGGTATTCTCTTTTGACAACTGCATACTGAGCAAAAAGAAGAAAAACTCATCAAACACAAAACGGTTTCTGGCAATGATACAGTTTTCTTCGTTTTCCGGAAAATGCATGTTTTTTAAGGCAAAGTTGTACTCGCTTAGATGATTGCGGATGCGGATATCCTCTGGTAAATATTCCATTTCCAAGGGAATCTCTTCCATGGCTGCATGCACTGTTTTTACAATTAAATTATTAGTGACACCTTTGGTCAAACTATAGTGTGGCTGCAATGTCTTTTGCAACGCCTCATACTGTCCCAAACTGAACATCTGGGGCTGCTCCATGGTAAGCCGATCATCTTTCTGGTTGACTTTTCCATAAAAAACGTACCATCCGCCGGGACGGATCAGTGATCGGATATAAGGACTGCGAAACCAGATCAGACGCAGGGTCCGATTCTCGCCTTTCAGATCCAGCAAAGCCACCTGCTGGCGGGAATGGGTATTGACGGTGGGTGTCTTTTTCACACACACATACAAAGCATTTTTTCTGCCCTCCACCACCTGATCTACGTCACACAGATCCGGATATTTTTCATAATCACGGGGAAAATATAGGAGTATATCACCAATGGTGTATACTCCTAACTGTTGAAATAACTGTTCTGTTTTCGCCCCGATCCCTTTGATTTCACGAACAGGGGAATTAAGATTCATACGAACTCCTTACTCTACAGAAATAACATAATAGTAGATCGGCTGACCACCGAACTGTACTTCTACTTCGCAATCCGGATAAGTCTCCTCAAAGTATTTCTGTAATGCATTGACAGCTTCCGGAAGTACTTCCTCTCCATAATAAATGCAGATGAAGTAAGACTCCTCATCGATCATCTGGGCTACCATATCTTTGGTAACATCCTCACGGTCTGCACCGACAGAAAGGATGGAGGAATCACCGATTCCCATGTAGTCGCCCTCTTTGATCTCTTTGTCATCAATGATGGTATCGCGGACTGCGTAAGTAACCTGTCCGGTTTTTACAGCTGCGATTGCTTCCAGCATGTTGTCTTTATTTTCCTCCGGGGACTGCTCCGGAATGAAGTTGATCATTGCGGAAATACCCTGCGGGATGGTCTTTGTCGGGATGACAATAATATCTTTATCCTCTACCAGAGATGCTGCCTGATTTGCTGCCAGCACGATATTTTTATTGTTCGGAAAGATGAAGATATGATCTGCATTGACATGATCAATGGCATTTAACATATCCTCTGTACTTGGGTTCATAGTCTGTCCACCTTCGATCAGATAGTCCACGCCAAGTCCGTTAAATACTTCGTTGACACCCTCACCGATGGAAACTGCAATAAATCCCATGTCTTTTTTCGGACCTGCGGCTGCTTTTGCTTTTTCTTCTACTTCTTTTTCCTGCTCTTTTGCAAGTTTCTCTGCGTCTTTGATCAGTTTTTCCTGATGTTCTTCGCGCATGTTGTCGATCTTGATACGGCTTAAGGAACCAAAAGTCAGTGCTTTCTGTAATACCAGTCCCGGATCATTGGTATGTACGTGTGTTTTAACGATCTCCTCGTCTGCCACCAGTACAATGGAATCACCCATGGACTGTAAGAATGCACGGTACTCGTCCTCTTCTGCCTCGGTCAGCGGTTTATTTAATACAATGATAAACTCGGTACAGTAACCGAATTTAATCTCTGCTTCTGTCTGTGCGGAGATTTTAACCACACCGGAAGATGCCGGAGCAGCTTCGATGGTATAATCAATCTCTTTGCCAAGAAATGCATCCTGTGCACCTTTCAGAACTTCTACCAGTCCCTGTCCGCCAGAATCCACAACACCTGCCTGTTTTAATACCGGAAGCATCTCCGGAGTCAGGGCAAGTACACGCTCTGCCTCTGCGATAATAGCGGCAATGTACTGCTCCATGTTGTAATTGTCATCACAGGAAAGCTCCAGTGCCTTCTCAGCTGCACCTTTGGCAACGGTAAGGATTGTTCCTTCCTTTGGTTTCATAACTGCCTTGTATGCAGTCTCACATGCTTTCTGGAAAGACTCACAAAGAACGATTTTGTCGATCTTATCATAATGCTTGATGGTCTTTGTAAATCCACGGAACAACTGGGACAGGATAACACCTGAGTTTCCTCGTGCTCCACGCAGGGAACCGGATGAAATTGCTTTTGCAAGATCTTTCATTACCGGTTTTTCCACAGCAGCAACTTCCTTAGCTGCGGAAATGATCGTCATGCTCATATTTGTACCGGTATCACCATCCGGAACCGGGAACACGTTCAGCTCGTTGATCCACTCTTTCTTTGCTTCCAGATTCTTCGCTCCCGCTAAAAACATTTTTGACAGAAGCGCTGCATCTATTGTCTGTATATCCACACTCAATTCCTCCTTAATCAATGACTCTGACACCTTCTACGAAGATATTGATCTTCTCGATCTTCATGCCGGTGAATTCTTCCACTTTATATTTTACTGTGGAAATCAGATTATCTGATACGGTGGAAATACTTACACCGTATGATACGATCACATGGAAATCTAATGTGATCCGGTTATTCTCTTCAATCTTTACAGAGATACCATGATGAAGATAATCCTTTTTTAACAATTTTACAAGACCATCTTTCATATTGACAGCTGCCATTCCTACGATACCAAAACATTCTACGGCCACAGAACCGGCATAAGTTGCTACTACTTCCGAATCTATACTAACCGTTCCAAGAGAATTTTCAAACTGACCTCTCATACTTGCTCCTCCACGCTTCTTATTTTCAGGCAATGTTTCTGCATCAGAATACATAAAATATACCCTTACTTTCAAAATGCAGTCTTACCCATATTTTCATATATGCCTTATTATACCCATTTTTTCATAAAAAAGGAATAGTGAAATCAAAAATATATCAAGTTTTCGGAATTTTTTTCATTTTTTTCAAAATAATTGTTGCATTATCGGGATTCATCTGATAGAATACATTTGTTGTGAGTTCGCAGAACATACGAACTTAGTAAACGCAAGGAGGTGCAATCATGGCAAAGTGCAGTGTTTGTGGAAAAGGCGCTCATTTCGGAAACAATGTGAGTCATTCTCATAGAAGATCTAATAGAATGTGGAAATCAAACATCAAGAAAGTTAAATGTAATGTTAATGGTTCTCATAAATCATTATACGTTTGTGCTTCTTGTCTGAGATCCAACAAAGTTGAAAGAGCATAAGAAAAAACATTGAAGTGACTGGCAGAAATCTGCCAGTCATTTTTGCGTTTATCAGACAAACTAACCACTATTCTTTCTCGCTCTGTTTATGCAATTCACCTTATTCCTATTTCACTTGGAGCACTAGAAAGAAAAGCAGATTTCTCAATTCATATAACTTACGCATTTCTCACGATTTACAATATAATGTATAGCCAAGCAGCATAAATCCACTGGCAATTAAAATTCCAACAAAATCATTTGGCATAAACAGCATCACGATCATGCCGATCCCAATCCAGAACAGGATAAAACCTGCCAGTTGTTTGGTCGTTCTGTTACACATAAAAAAGTCCCCTGCACTATCTTATGACAATGCGGGGGATTTTATGACTCTGCTTAATCTCAGGGAAGGTTCTATTCTTCACTGAGATTGAGCATGTCTTTCATCTCTTCAGCAGCTTCTTTTTTTGCCTCTTTTCTGGCTTCCGCCTCTTCCGGATTCTTTTTCTCATCCATCTTCTTCATAAATTTGTCAACAAAATCCGGTATCATGTCCAACAGCTTGGAAATACCATCCTGATTTTTTACGCTGATCAGACGGGTGCTTCCGTTCTGGAGTACAAGTACGGAGCTTGGAGACATTTTTCCACCGATACCGCCGCCGCTGTTTTTCTTCTTTTCTCCACAAAATGCACCGGCGCCCATACCAAAGGATACGTCAACCAGTGGAAGGATGATGGTCTCACCCATCTGAAGTGGTTCCCCGACTACAGTTTTAGATGATACAAATCCATCCATTCCTTTCATCAGAGATTCTACGGTTGTCTGAAATGTATTTTTATTATTCTCTGCCATTTTCCAATACCTCCTGTTAATTTTTCTCTCTTATCCTACGAATCAATGTTCGGATCTTTTCATCCCGCAATAACCGAATGATCAGGATCACCAGATGGATACAGCAAATATGCCCTTTCACATATACCTGTCCCTGAATATAATTATCTTCTGCTTCAAAATCCGGTTCGATTTGAAGTTCTGTCTGATAGAACAACGGAACCATCGCAATCACACCAAGGACCTGACCAGTGTCTGCCGGATTCGATAATCCGAACTTCAGATGACCACTTAGCTTTCGCGGACGGATATGCAGCAAAAACACCTGTAATTTTACCCAAACCGCTGAGATCAGTTCCTGTTCCCGCAAATAACGGATAACTGCCAACACCGTTTTTACTTTATCCAAAATGGATCCTGCTGTTCCATGAGCGGATTTTAATTTTTCCAGAATAGATGCTCTCGATTCATTCGCTTCTGCTTTTTCAGATTCAACAGACTCTTGCCGGACATTATTCTCTGGTTTCGTCTGTTCTGCTTTTTCATAAGTCTCTTTATCCTGTGCCACAGACGTTTCTTTATGGAAACTCTCATCTGCATTTATAGCTTCCACATTTTTCGTTTCCACTTCAATTCTGCCGGCATCCACGTCTGCTATTTTTTCTGTTTTCGTATCATTTCCACTGGCATCCTCAGCTAACGTCTTCTCAGACTGATTTTCCCTGCTGCCAGCTTCTTCCTGCTGTTTTCGAAATGCCTCTCTCTGCTGTGCCCGTGCTTCACGGTCTGCCTGTTCCTGCTGTGCCTCTTTCTGTCTCTGACGCGTCTGTTTTTCCCGCTTTTTTGCTTCTTTCTTCTGCTGCTTTAACAGCTTTTTGCGGGCTTTTTCCTCTTTCTTTGCTTTTCTGGCGGCTACTGCCTCCGGATCGGTAAAATCTATCACAAACCAGAGGATCTTCAGCACTGCATGTGCCTTTTCTTTCCACCGAAACTCAAAGCGAATCAGCTTTGCCAACCAGTGGATCCGGACTTTATAATCCATCTCATCGATATTGGCATCTGCCTCGTAAAAAACTGGGACAAACAGGATCACTGCCAGGACTCCCAATATCACACACAGTATGATACCGATTATTTTCAATATAAGTAAAAAAATCATCATAGGCCGGTCCCCTCATCCGAAGTATTTTTCCGGTCGATCTGCAGATAGGACGCAATATCAAAATTGTGTTGCTCCCGATATACTTCATCCACGATCTTCCGGATCAGCTCTAAGGCACCCGCCCGGTCACCTGCCATGCCTATAATGCACAACTGCTCCCGTGGATACCGGCTCTGCCGTAACAGAATACTTGGTATCAGCTCCAGAACGGCACCTGCACGATCTGGAAGATGAATGAGATATACCCCCTTATGCGCTGCTCCATGCTCAATCTTATATTTTAACCGATTGGTATGGCGCATACACTTCCTGTCCAAATATAAGTGTTTGTACCAAAACATAAATCAGATCCCTCATTTTTATTTTCGTCTGATATTTTCGCTAATATGCAAACAGAATTAATAAAACCATCTCATTTGTAAAGATCGTTTTACTAATTCTGTCTCTTCCGGGTTCTAGAAATACTTCTTGGTTCCCCACAGATTACTCCGTTTCAAATCAAGATATTCATTGTATGCTTTTTCCAGAATCTGTTTCTCATTTGCAAATTTTAACAGATGATAAGCCTCGTGGTATTTGTAGTAACCGGAATCCACAAAATACTCTTCGCGCTGCGGTTTACTGTAATAACTGTCAGCCATCATCAGGTACCAGTGTACCTGTTTTTCTACAGTATCTTCGGGAACTGTAAATGTATACTGGCTCTTTCCAACATATTTTATGATAGAGGCATCTACGCCAGTCTCCTCTCTCACTTCTCTTGCAGCAGTATCCTTATACTCCTCACCGGCTTCTACCGTTCCCTTTGGCAAAACCCAGCCTTCATATTTGTTACGATAATTTTTATACAGCAACAGAATCTTTCCACGGAATATAACCACACCGCCACAGCTGGTTGCTTCAATCATTGCAAGCCCTCCCGATGCGGTCTCAAATCTGATTTTAAGTATACGCCTTTTGGAGTTAACTTGCAATACCTCGCCCATTTTTATTTATTGAAATATACGTCAAAAATCTGTTTTGTCACCGGTACGGCAGACTGGCTTCCGGAACCGCCATCCTCTACAATTACCGCAATGGCAATGTCATTATAGCCTTCTTTTGTTCCATAACCGACAAACCATCCATGACTGTCACCGGCACTGTTGTACTCTGCTGATCCGGTTTTGCCATAGGCAGTGTAACTCTGACCATTTAACGCCTTTCCGGTTCCATTTTCCACAACACCGCGCATATAGTCCTGTAAAAGCGCTGCATCCGATTCAGAGAGCAGCTGACCATACTCTTTTTCTTTGTAGTTTTTCACATGCACACCACCGTCATTTTCCACATAATCCACAACATAAGGCTCCATGGCAACTCCATTGTTGGCAATGGCAGATGCTACAAATACCATATGAAGTGGAGATACCAGCGTATCACCCTGACCGATGGAAGTCTGCATAATCTTGCCTTTATCCGCATCCTTTGACAGAGTAAAGCTACTCTTGCTTCCTGAAAGCGTACCCGGCAATTTCTGATTAAAAAGCATGTCATTACACAATTCCTGAAACTTTGTAATATTCAAAGACAGTCCAATATTGGAAAAGGACGTATTACAGGAATTTGCAAAGGAATCCTTCAAGTTCTCCTGACCATGAACGGATTTGTGATAACAGTGAATTTCATTGCCATCCACGTTCAATTCTCCCTCACAGTTGAAACTGTAATCCTGATAGTTTGGATTCTCATGCACGTATTCCAATGTTGTAAATATCTTAAAGGTCGATCCCGGCGGATACAGACCGGAAGTTACACGGTTTAACAACACACTGCTACTGTTATCCGACACAATATCATCCCATTTATCTGCCAGCGTGTTCGGATCATAGTCCGGTTTTGACACCATGGCAAGGATTTTACCTGTCTTTGGCTCCATGACAACCACAGCTCCGTCCCGGTCACCCAAAGCATCATATGCCGTCTTCTGAACATCATAATCCAGTGTTGTCACCAGTGTATCTCCGGTATTTTTCTCATTTTTCAGATCATTGATAATCTGTGTCAGGAAAAAGGAATGGGAACGAAGCAGGTTGAAATTGTACTGTGACTCCAGACCGCCTTTTCCATTATTCATATAACCGACCACATGGGCGAACATCCTTCCATATGGATATTCTCTGGTCTCGCTGCCATCATCATTTACAGTCGTTTTCGCAAGTACCGTGCCATCTGCTGCCGTAATATCTCCGCGTACCACATGCTCTGCATACAGATCCAGACGGGAATTATAAGAGCTGTTGATGATACTCTCACTTTTTACCAGCTGGAAATAAACAAAATATCCGATCATACCGATAAAAATTGTCAGAAACAGATAGGTAATGATCAGAAATTCCAGATTTCTGCCAGTTTTACCAGATTTCCTCGATCTCGTCCTCATCGAACCGTGAGGACGCGCCGCCTCGCGGTCTGCCTGATCCAGATTCATGACCTCGATACCCTGTCTGACCCGATTTGATCTTTGGCTTTTGCTGTGACCGGACGCCGTTGACTTTCTTCTTGCTGTAGTCCCTCTTTTGTTTTCGTCCTCGACTCTTCTGCTCATTCGATTCTCCTTCTTCATCCTGTCTCATAATATACAGTCCCTGAATAATTGCAAACATAATGATCGTACATAATATGGAACTTCCTCCGTAGCTGACCAGCGGAAGTGTCAGACCGGTAGACGGGATAAATTTGATGACACCGCCCACGTTCAAAAACACTTGCACGCCGTACACACAGCCAAGTCCCAGTGCGATCAGCTTATAAAACTGATCCCGGATCTGCATCGCAATATTCAAAAACATCAAAAAGCAGCTAAAACAAACAAGCACGATACACACGGCAAAGGCACCGCCCAGTTCCTCAGAAATGGACGCAAACACGAAATCTGATGATCCAAGTGGAATCTTATCCGGCATTCCCTGATACAGTCCCATACCAAACCATCCGCCGGTTCCAATGGCAAACAATGCCTGTGCCACCTGCCATCCGCCGCCATGAATGGAGGCAAAAGGATCTTTCCATGCTTCGATTCGCACCCGTACATGAGAAAACAGCTTAGAACCTGCCAGTGCTGCCAGACATCCTACGCCCAGTCCACCAAAAAAGTAAACCGGTTTCCGGGTTGCCACATACAGCATTACCACATAGGTCAGGAAAAAGATCAGTGCCGCTCCCAGGTCGGTTGACAGTACCAGGATTCCCACATGGACAGCTGCCGCAACGGTCGTAATACACACCTGTCGAAAATCTGTTGCTTCATAAAGCATACATGCCACGAAAAATACAAATATAATTTTTACAAATTCTGACGGTTGCAACGTAATACCAGCTACCGTGAAAGAAAGATGTGCACCACCGCTCATTTTTCCAAGCACCAGAACGATACCAAGTGCTACTACGCCGACCGCACAGTAAAACCAGGTAAATTTTCGTAAAAATTTTAATTTTCTTACCAAAATCGGAACAAACGCTGATACCACCGCCGCCACCACTGCAATCTCAAACTGACGGATGGCATTTTCAAAATTGAGTCTGGTCAGGATAATAAATCCTACTAGTAACAACATGCACATGTGATTGACAACCAGACGCGCTGCCCGCTTGTATATGATCCGGTAGATCAGGAATAAAAACAGCACAAACAGCACCTGTGCACCGTAAAAGATCAGTATTTTAAAATCCTTTGTCACCGCAAACAATACCATAAAGGCATCCAGATGGATCAAAAACATGCAGGTTGTCTGCGCTTTGTACATCCGTTTCTGCCGTTCCTCATTTTTTATTACCAGTACCACATAACTGTACCAGGTATAGATTGCAAAAAGAATGATCATCACATATTTGGACAATTCTGTGATCAAATGTATCATATCTGCTCCTTAACTTCTCTTCTAATCCACGCCACGGCGGAAATGACCGTTGGTGTAAGTTCCTTCCTTCGGCGGCTGAATCTTCCTGCCTGACCGGAAAGCATCTTCATATTGCTGTAAAATCCCATGCATCTGCTTTGCTGACTCATTGCGAAAAACAATGCGATGTGCGCCAAAATCCAAACCGCTAATTTCATCCGCATGATGTAAAAGATACGTTGGCTGGCTGTTGTAGATTACATTGTAGCAATGGGTACAGTCCCGCTGCACTTCAAACTGCTTCTGATAACGATCGTTCAAATATAACCGCTGCGACTGCTTTCCAGATTCTTTTTTCTGCTCCCGGATACAGGACGCATAATTTTTGTATACACACTGTGCCGAAATCATCAACGGTGCATAACCGTAAAGCATTAACTCTGCCTGTTTATTCTCCATATGAGCCAGTTCTTTCCGGTTCAGCTCCATGGATGCAGTATAACCAGCGAATCCATCTGCCATAAAATCTACGGCTGCCTCATTGGAAAATACATACAGTCCTGCATCTAATGCAAGCTTTTCTGCCGGAAGATATAACTCTTCCCTAGCAAAACCTATGCCGTCGTAACTTCGTACCCAGATGCGGTCAAACTGTTTTAACACAGATCCCTGTTTTCGCAATAATCCTTCCGAATTTTCCCGCAACACATAAGGGAACGCATAACCTGCCTGTTTTCCGGCAGCATGGATCTCTTTTACTGCTGCTTCCAGATTTGCAAAACCTTCCAGCGTAACCATATCAATTGTCTGATTTTCCAGAACTGCTCCCAGATGCTGCAAAGCAGAACCGGTCAGCCATACATTTAACATTGGCTTATCACCGCTGCCAATTGCTCCATTCTGCTTCATTCTCATTCCGTCAGTTGATCTCTTTTTCAGTGTCACCACTTCATTTCTTCGCCAGCTGCCAAGTACCGCTTCCTGTAACTGTTCCAGCGCATTTCTGCGAAGCTCATTGATCTGTCCCACCGGTACAAACAATCCATCCTCCAGATCGATTTCCAGATGCTGTACGTAAAATGGTGTATCTCCTGTTTTGGAAAGTCTCTTTCTTAATTCATCCTTTGACAGTGGGCGATTCTGTGCCGTTCCCGGGATTTCACCGGTCACACAGACTTTTTTATCACTGTGGGATTCTGCCTCTGTGTCGTTCACGGATAATGCTGCCTCTAACTGCATTGGTTCCCCGGCATGAAATACAGCTTTTAATTCTACCGGAACTTTTGTCTCTTCCGGTGCCTGATAAGCCGCTTTCGCTTCGTTGCTGCTGTGGGAAGAATCTGTCAGTGTCATCATGGAACGACCGTTTCTCATATCATAGTAACCCGCCGTAAAACCATTTCGATTACCAAATGCCAGCAGACGCTCCATATCTGCATCCTCAACCCGGTAATGTTCCGGACATGATTCATACAAGTCCAGATATTTCCGGTAAATAGAAGTAACACCTGCCGCATATTCCAGCTTTTTCATACGTCCCTCTATCTTAAAGGAATAAATACCGCTCTCACATAACTGTGGAAGCTGTGAGATCGTACACAGGTCTTTTGGACTTAACGGATATTTCTCTTTCTTATGTAACAAATTGCCACGCTCATCGGTTACCTGATAGGCCAGACGGCAAGGCTGTGCGCAGCGTCCGCGGTTTCCGCTTCGTCCGCCAAGCATACTGCTCATCAGGCACTGACCGGAATAACAGTAACAAAGTGCACCATGGATAAAACTTTCAATCTCCACTCCGGTCTCATCATAGATTCGACGAATCTCTGACCGGGATAATTCACGGGCAGTTACAATACGCTCTGCGCCGTGTTCCACCAGAAACTTTGCCCCGGACACATTAGATACTGACATCTGTGTGCTTGCATGTAGTGCAAGTTCCGGAAAGTTTCTATGAACAAACTGAAACACACCGTAATCCTGCACAATGACTGCATCTAATCCATGCTCATACAACGGCTTCAGATAAGAAAACAGCTCCGTTTCAATTTCTTTATTTTTTAACAGTGTATTGACCGTCAGAAATATTTTTTTTCCGCGCATATGTGCAAAATCCAAAGCTTCCTGAATATCATTCTGTGTGAAATTTTTAGCAAATGCCCGGGCACCGAATTTGTCACCGCCCAGATAAACTGCATCCGCTCCGGCATTCAGCACTGCTTTGCATATCTCCAGCGATCCCGCCGGGGATAATAATTCATGTTTTCTCATTCCTGATGTCCTTCCAGTCTCTCAAGTCTTACTTCTGTCTCTGCCAGTTCCTGTCGCAGTTCTGCCAGTTCGTTCTCTTTCAGACGCAGATCTTCCTCTAACTGCTGAATCTGATCCTGTGCTTTGATCAGTTCTTCTGCAATATTAATATGAATTAGTACAGGTTTCAGATCTGCCGGCAGACAGCGGTATTCATCCTTATCTTCAAACTCCTGAAGTACATGGTTGACACAGGACGCGATACGCTGGATGTGTGTCTCATCATCCGCACCGCCCATTGTCAATACTTTTCCACCAATTGCCACCTGTACCATTGATTTTTTTGTCATGTTTCTTTCCCTCTGTTTTAACTCACAGTCAGTATTAGATTCCTTTAAAATGCTCGATTGCCAGTGCGGTCGCCACACGTCCTTTTGGCGTACGGTTTAAAAATCCATTTTTTACCAGATACGGTTCGTATACATCTTCGATCGTACCGGAATCTTCTCCAACCGCTGCCGCCAGTGTTTCAAGTCCCACTGGTCCTCCACCAAACTTCTGAATAATGGTTAACAGAATCAAACGGTCATTCTTATCTAGACCACAGCGATCTACTTCCAGCAGATCTAGGGCAAAAGAAGCTACTTCTTCTGTGATCACCCCATCGTATTTTACCTGTGCGAAATCACGGACACGTTTTAACAGGCGGTTTGCCAGACGTGGCGTTCCTCTGGAACGTTTTGCCAGCTCTGCGGCACCCTCTGGCTCGATCTCCACACCAAGTTTTTTTGCCGATTGTTCAATAATCGTCTGCAATTCCTGTGGCGTATAAAATTCCAGATGCTGGATTACCCCAAAACGGTCTCTCAACGGTGCTGATAACAGTCCTGCACGGGTAGTTGCTCCCACCAATGTAAACTTCGGCAGATCCAGTCGGATGGAACGGGCGGATGCCCCTTTTCCGATCATGATATCAATGGCATAATCTTCCATCGCCGGATACAGCACTTCTTCCACCTGACGGTTCAGACGATGGATCTCATCTACAAATAAAATGTCATTTTCCTGCAAATTACTTAAAATCGATGCCATTTCTCCCGGTTTTGCGATCGCCGGTCCGGAAGTGATCTTCATATGTACGCCCATCTCATTGGCAATGATACCGGAAAGTGTTGTCTTTCCAAGTCCAGGCGGTCCGTAAAACAACACATGATCTAACGGTTCCTGCCTCTGCCGTGCCGCCTCGATATAGACACGCAGGGTGCCTTTTATTTTTTCCTGTCCGATATATTCCTCCAGAGACATTGGTCGCAGACTGGTTTCGGTCTGCAGATCTTCTTCCTGAATCTGGGTAGAAATCACTCGTTTTTCCATGAATTTCCTCGCTTCAATACACTACATTATTTTATATCCACTGTTTTTTATTCTATAAAACTATACTTTCTTGTACGATTCTTAGTCAAATATATTTGAAACTTATTCAAGAATGCTCCGGCATTCTTGTTGCGAGGTGCGCGTCATGCAATTGCATGACATACTTCAACTGCGCACCTCTGTAATCCTGCCGGAGGCTATATCAGATGGGGGATTGGCTCCCACCACTGATACTAGCTTGTTTCTCACCACCTATAGAGGTGGGAGTCATCTCCCATCTGATATACAATTTCGTTCAAATTAAACAGAACCGATTAAAACAGCGCCATATTTTTTAAAGCTGCCTTCAGTACACTTTCCACATCATCAACCTCTGTAATCTCGATACCGGAAAGCACCTTGGATGCCTCTGTTGCGCTGTATCCCAGTGCCACAAGTGCTTCCGATGCCTCCTTACGGATGCGGTTGTTACTGTTTCCACCTGCTGCCGGTGTCTCCATTTCCTCAAATCCGGTCTCGATGGCAGCTTCCAGATCAATTTTATCCTTCAGTTCAATGATCAGACGCTTTGCAGTCTTGCTTCCGATGCCCGGTGCCTTAGAAATAGTCTTGGCGTCTTCTGCCACAATGGCAAAACGCAGATCATTGGCAGACAATACAGATAAGACTGCCAGTCCGCCTTTTGGTCCGATCCCGCTGACATTGATCAGTAATTTAAACATTTCCAGCTCATCTCTGCTTGGAAAGCCAAACAGGGAAAAGGCATCTTCTTTTACATACAGATAGGTATAAATCTTGACCTGTTCTCCCCGTGCCGGAAGTGCATCCAGCATGCGGGCAGAAATACGGATATTGTAGCCAATGCCGTTATTTTCCACAACGATCAAATCTTCACTGACTTCCTCTAACGTTCCTTTTATATATGAATACATTAAAAACTCCATTTTAGAAACATTTCATTTTCGAATCATTTTCCAGCACGCTTCTTTATTCCGTACTTCTCATATTCAAGTCGAACGCACGTGAGACTTGGTGCGTGATTCTGGTCAGCGCAAGCTGACATCTTCTTTTCAGAATCACTGCACATCCACGCGGAGCATTTATCTCAGTCGGAGATTGAACTCCCACTGAGAAATACTTGTTACTACTCACCACTTGCAGAAGTGGGAGTCTCAACTCAGACTGAGATGAATCTATTTTCTGAAATGCTTCTTTTTTCTTCGTTCTCTTGTTCTACTATTTTGTCTGGGTATCAAACTGGGCTTCTTCCCCGTCTTCCACTTCCACCACGACTTTATTTGGCAGGCACACGATGGTCTCCCCGTTGGAAGAAATTGCATGCTGATTTACACAGAGTTTGTCCGGACAATCCGCAGAGATCATATCTGCTTTTCCATTTTCGATCACAAGGGTATTTGTCACCGTTCCTTCTGCGTTTTTTATCTCGATTTTCTGCGCTTTTTCTCCTGTCGTATGCAGGTCATAAGTGCCGTACACGCTTCCGTCTACCGTTACTTTGACCTGTCCGCCGGGTGTACTTTGCATTTTCTGAAACACAAAATACCCGATCACCGCTGCCACAAAGATAATGACCAGTAATAAAATCTCTTTTTTACCGACTTTTTTGTCCATGCTTATGCCCTGCTTCCAATATAATAGAAACCTTTACATTCATCCAGACGCACCGGAATGATCTGTCCGATCAGTTCCTTTCCTCCAGGGAAATGTACCACACTGTTGTTGCCAAGTCGTCCAGTGAGCAGACTGTCATCCTGATGGTTGACACTCTCTACCAGTACATCCTGCACCTGACCGGTCAGGCGTGCAGATTTTTCTGCTGCAATCTCCTGTACTTCTTTTAACAGACGGTCAAAACGTGCTTTTACCACGTCTTCCGGCACCTGATCTTCCATTTTTGCTGCCGGTGTACCGGTACGTTTGGAATAAATGAACGTAAATGCGCTGTCGTAACGCACTTTGCGCACTACATCCATAGTCTCCTCAAAATCTTCCTCGGTCTCACCCGGGAATCCGACAATGATATCTGTGGTCAGTGCAATATCCGGAATTGCTGCACGTATTTTATCCACCAGCGTCAGATACTGCTCCTTGTCATAATGACGGTTCATAATTTTTAACAGACGACTGCTGCCGGACTGCAATGGTAAATGCAGATGTCTGCAGATTTTCTTTGATTTTGCCATTACTTCGATCAGTTCATCGGAAAGATCCTTCGGATGAGAAGTCATGAAACGGATACGCTCCAGTCCTTCGATCTGCTCGATTTGCTCCAAAAGCTGTGCAAAAGTGATCGGCTGATCCAGGTTCTTTCCATAGGAATTCACGTTCTGTCCCAGAAGCATAACTTCCACAACACCATCTGCCACAAAGTTCTCAATCTCACGGATGATCTCCCGCGGCTCTCTGCTTCGCTCCCGTCCTCTTACATATGGAACGATACAATAACTACAGAAATTGTTGCAGCCAAACATGATATTGACACCGCTCTTGAAACGGAATTTACGTTCGTTTGGAAGCTGCTCTACGATCTGGTCTGTATTTTCCCATACATCCACCACCATCTTTTTATTCTCGATGGAATGCACCAGAAGTTCCGCAAATTTGAAAATATTATGTGTGCCAAAAATCAGGTCTACAAAACGGTAGCTCTGTTTGATCTTTTCTACTACTTTTTCTTCCTGCATCATACAGCCGCAGAGTGCGATCATCATATGTGGATTTTTCTTCTTATATCCGTGCAGGTAGCCAAGACGTCCGTATACTTTATTGTTTGCATTTTCACGGACGGTACATGTATTGTAAATAACAAAATCTGCATCCTCGGACTCGGACTCCTGATAGCCGATGGCATTTAAGATACCACATAATTTTTCGGAATCTCGGGCATTCATCTGACATCCGAATGTATTGACGCAGAACGTCATCTTTCTGCCTGTTTCTTTCTCCATCTGTGCCACCAGCATACGTGCCTTTGCGATGAAATAATACTGACGCAACGGCTCCTCTGACGGCGGATCCAGTGTCAAGTCGATCTGATTAATAAAATGTTCTATTTGCATATATTTTTCCTTATCTATTCGTATTTTTCACGCAAGAACAAATGTTCCATCACCGTGAACTGAATAAGTATAACACACCTTGCTTTCTTTTTTCAATAGTAATACACATGTACGGATCTGTGCATTGCTGCCAGTACCGCCTGTAGCCGCTTGATCACATTCTGACGTACCGAAATCTCAAAAGGCAATTCTTTTGTTGTATAATCTTTATTGATAGCTTTTCCGATAAACAAATTTACCGTCGTACAGTTTTCCATCAGATAGCATGCCAGACGGGTAGCACCGTTATCCCGGCTCAGTTCATCAAAAAATTCTTCGGATACATCATCCTGCTGATAGCGCTCCAGCAGTTCGATTGTTTTATTTAAGGTAAGAACACCTTCCGTTACCAGATCGATACCCTCGATTTTTGCTGTTGGCGGAATTTCCGGATCAAGCACACCAACAGAAGTGATCAGACGCCGACCAAGCTCTCTTGCCACAATCTGGCTTGTGATACCGCCAGACACGATCTTGATGCCTTCCTGCTTCATAAAATCCTGTACCATGCGGGCATCATCTTTTTTCTCCAATGGTGGTCCCGTCAGGATATTCACAATCTGCTCCTCCGTGATCCGTGCCACAGCAATGGTCGTATCATCACTGCATACGCCACCGTAAAGATCCGCACAGGCACGGTTCATCTGTTCCGCTAACTGCGCCGCTGTCCTGGTTTTTGCCGCGCTGGATTCACAACACCCTGCCAGCGCATTCCAGTCCCATCGGTAATTCATAATATCTCCAGTTCCACAATACAGACATCCGTCACTCATGATCGCCAGTGCATCTCCGGGTAACGTCTGAAAACGACATTCCCGGATTTTCTTTCCTTCGATCTTTCGATAGGAAAAAGGCAGCGCTTTTACCTTGCCCTGTCGCACCAGAATACACTCCGGATTATCATACTCCACCACATAAATTTCTCCGGTATAATACACCTGGATAATGCTGAATGTCGAATAAGCCACACCATTCACCGAAGAAAGCGGCAGTGTTTTCGCAATGGTTGCAACTACCTCATCAATGCTCATATCATTGTACATCATAGTTGCAATAATCTTCGACGTCAGAGTTGCTAAAATATTTGCCCGGATACCACTTCCCATACCGTCAGCCAGAATCAGGATTCTGGAATCTTCTTTGTCCACAATCTCTACTTTGTCTCCACACAGTTCTTCTCCGTAGTGGTTCAGACTTTTGTATGCCATATCGATTGCAATCGGTTTCATGTTCCAGCCCCCTTTCTAGCTCTCCAGCAGCGTATCACGCAGCTTAGTCAGAATTGCCTTCGTTTCCGCTGTCGTTTCTCCAAGCAGACCGGCAATCTCCTGTGCCGTCGTCATCTGTTTTTCAATAACGGACTGCGCCATTTTTACCGTATTGAGCTTCTGCTCCAGCATCTGTTCTGCCCATTTTTCCTCTGCCGATACATCCTCAATGATCGCCAGTACACGGTCGGAGGCAGGAATGTATACAATTGTTTCCAGCACGGTCATATGATACGTATCCCATTTACGTTTTACACGCAGTTTATTTTCATGGGTACGATATACTTCCTCAAAATCCACCGTATCGATCAGTTCGTATAAATACATTTTCAGTGCTTCCTGACGGGTGGTATGGAACACTTCTTCTGCCCTGCGGTTAAATTCTTTGATCCGCATCTCTTTGTCAAAAATAAAGATCAGGTTCGGTGTTGTCTCCATAACGACATTTGCCTGGGAACGGGCATTTTCATAGGATCGGATCAGACACATGGCTGCTTCCGCTTTTCCCTGATAGATCGCAATGGCTTTTTCCCGACAGGTCATATAACCACAGGCGCCACAGTTAAACTCTGTCGTACTGTTCCGTTTTCCAATGGTCTTTAAAATAGCCTGAATTTCAGCCTCCGTCGGCATCTTATCCACTACCTGCCGCGGTATATAAGTCCGCTCCAGTTCATCTTTCGGCAAAGTAATATATGCCGGAGGTGCTGCAAGCAGCGCATTATTTTCAATACGCATCGTCGCCTTAAAACGGAATCCTCGCCGCTTGTCTACCCCTGGTCCATTCACGCAGCCACCTGCACACAGATTTAATTCCACAAAACAGTGACTGATGTAGCCACGTTTCATACTGTGCAGGAACTCTCTGCAGCTCTTGATACTGCTGACCGTCAATTTTTTATAAGTCCCCGGTGCGCCACAGACATCCACCGCACGGATGATGCCGTTTGTAATCGGATAGAGCTGATTGACCATCGGATCCTGATTGGCAAAAGGACGGGACTGGCAATGTTTTAGTTCAATTCCTTCCTCCTCCAGCCACCTTTGTAACTCATTAAACTCAATGACCGCATCCACACATCCACGGGTTCTGGCATCTGCTTCCGCCTCCATCTTTTTCGCCACACAAGGTCCAATAAAAACCACTTTCGTATGCTGTCCCATGCGGTCTTTGATCCAGCGACCATGGGCGATCATCGGAGAAACCACCGGTGCCAGATACGGGATCAGCATCGGATAATGTTTTTCCACCAGATAAACGATCGCCGGGCAGCTTGTCACAATGATATTGTCCATCTGCCCTTCCTTCATCAGACGCACATACTCACGGGTTATGATAGCAGCCCCCTCTGCCGTCTCACGCACCTGGGAAAAGCCAAGTTTCATCAGCGCATCCACGATCTGTCCCGGATCTTCATAATCCATCAGTCCCTGATAAGACGGATCCAGGGAAACAACCACATTTTCTTTCTTTTGCAACATACTTTTTACATAAGAAAGATCACTCTCAAAAGTTTTTGCCTCCTGCGGGCAGATTTCCATACAGTGTCCACAGTAGATGCACATATCCGTGACAATCTGTGCCTGCCCGTTTTTGATCCGAATCGCCTTGACATCACAGTTTCTCAGACATTTATAACAATGTGCGCAGTTCGCATCCTGAAAATTAATCACATTCATATCCCTATCCTCCTCTATTGATCTTATTTTACCATTAATCCCCCTTCAAATGAAGTATCAGAAAAACTATTTTTTATAGCAAAAAGGAACGTACCATCCTTTGGATCGTACATTCCTTTCTCTACATTTGCCTGTTTACACTGATATTAATCCTGTAACTCCTGAATCATCTTCCAAAGTGCCTCTGCACTGTTGAAATTTTCCGGTTTTACATACGCTGCCGGTATCACGATATCAAACTCATCACTAATGTCACTGATAATTTGCAGGATATCAAAAGAGTCTAAAATATGATCATCCACCAATGCCTTTTCATTTTCAAAATCTACATCCTCTTTAATATCCTTTAACAATTCCAATAATTCTTCCATGTTACAAATCTCCTTTTCTTATATATTCATTGTATTTATAGTACTTGTTTCTATCGCATCTCTTACTAATGTAAGGGAACCACTCTCATCTTTTAAATAAACCTTTGGCATGGTTCGACTCAAGAACAGATAAATCCCCTCTGTCACAGAATATGCTCCGACATTTTCAAAAGCCAGCGTATCGCCAATTTCCAGATGTTCAAATTCCACTTCTCTGCAGAGAATATCCGATGTTGTACACAGACTTCCGCAGAGACACCAGGTTTTCTTATCCACTGTACCATCCTGCACCATTGCATTTTTATAATGTTTTATAATCGGTGTCTTCATGCCCATCATCTGTCCCAAATAAGTCAGATGGTTCATTCCTCCATCCACAATACAATAATGTGCGTTTCCCACTGTTTTTAAATCTGCAACGTTTGTATAATACGTTCCACATTCCGCTGTGAAAAAACGTCCCATCTCAATGGTCAATTCTACTTTTTGTGCCACTTCATTTAAGATATCTTTCAACTCTTTTACAGGAAATAAAGTATCCGAAAAATCATCATCTGCAAAATAAGGGACTGCAAACCCCGGTCCATATTCCAGTTTTTTTAATTCCAGTCCGAAAAGGTTTCGGATCTCCTCAAATAATTCCAACAGCATCTGAAGTTCTTTTATCTTTCTTTTCGCCCGTTTCCGTTGTGTCCCGACAAAATAATGAATTCCTGTAATATTTAAACTTCTGTATCTGGTTTCCCTGTGCTGCAATATATCAAATAGATCCTCTTTTGCCATTCCAAACTGAGAACCGGCATTCAGGCGAAGGATCACTTCTGCTTTCTGATCTGAATCTGCTGCTTCAAACACTTGCTGGATCAGATCTGCATGACGGATCGATTCCGCTGTAAATATTCCTACTCCGTACTCATAGGCTTCTCTGATATCCGTAATCCCCTTATTAACACCGGAATAAATGATTCTGGATCCATCTACGCCCAGTTTTTTACAAATAGCAAGTTCACCCGGACTGCAGACTTCCAGTTTATCCACACACGTCAACATGGTTGTCACCAAAAATGGATTTGCCTTCATGGAATAACAAAGTGACACTGTTTCTCCGACAATCTCTCTGATCTGTACAGCCCGTTTTTGCAAAACTGCCGTGTCAAACACAAACGCAGGTGTATTACTTTTTAAAATGTCTTGCATGTAAACTCTCCTCATATATCTTCCTTAATTGATTTCTGTCAATCTTTCCATTCTTGGTCATCGGCATCTCTGTAAGTTGCAGAGCCGTATTTGGTATCATATACGGTGGCAATACACCACGTAACATTTTTATCAGTTGCCTTTTTTCGCATGCTCCTGTGTAAAAAAGCAGCAAACGTTCCTTTTCTGTCTCATAAATACAGCAGGATCTGGTGATTCCATCCACGGCATTTACTGCCACTTCAATTTCTCCAAGTTCAATTCTGTGTCCCAGATGTTTAATCTGAAAATCTTTTCTGGAAATATATACAAGATTTCCCTGTGCATCATATTTTGCCAGATCACCGGTTCTGTAAATCCGTTCATCGTATCGATGATTCAATGGATTCTGCACAAAAACCTGTGCCGTTTTATCCGGCGCATTATAATAGCCCAACGCCAGTTCTGAGCTGCTAACGCAGATCTCTCCGGCTTTTCCTGCTTCCGTCACCCGCTGATCTGTCTCATCCAAAAGAAATACCGCTTCATTTGGGAAAGCTTTTCCGATAGGGATCACATCGGTCAGTTCATATTCGCGTTTGGAATCAAGCACATAATACGTGCAGTTACAGGTAACTTCCGTTGGTCCGTACAGATTTACGAACATTGCCTGCGGCAGATATTTTTTCCATACCCTGTAATGTTTTATCGGAAGTACTTCTCCGCTAAAAAGGACTTTTTGAACAGTAGCCGGTGTGCGATAACCAAATCCATTCATGACAGATACAAAGCACATGGCGCTGACCGCCCAGGTAAGCACCGTCATTTTACTGTCTGCCATATAATCCATCAAAGTCGTAGGATCACTAAAATATTCTCTTGGAATGATCTGTACTTTCGCACCGGTCAAAAGACCGGTATAAATATCTTTTACCGATACATCAAAATCAAACGGTGCCTGATTTCCTATAATGTCTTCCTTCGTGATAGCAAAAGTATCTGCATAGATCCGGATAAAATCCATCACCGCTCTGTGACTTACTGCAACACCTTTCGGCAAACCGGTACTTCCACTGGTAAAATTAATATACAAAGGTTTTCGATCCGTATGTTCCGTTCGAATCTGTCTCAAAAGACTCTGATCGATCGTCGCTTCATCCAAACACTTCTCTGCCAGCAAAATTGTCGTTTTCGGAACATCCCCGGCTATTGCATCCAGACACTTTTTCATTTTCTCCAGATTTTCTTCCTTTGTAACGATTACTTCCGGCTGCAGCACGGTTATGATCTGCTGCAGTCTCGCCTCCGGCTGGCGCAGATCTAACAGGCAATATGGACAGCCGGCATATACCGCTCCAAACATAATACTTAAGGTAACACAGCTTTTTTCCATATAAATTGCTACCGGAGCAGTCCCTGTCATCCATTTTCTCAGATAAGTTCCGCCCTTCTGTGCATACATTTTTAACTGAGTAAAGGAATATTCTTCTTTCGGATCTGCAACTGCAATTTTTTCTCCGGACTGTGCTTCCATATGCTCCAGCCATTCTAATACATTCGTCATTTTGTTTCCTCTTTACATCTAATTTTGGTTGTTTGTATTTGCAGTGTCATATCCCGGAAGGTAAGCAGCAACGATATCTTTGACAGATTCCATATAGGCATCCTCATCATAAAAATATTGTGACACATCCTCGCCTGCATCACGGCTCAATACAAATTTCGAAAAAGCCTTGCAAAAAACTTCTGACCCCGTTTTATTTAGGTGTTCAAAATTTGACAGATACTCCGGACAGATGGAAAACAGTTCCGGTTTTACCAAATTGAAATCATAATAATCGGCACCGTACTTACTGCATATCCCACTGATTTTCTGGTTGATCGCAAAATACTTTTCCGCACCATATGCTGCAATATCATAAGGTGCTTTCGGTGTATTCACAACCATAAAGTCTACACCATTTTCCTGGCACAGTTTACACATCTCCTCTAATTCTTCATACGCCTTATCAGAGCTTTTTCCGGAATAAGCCTTTTTTGTATTATTTACAGCAGCTGTATTATAATCAAAGACACCACCTGCGTATGCATATCCCTTTCCGACATACTCCATATACCCTGCCACTTTTTTCGAACTTGCATTCGCATCTTTGCTTTCCCGTTTGATTTTCAGATTTTCTGAAATCGTCTTTCGTTTCCAATCAACACTGTTATAAGTCCATGGAAAAAAATATGTCAGTGATGCTTCTGCATTAAAGTTTTCACTGTCCGTCACAAACCTCCAGTCCAACCGCAGTTTTTCCAAAGGAGAACATCCATACTTTCTTGCCCTTGCAAAAGTGGCTCTCGCATTTGCATTTTGTATCAGTTCCAGAGACGGGATTCCAAATACAAGAACAGCCCTTTTTATCTTTTTTTCCTGAATCGCTGCCGTTAATGCCTCTTTGGTCTGATCCAACGGCTGCCCCGGTGTTCCCATATTAAAAGAACTCCACCCGGTAGCTTCATCTATAATATAGGGATTGAACGTCATCTGTGAAAAAGAAGAACCTAAATATACGGTATCTATTTTTTCTGTTTTGCGGAAGTCCTTCCACATGACCTCACTTGGACCATTTGCTTTCACAAGAAGATAACTCAGCAGCAAATTTATCACTATGAACAGGAAAACAAATACAATCACTTTTATACCCTTAATAATTCGCATACATAAAACCTCCTGCTCCAACCGCAAAATTAAACGATGCCAAAACCAGGAAAATCATCAAAAAATAAATCAGCCAGCGAAGTACCAGCGGTCGTTCATCTAACAATGTAATTGCATCCTTTCCTTTCTCTTTTACAACACTGTCGGCAAATACAATAACCAGAGCCACGATTGCTATGATATACGCTTTCTTTGGCACTTCTTTAAAAGTTGGTTCCAAAATTCCGTATAATTCTCCCATACGAAAATGAATTATCGTGTTTTTCATGCACATAAAACAGTCTTTGATATTGTAGATCCGGTCAAAATACCATCCGATATTTACTATGATAAAAGTCCGGATAATCCGAAATACATGAAATGCCTTACTCTTTACATTTATGTGCAGTCTTTCTGCCATTTTTGCAAACAAAGGTGCACAGATATCTGAAACTGCAATTACAATACCATTGTAAAGACCCCAGAAGATAAAGTGCCACTGGGCGCCATGCCAGATACCTACAAGGAAAAATACCAGAATATTCGCAATGGATGCCGGAAGTACACGGCCGAAATGAACGTTCAGATGCTTTTTCGCCCATTTTCCGAATTTCTGCATAGGAGCAGTCAGCGCAAATGGATAAAATACATAATCTCTCATCCATGCACCAAGCGAAATATGCCATCTTCTCCAGAAATCTCCCAGTGAAACAGAAAAATACGGTTGTCTGAAATTTGGCATCATTTCAATCCCAAACAATTCCGCTACACCCATAACGATATCGATTCCACCGGAAAAATCTGCGTACTGTTGGGCTGAATATAATAATATTGCAAACACGATGGCAGAACCAGGTGTTTTCTCCGTAGGCGCATCCAGAATATTTGCGATTTCATGAACCAGCAGATTTGCGATCGCATACTTTTTTAATAATCCAAACAAAATTAATATCAATGCACGCTTACAGCGATACCAGTCCAGAGTATGTCTGCCATACAGCTGCTCTTTCATCTGATCATATCTGTTGATCGGTCCCTGGATCAGTTGTGGAAAAAACGAAACAAACAGCAGGAAACGAAACGGATTCTTTTCAGCTTCGTATTTTTCAAAATAGATATCCACCAGATAACCAATGGAAATAAACATGTAAAAAGAGATGCCAAGCGGTATCAGAAAACCTTCAAACAAAGGATGCAGATATTTCAATACTGCCAGCATTCCAAAATTAATCACAATGATTGTCCAGAGAATAATTTTGCGTTTTCGATCAAATGCTGCTTTTATTTCCTTTCTCCTGGCTCTGTCTATGCTTTTATCCTTTCGGATCTCCTGATATTGTTTCGAAAAACGAACCAACCATATGCCGCCCACAAACACACTGAATCCGGTGATTGCAATAAAAATGAGATTCGAAATGCCTGAATAAGCATAAAATGCCATGCTGAATAAAAGCAGGCAGATCCATTGTTTTTTCCGAAATACAGTGTAATACAGTATAAATAAAACAGTTACAAACAAAATAAATGCAACAGATAACAAATTCATAAAAATGCTCCTTAAACAATTTCTCTGAAAATTCTATCACAGATGCCATATCCCATGCTTTAATTCTTCCTTAGAAATAATGAATATTTTCTTAATTTTTTTTATATGATAAAAGAAGCCGTTACAAATACAACGACTCCTCTTAAAAATATTCTCATTTTTTTCATCTGATCACGCAACTTATCAAATGTAAAACTATTTATTTACCGTACGTTTTACATAAGTAGTGTGCAGTAACTCATGTGCTTTATGGCTGCCCGGCTCACCAAGATAGGTTTCATATAATTCAATGATCGCCGGATTTTCATGTGATTTACGGATCTTATTATTTTTATCCAGATTGTAAAGCACTTCCGCACGTTTTGCACGGATATCTACGGTATTGCGTACATATCCCGGCTGCTGCGGCTGACCGCCACCGTTGACACATCCACCAGGGCATCCCATGATCTCGATAAAATGATACTCAGCTTTCCCTGATTTTACTCTATTTAACAGTTCTTTTGCATTTTTCAGTCCGGAAGCAACAGCAACTTTGACATCCATACCAGCTACATTGTAAGTAGCCTCTTTGATGCCCTCGATACCACGTACATCAGTGAACTCCAGTTTTGCAAGTTCTTCTCCGGTCAGTTTCTCTACTGCGGTACGAAGTGCCGCTTCCATTACACCACCGGTTGCGCCGAAGATAACTGCTGCACCGGTTCCAAGACCAAGCGGCATATCAAATTCTTCATCCGGAAGATCTGCAAAACGGATGCTTGCGCGCTCGATCATGCGGCCAAGCTCTCTTGTTGTAATAGCAATGTCCACATCCGGAACGCCTGCACCGTTCTCATCCTCTCTGCCAATCTCAAATTTCTTTGCAGTACATGGCATAACGCTGACAACCACCATTTTTTCTTTCGGAATTCTCATTTTCTCTGCGTAATAGGATTTTGCAATCGCACCAAACATCTGCTGCGGAGATTTACAGGAAGACAAATTCTCTGTCATTTCCGGAAAATAGTGCTCGCAGTATTTGATCCATCCTGGGGAACAGGATGTGATCAGAGGTAACACTCCGCCATTCTGTACACGATCCAGGAACTCGTTGGCCTCTTCCATAATTGTAAGGTCTGCAGAGAATGTGGTGTCAAATACTTTATCAAAACCAAGTCTGCGCAGTGCTGCTGCCAGCTTGCCCTCTACATCTGTGCCGATCGGCATGCCAAAGGCCTCACCAAGTCCTGCACGAACTGCCGGTGCACACTGAACAACTACATATTTTTCCGGATCAGCAATGGCTGCAAATACTTCTTCGGTATTGTCTTTCTCATAAATTGCACCCGTCGGACATACTGCAATACACTGTCCACAGGATACGCAGCTTGTCTCTGCCAGATCCATGTCAAAAGCAGATCCAATATAAGTCTTAAATCCACGCTCGTTCGCTCCGATCACACCGATACCCTGCACTTTTTCACAGACAGCGCTGCATCGTCTGCACAGGATACATTTGTTATTATCTCTTACCATATGAGCGGCACTGGTATCTAATTCATAGACGTTGCGCTCGCCATCGTAGTAAGCCTCATCATCTACTTTATACTCACGGCATAAAGTCTGCAGTTCACAGTTTCCGCTGCGGACACAGGACAGACATTTGCGGTCGTGGTCGGATAATAAAAGCTGTAAGGTTTTTCTTCTGGACTCGATAACCTTCGGTGTGTTGGTCCATACTTCCATGCCTTCATTGATCGGATATACACAGGCTGTCACTAGGCTGCGGGCTCCTTTTACTTCAACAACGCACATACGACAGGCGCCGATCTCATTGATCTCCTTGAGGTAACATAACGTCGGGATTTCAATCTGTGCAAGGCGTGCTGCCTCCAGAATCGTGGAACCCTGCGGTGCGGATACCTCTCTTCCGTTTATTTTAATTGTAATATTTTCCATGATTGATTCCTCCGTTACTCTTTATAAATAGCGCCAAAACGACACTTATCGATACAGGTTCCACATTTCACACATTTGCTTGTGTCAATGCTGTGTGCCACTTTTACCTGTCCTTCGATGGCATCTGCCGGGCAGTTACGTGCACATAATGTACAACCTTTACATTTCACAGGATCAATCTTATATGTAATGAGTTTCTTACATACGCCAGCCGGACATCTCTTATTTACCACATGCTCGATATATTCGTCACGGAAATAACGAAGTGTGGAGAGAACCGGGTTCGGGGCAGTCTGTCCCAGACCACAGAGTGCGTTTTCTTTGATGTAATAGCACAGTTCTTCCATCTTATCGATATCCTCTAAGGTTCCGCGTCCGTCTGTGATCTTCTCTAATAACTCTAACAGACGTTTTGTTCCGACACGACATGGGGTACATTTACCACAAGACTCATCTACCGTAAACTGCAGGAAGAATTTTGCAATATCAACCATACAGGTATCTTCGTCCATAACGATCAGTCCGCCGGATCCCATCATGGAGCCGATGCTGATCAGGTTGTCGTAGTCGATTGGAATATCAAAATGCTCTGCCGGGATACATCCGCCGGATGGTCCACCGGTCTGAGCGGCTTTAAATTTCTTGCCATTTGGAATACCGCCGCCGATGTCTTCGATAACAGTACGAAGTGTGGTTCCCATCGGGATTTCAACCAGTCCAGTATTGTTAATTTTTCCTCCAAGTGCAAATACTTTGGTTCCTTTGGATTTCTCCGTACCCATGGAAGCAAACCATTCCGGTCCGTTCAGGATGATCTGTGGGATATTTGCCCAGGTCTCAACGTTATTTAAAATGGTCGGTTTCTGAAACAGACCTTTGACGGCCGGAAATGGCGGTCTCGGACGCGGCTCACCACGGTTTCCCTCGATGGATGTCATCAGCGCGGTCTCCTCACCACAGACGAATGCGCCGGCACCAAGACGAAGCTCGATATCGAAGTTAAATCCGGTATCAAAAATATTTTTGCCAAGCAGTCCATATTCTCTTGCCTGGTTGATTGCGATCTGCAGACGTTCTACTGCGATCGGGTACTCTGCACGTACGTAAATATAACCCTGATCTGCACCGATGGCGTAACCTGCAATTGCCATTGCCTCAAGTACAACGTGTGGATCACCTTCCAGAACGGAACGGTCCATAAATGCACCCGGATCGCCCTCATCAGCGTTACAACAGACGTATTTCTGTACGTTTCCACGGTTTCCTGACGCAAATCTCCATTTCAGTCCGGTCGGGAATCCGGCACCACCACGACCTCTTAAACCACTGTCTAAAATGGTCTGGATAACCTCATCCGGTGTCATCTCTGTCAGTACTTTTCCAAGTGCCTCATAGCCGCCGGTTCCGATATACTCATCAATGCTTTCCGGATTGATGACACCACAGTTTCTCAGTGCGATTCTGTGCTGTTTTTTATAAAAAGTTGTCTCATTTAAGGATTTGATTCCTTCCGGAGTCTGTGCCTCATGGTACACAAGACGCTCCACGATACGACCTTTTAACAGATGCTCAGAAACGATCTCCTCCACATCTTCCGGACGTACTCTGGAATAAAATACAGCTTCCGGATAAACGATCATAACCGGACCTTCTGCACACAGACCGTGGCATCCGGTTTTGACAACTGCTACTTCATTTTGTAATTTATTTTTCTTTAATTCATCTTTTAAAGTCTGAATAATCTGCTCGCTTCCGGAAGAAGTACATCCGGTTCCTCCACAGACTAATACATGTGAACGATACATTCAGTTACACCCCCCCATTACATATTCTCATCCATGTGAAGTAAATATTTGTCAACCACCTGACCTCTGACCAGATGCTGCTCCACAATTTCTTTTGCTTTTTCTTCATTTACTTTCACATAAGTTACTTTTTCTTTGCCCGGCTCATAGATTTCTACGATCGGCTCATACTGACATAAACCGATACAGCCGGTCTGGGTGACAATCACATGCTCCAGATTTCTGTATTCTACTTCTTTTACAAGTGTATTTAAAACCGGACGCGCACCGCTGGCAATGCCGCAGGTTGCCATGCCGACAACCACGCGGGTGTCTTTTGCATGTTCTGAACGCATTCCGATCTGTCCCTGCATTCTTTCACGAATTGCTTTCAATTCTTCTAATGATTTCATATGATCCCTCCTTCGAATTACCCCGGGTAATTCTGCATTCGATTAATATCCGCTTCATTTTCTTCCAGATAGTCTCTGAGAAAAGATGATACCTCCGGCGTTGAAAACGGCACATTGCCAAGCATTTCCCGCATTTCTTTTGTATCCAGATGAAACTCTGCACCGTTTACCTGATATTGATAGTAAAAATCAATGTCCGGATGCATCACGATCAGTGAATAAACCGTCTCATTGAGATTTCCAAGCGGCATACAGTCGATACTGTCGGTACAAAAGACCGCCGTGATCTGTGTACCTTTTCCCGGTACAGAAGAAATGGAAAATGATCCGCCGGTACACTCCGCTTCCTGCTTGAAAAACGGAATACCAAGTCCTACTTTCCGGGTCGTCCTTGTGGTATAAAAAGGATCCGTCACCCGATTCAATGTCTCTGCATCCATTCCTTTTCCGTTGTCTGTGATCTGAACCATCAGCTGATTTTGCTGCGTGTTCACACAGATCACAATTTTAATTTCTGTCGCTTTCGCTGATACGGAATTTTCTGAGATATCCAGAATGTTTAATGATATTTCTGGTAACATTACATATATTTCGCCAGAATGCCATCTAATTCATCCGGAGTCAGACGACCATATACATCATCATTGATCATCATAACCGGTGCAAGACCACAGGCACCGATACAACGACAGGCATCCAGAGAAAACTTACCGTCTGCGGTACACTCACCGCCGGCGATTCCAAGAATCTCCATAAGCTTGTTGTAAATATCACCTGAGCCTTTTACATAACAGGCAGTTCCAAGGCATACCGAAATTTTGTACTGTCCCTTCGGATATAAATTGAACTGAGAGTAAAATGTTGCTACTCCATAGATTTTTTCCATCGGCACATCCAGTTCATCTGAGATCATTTTCTGAACCTCATATGGAAGATAGCCGTAAATGTCCTGTGCCTTCTGCATGATCGGCATCAGACAGCCCTGATCATTGCGCAGTTCGTCGATGACTGCACGCAGCATCGCTTCCTGTTCCTGTGTTCCGTTGAACGGAACGGATTTTGTTTTTTTCAAAATTATCCCTCCTAATATCCAATGTATTTTTTGCAATACATCTGCCATTTATACTATCATCCAATTCCACAATAATCAACAAAAAAATGCGGTTAGTTTTGTATAATTTTGATACTTTTTTCAAAGAAATTGTTTAATCTGCAATACACTTGCAAGTATGTTATAAAAATAACAAGCCTTTTTTGTTGAAATATCACAAATTGCATGCTATACTAAACCCAAAAAATTGTGCATTTAAAAAAATACAAATTTTAAATTTTGGAGGCTACTATGACAATCTCAGAAATCATTTTTCTGCTGGATGCCACCCCATTATCTCAGACGGTACAGACCGATCATAAGATCGAAACGGTATGCGGTTCGGATATGATGAGTGATGTTCTGGCTTTTATCAAAAAAAATGCACTGCTGCTTACCGGACTGAACAATCTGCAGGTGATCCGTACTGCTGAAATGCTGGATATCGTCTGTCTGGTCTTTGTGCGCGGCAAACGACCGCAGGAGGAAATGTTGAAAAAAGCGGATGAGCTTGGTATTACGGTTCTCTCCACAGACTACACCATGTTCGATGCCTGCGGCATTCTCTATCACGCTGGATTACGGGGAGGAAGCCGCCATGATGCCTAGTATCCATTATCAATATACCGTAGACGGAGAAGATTTTACCATGGCAGGGGAAGCCAGCAGTTCCCTGAAACAGACATTAAAAATGATGAATTTGAATCCAGATGTAATCCGGCGCTGCGCTATTTGCATGTATGAAGGAGAGATCAATATGGTCATCCATGCCAACGGTGGTGTCATTGATGTGGATATTTTTCCAGACCGGATCGTTATGGTATTAAAAGATGAAGGACCGGGAATCCCGGACGTAGAGCTTGCCATGCAGGAAGGCTATTCTACCGCAAATGAAGACGTGTTAAATCTTGGTTTTGGTGCCGGTATGGGACTGCCGAACATGAAGCGTTCTTCGGATGAAATGCAGATTGATACCGTCATCAATGTTGGTACCACCGTCACCATGACCGTCTATTTTCAGGCACCGGAAGTATCAAGTAAAAATTCACCGTCTTAATTTGATTAAGTTTGTAGGAAAAAGGATTGTTATTATATCATGAATAAATTTTTTCATTCAGTATATCTGGAAGATGAGAAATGTACCGGTTGTATCACATGCCTGAAACGCTGTCCAACGCAGGCGATCCGGGTACGAAATGGAAAAGCACATATTATCAGTGAATTTTGTATTGACTGCGGAGAATGTATCCGGCATTGTCCTCATCATGCAAAACATACCAGACGTGATTTTCTCAGCGATCTGGATCGTTTTGAATATACCGTGGCACTTCCGGCTCCCTCTCTTTACAGTCAGTTTAACAATGTACGCGACAACGACATCCTTCTGACTGCACTGACTCTGATGGGCTTTGATGATGTTTTTGAAGTCAGTGCCGGTGCAGAGATTGTTTCGGAATTATCACGAACTTATATTAATGAGCATCCGGAACTTCATCCGCTGATCAGTACCGCATGTCCAACCATTGAACGACTGATCCGTGTCCGTTTTCCGGGATTGATCCCGCATCTGCTGCCACTGCTTCCACCCATGGAAGCAGCTGCGATTCTGGCGCGCCGACGTGCAGTAGAAAAGACTGGCTTACCGGAAGATAAGATCGGTATCGTTTTTTTGTCTCCCTGTCCTTCCAAGATCACCTTCATCCACGAACCTCTTGGAATGGGAAAAAGCAATATTGACGCAGTACTTGCCATCAAGGATATTTATCCGGTACTGCTCTCCCACATGAAAGAAGCCGAACAGCACCCGATTTCCAACACGCTGTCCGGTCGGATCGGTAAGGGTTGGGCAATCAGCGGCGGAGAAGCTTACGGCATCATATCCGATCATTATCTGGCTGCCGATGGCATTGAAAATGTCATTCGGGTGTTAGAAGATCTGGAAGACGAAAAATTTCTCCCGGGACTGCAGTTTGTAGAATTAAATGCATGCAGCGCCGGCTGTGTGGGCGGTGTATTGACCGTAGAAAACCCTTACATTGCCAAAGCAAAAGTGAAACAGGCATTCAAATATGAACCAGTGTTGCACATGCACTGTGCGGATCTGCCAGAATTTCGTCCAGAAGATTTTCTCTGGACACAAAAAGTCAGCTATGAACCTGTGTATACACTGGGGGCCAATATTTTTGAAAGTATGGAAAAGATTATGGAAAGCCAGCAGATTTTAAGTGGACTTCCGGGACTGGACTGTGGCTCCTGTGGTTCTCCAACCTGCAAAGCGCTGGCAGAGGATATTGTAAAAGGCGTAGACTGCGCAAAACCAGAAGACTGCATCTATCTGATGCGTGAACAATGGGAACAACATTCCCGCAAAAAGGAGGAGGAAGAATCATGACCGTAAAAGAATTGACAGAACAATGTCCCTTTGAAATTGTACATCTCGGAAATCCGGATGCCGTACTGACAGAGCCATACTGCTGCGATCTGCTGAGTATCGCCATGGGAAATGCCCCAGCCGGT
Organism: Roseburia sp. OM02-15; assembly: GCF_003481835.1. Lineage (NCBI taxonomy): Bacteria > Bacillati > Bacillota > Clostridia > Lachnospirales > Lachnospiraceae > Roseburia > Roseburia sp. OM02-15. The sequence continues at coordinate 201,581 of NZ_QULX01000004.1, forward strand.
TCTGCCTGGTGCACCGTTATGAGCAATATGAACACACTGGCGGTTGCCGCTCTGGCGGAGGCTTCCTGTGTCATTTTATGCAACAATGTATCTGTTGGTGATAACATGAAATTAAAAGCTGTCAGCGAAAATATCAATGTTCTTCGGACGCCTGACTCCATTTTTACAACTGCTCTGGAGGTTTATAAAAAACTGCATGAAAACGCTGGCTTATGATCTGCATCTCCATTCCTGTCTGTCCCCCTGTGGGGATAATGATATGACACCGGCAAATATCGCTGGTATGGCAAAAATCATCGGACTGGATCTGATTGCACTGACCGACCACAATTCCTGCAAAAACTGCCCTGCTGTCGCTATCGCTGCTCGGGAATATGGGCTTCTGTTTCTGCCAGGGATGGAATTGACTACCGCTGAGGAAGTTCATGTCCTGTGTTATTTTGCATCGTTGGATGCGGCAATGGATTTTGATCGATATGTATCAGACCATCTGCCAGACACTCCAAATAAACCGATGTTTTTTGGAGATCAGTTGATTTATAACGAACAGGATCAGATCAGCTGTACAGAACAGCGATTATTGATCTCTGCCACAGATCTTCCCTTTGATGCCATTTATGATCTGGTAAACCAATATGACGGCATTATGGTTCCCGCACATATCAATAAGCCAACGACCAGTTTGCTTGGAAACCTTGGATTTATCCCGGAAAACAGCCGTTTTTCCTGTGTAGAGATCAAGCAGGAAACTGACTGGGCATCCTTACAACAGCAATATCCTTATCTGGCAAATTGTAACCATCTGTGCAGTTCGGACGCGCATGATCTGAATACCATTCATGAACCAATTTATACGATCAAAACAGCAGGGACTACGCTACCGGATATTCTGTCTGCCATACAGAAAAAGCTGTAACAGAAGATATATACTCTTTTATAGGTCCATATATCTTCGTTACAGCTTTTCTTGTTACACTTATACTTTTTTATATAACATTCATGTACAGAATCATTTTATCCATGAAATTCCAGAATCTCTCGATTATTTCTGGTAATATACAAAAATTCAAGTCGAACGCACGTGAGACTTGGTGCGTGATTCTGGTCAGCGCAAGCTGACATCTTCTTTTCAGAATCACTGCACTCTACACTCCGTTCCGGTCGGCGCAAAACCATTGTCTCCCAGACAATGTGCGCCCTCGCGGAGCATTTATCTCAGTCGGAGATTGAACTCCCACTGAGAAATACTTGTTACTACTCACCACTTGCAGAAGTGGGAGTCTCAACTCAGACTGAGATAAAACTCTAAATATTCTTCTTAATTTGTACTATCGCATCCAAATCCTTATTTAATGACTTTCTTACCGTATTTCTCACCCAGATTTTCAATTGAACCATCTTCATTCTGGATATTGATCTGATCTAACTGACTGCGCAGATTTCTACGGAAAGAAGCTACATATTCCTCGCGTAATACGGCCTGCTCCTTTTTCTCAGCTTCTGTCAAACCTTCTGCTTTTGCTTTATGATATAATTCATTAATTCTTTTTACTTTTTCATCTGTCATAGACATAGTTATGTTCCTCCTTTTCTATCGTAATAAATATAAGTTTTCTGGTTAATAAACTGATAAGATGCCAATTCGCAACAACTATTCCAGCTCCATGAAATCTGACTTCACACAGCACCTTATCTCCTAATTTTCCTGTAAATAGGTATGAATATCAAAGGTTTCGTCATTCTGCGCTCTGAATAAAGTACCTCTGAAATCTCCGCTGATAATCTGATGAATAATTCCCACATCTTTACCGTTGGCAATAATCATATCAGTGCCGGATGCCGTCGCAATTCGTGCTGCTGTCAGCTTTGTTGCCATTCCACCGGTTCCCACATCGCTTCCGGTAGACTGTTTTGCCATAGAATCATAATGCTCATTCATCTTTTCTACGCATTCAACTAAAGTTGCTTCCGGATTTTTTCGTGGATCATCGGTATACAATCCATCGATATCGGACAACAGGATCAGCAGATCTGCGCCAACCAGAGATGATACAATGGCAGAAAGTGTATCATTATCACCAAAATGCATCTCGTAAGTAGATACGGTATCGTTTTCATTGACAACCGGAATAATGCCTAAACGGAACATTTCCTCAAAGGTATTGTGCGCATTCTGACGGGACTCATCCTCCAGAATGGTATCCTTTGTCATCAGGATCTGTCCTGCGGTCTGATTATATTCTGCAAACATTCTCTGATATGTCATCATCAGTCGTGCCTGTCCAACTGCCGCACATGCCTGTTTGGTAGAAATATCCTGCGGGCGGCTCTGCAAACCGATTGCCTGACGTCCTACCGCGATTGCTCCGGAACTTACTAGGCAGACATCCATGCCCTGATTTCTCAGATCACAGAGTTCCCGCACCAGTTTTTCTATCTTCATCAGATTCATACTTCCAGTCTGTGGATGCTGCAGAGAAGACGATCCAATTTTGACAACTACTCTCTTTTTATATTTGAAATAATCGTTTACGTTCATTTGTACACTCCTTTTGTCATATCCTCGCAAAACAATTGTTGTTCCACTTTCAGGTGCTTTTTCAGCTTTGACACTCTTGTGTTCTATGATACATCGGTAAAGTTCTTTCTGTCAATACTCATATCTTCCAGTCCTTATGTGTTGCTTATCTGCTATTTAACAAATCCCTTAGAATATCTGTATCAGATCATCAACGTACAAAAATACTGCCCTGAAAACTCAGGGCAGCATTTGCATTTTTACTATTATGAAGTTTGATCCAATTAAGCAGTAACTTTTCTGCCTGTGATGATCTTCTTCGGACACTTCTCAGCACATGCGCCGCATCCGGTACATTTTGTCTGATCAATATGCGCGATATTGTTCTCAACAGTAACAGCGCCTGACTCGCAGACTCTCTCACACATTTTACATCCGATACAACCAACTTTACAAGCAGTCATAACCTGTTTACCTTTATCCTGAGAACTACACTGTACGGCATGTTTTGCATCATACGGTACAAGCTCGATTAAGTTCTTCGGACAAGCTTTGATACATTTTCCACAGGCTTTACACTGCTCTTTGTCAACTACAGCAACGCCGTTTTTGATGTGGATTGCATCAAACGGACAAGCTTTCACACACTCACCAAATCCAAGACATCCAAAATTACATTTTTTCGGACCACCGTTTGGTACGAAAGCCATCATGGAGCAATCCTCTACTCCATAGTATTCATAATCTGTATTTGCATTTTCACATGTTCCTGCACATTTTACAAATGCAACTTCACGAACAGATTCGCCAACTTCCTGACCCATGATCGCACCGATCTTAGCTGCTACCGGAGCACCGCCAACCGGACAGGAACCAACCTCTGCTTCACCTTTTGCAATTGCTGCAGCCAGACCGGAACATCCGGCAAAACCACAGCCACCACAGTTATTTCCCGGAAGAGCTGCTAATACTTCTTCCTCTTTCGGGTCTACTTCTACTTTGAATTTCTCACCGGCAATCCCAAGGATAATACCAATGACAATACCTGTTCCGCCGACTACAACAGCGGCAAGAATAATTGCTGAAACACTCATCTGTATACCCTCCTAAATGACACCGGAAAATCCCATAAATGCAATTGACATCAGACCTGCTGTTACCAGCACGATTGCGGAACCTTTGAAAGGTGTCGGGATATCATTGTACTCGATTTTCTCACGAATACCTGCCATGATGACAATTGAAATGGTAAATCCAACTGCTGTTGCGAAACCGTTGATTGTACTTACACCAATACCATAACCATACTGTACGTTGTTCAGGGCAACACCGAGAACGGCACAGTTTGTTGTGATCAGTGGTAAGAAAATACCAAGTGCGTTGTACAGTGGCGGCATTGATTTTTTCATAAACATCTCTACGAACTGAACCAATGCAGCGATAACTAAAATAAATACAATTGTTCTTAAATATGTGATATCAAACTGCTGCAGGATAATTTTATCCAGCACGCTTGTGATAAAGGATGCAATTGTAATAACGAAGATAACTGCGGCACCCATTCCGGCTGCAGTATTTACCTTTTTGGATACACCGAAAAACGGACATAAGCCAAGGAACTGGCTCAGGACAACGTTATTTACAATGGCAGAGCCGATTGCGATAAGTAATACTTCTTTCATCTGAACCTTTCCTCCTTATTCTTTCTCATCTGTTCCTGCAGTGAACACTTTGCCTTCACAGCTTCCGCTTGTACAAGCTGCGCAGTCTCCGTCGAAGCATCCGCTTCTCTCTTTCACTGCAATACCCTTTTTACGTTTTGCTTCACGGAATGCATTCTGGATTGCGATCAGCATAGCTAATACGAAGAATGCACCAGGAGCAAGCACGAAAATTGTAAGTGGTGTATAACCTGCTTTTCCTGCAGCTGCATCAGCTAACGGAAGAAGCTGGAAACCAAAAATCTGTCCGGATCCCAGAATCTCACGAACTGCACCGATACATGTCAGACCAACAGTAAATCCAAGTCCCATACCGATACCATCAAAGATAGACGGAAGAACCGGATTCTTTGAAGCATAGCTCTCGGCACGGCCAAGGATGATACAGTTTACTACGATCAGAGGGATATAGATACCCAGTGATGCATACAGAGATGGTACATAACCCTGCAGTAAGAACTGAACAATAGTTACCAGAGATGCAACGACAACGATGAATGCCGGTACACGTGCACTGTCCGGAATAATCTTACGAAGCAGTGAAATTAAAAGGTTTGAAAATACAAGTACGAGTGTCGTGGAAAGTCCCATACCTATACCGTTAATAGCTGATGTTGTAACAGCCAGGGTCGGGCACATACCGATCAACATAACGAAGGTAGGGTTCTCTTTCACGATACCGTTTACAATACGTTCTATACACTTATTCATTTAAAAGTTCCCCTCCTGTTATTGTGCAAGTGTTCTGTAATAAGCCAGTCCAGCATTTACAGCACTTGTAACAGCGCTTGATGTGATTGTAGCACCACTGATTGCATCGATCTGGTTATCAGATGTTGCACCTGTCTTTGTAACTTCAAATGATTCTACCTGTTTTCCTGCAAACTGAGAAGAGAAAGAATCTTCTTTTGCTTTCATACCAAGTCCGGCAGTATCATTGATAGTTGTGATGGAATATCCGTTTAATGTACCATCATCGGTAACACCGATAGATAAGGTAACGTCTCCACCATAACTGTTCGGATCTGTTACAGAAATAACATAACCAAGTTCAGCACCGCTTGCGTCTACAGCAACAACACAGTTTTCAATCGTGTCATCTGCGTATCCTGCTGCGGCAGCTGCTTCTGTTGCTTTTGCGGAATCAAATCCGTCCATATCCTCGAAAGAAGCTGCATCCGGGAATACAGTACGATAAGCATTCTGCTGAATGTTATAATTTGCTTTTTCAATCGGGACCTTTGTAATGCCATATACAGCACCCAGACCAAGACCTGCGATAACTGTGATCAGGAAAAGGATCAGGGCGTCTTTAATGATTTTTCCGTTCATTATTTTTCCCCTCCTTTACCAAATGGTTTCGGGATTGTAAATCTCTCGATCAGCGGTACCAGCATGTTTGCAAAGATGATGGAATAAGAACATCCCTCAGCTGATGCGCCAAACATACGGAAGATACCAAGCAGACATCCGCAGATAATACCGTAAATAATTTTTCCTTTCGGAGTGATCGGAGAAGTAACATAATCAGTTGCCATGAAGAATGCACCAAGGATCAGACCACCACCGCATACTTCCTGAACTACGAACTGTCCAAGATCACCACTTGTAAGGTGTCCGCCGAACAGTACGATAAATACTACAAATGTTAAAATATATGTACCCGGGATTCTCAGATCGATAACGCCCATCAGGATCAGGAAGATTGCACCGATCAGAAGAGCGATTACGGAAGTCTCACCGATCGTACCTGCGATACGTCCGGTAAACATTGCCATTGTATCACTGTAAAGCTCGCCACCTTTGATAACTGCCAGTGGAGTAGCGCTTGATACACCATCAAATGTGAAGCTTGTCATCGGACCTGTGAATGCAAGAAGCAGGAAGCATCTAGCACCAAGTGCCGGGTTCATGAAGTTCTGTCCAAGTCCGCCGAAAACCATTTTTACAACAACGATCGCGAATGCGCCACCGATGATCGGAATGAAGAACGGAACAGTATGTGACAGGTTCAGACCGAGAAGTAAACCGGTAACAACACAGCTTAAATCACCTACGGTCTGTTTCTTGTGTGCAATTTTGTTATATAAGTATTCGGATACCAGACAGCTTGCGATAGATACAACAACAACTGCCAGTGCACGCGGTCCGAAATTGATAATACCAAATACAGTAGCCGGAAGTAATGCAATGATTACATACAGCATGATTCTCTGTGTACTGTCTTTGGCTCTTATATGTGGTGATGATGTAACATTGTATAACTCACTCACAATAATCCACCTCTTTCTAACGTTTTTTATTTTTTCCGTCTGTTTGCAAGAATTGTTTTTCTCATGGATTTAATCGACTGTGCAAGATTTCTCTTTGCAGGACATGTGAAGCTACAGCTTCCACATTCTACACACTCCATGCCGTGCCACTGTTCAAATGGCTCTTCCAGATGATTTTCTGCAAAATCAGCAAGTCTGGAAGGAACAATTCTGGATGGACATGCTTCTACACAACGACCACAGTTAATACATGCTGTTGCATTCTGGCTTGCATCCTCAACGGCATCCTCTGTCAGACATAACAGAGCAGATGTTGTCTTGGTTGTCGGAACGTCAAGTCCGAACATTGCAAATCCCATCATAGGACCACCGGAGATGATCTTCTTCGGCTGAGTCTTGAATCCGTCTGCTGCTTCTACTAACTCTGCATAGTTTGTTCCGATACAGACATAGAAGTTTCTCGGATCAGCGATTGCATCACCTGTAATCGTAACGATACGATGCATCAGCGGTCTGCCAAGTTTTACTGCATGATAAATTGCAACGATTGTATCAACGTTATCTACGATACAGCCTGCATCTGCAGGAAGCATGGTAGAGTTGATAGCTCTGCCTGTTGTTGCGAAAATCAACTGACGCTCAGAACCCTGCGGATATTTTGTCTTTAATGCTTTGACTTCCATTCTCGGCTCATTTTTTGTCAGCTCTGTCAGTTTTGCAATACAATCCGGTTTGTTATCCTCGATACCGAAGATACCTTTTGCATTATCAAACAGAGAAAGAATGATTCTCATTCCCTCAATTAATTTCTCCGGCTCCTCGATCATTCTTCTGTAATCGGAAGTCAGATACGGCTCACACTCTGCACAGTTTGCAATAATGTAGTCGATTTTTTCCGGCTCCTTCGGTGAGAGTTTTACATGTGTCGGGAATCCCGCACCACCCATACCTACGATACCGGCATTCTGGATCTTTTTGATGATCTCTTCTTTGCTCAGAGACGCTACATCGTCTACCGGTGTAAACTCCAGAGATTTAAACTCCCCGTCATTCTCGACCACGATAGAGTTCACCATGTCTCCTACTGCAACACGACGTGGCTCAATTGCCTTAACCGTGCCGGAAACTGTTGCATAAATCGGTGCAGATACGAAACCGCCTGCCTCAGCGATCATCTGTCCCTTCAATACAGCATCACCTACTGCAACCACTGGCTTTGCCGGTGCACCAATGTGCTGTGATAACGGATAAACCAGATCACCCTTGGGTAAATATTCCTGAATCGGTTTATCTTTCGACAAGTCCTTTCCATCGTATGGATGGACACCGCCCTTAAAAGTACATAAGCCCATAACCTGTGCCCCACTTTCTCTATATAGTTTCTTACAGGAAATCATATAATATATCCTGCAAAATATCTTAAATATTATAGCACAGAAGATTAAAAATGTATTAATTTCACCAAAAAAAAAGTTTTGTATTGAAAAAAATACCACGTGAATTATAATAAATACAAGAATCGTCAGTCAACAAAGGATTATTTATGAAAGATACTTTACATTTCAAAGCACTAACTCAGAAAAACTGTTACGCTGTTTCTTCTCTGACCGAAGATACACTTTTCGTCGACATCGAAACCACCGGTCTCTCCGCCGAAAAAAATCACATTTATTGCATCGGTTGTTCCTATCTAACCGGCGATCAGATCGCGGTAAGGCTCCTTTTCGCTGAAAATAAAGAGGAAGAAATTCTGATCCTTCAGACATTTGCAGATTTATGCAGCGGCTTTGACAAATTGATTACTTTTAACGGCACCACCTTTGATGTCCCATTTCTCCGGCATCGGTTCGAACACTTCCAGATTCCCAGTCCGTTGGAGGCACTTTCCCACACAGATCTCTATCAGGAGATTCGGCATTTAAAGAAGCTACTGCCACTGACCAGTTATAAGCAAAAATCCATCGAACTGTTTCTTGGCATCAACCGGGAAGACCAGTATACCGGAAAAGAATTAATTAAACTGTACAAATCTTACGCCAAAGATCCTGAGGATGAAGCATTACAACTTCTGCTATTACATAATAAAGAAGATGTCTTTGGCATGTATGACCTTCTGGAAATATTATCCTATACATATTTTTTACAGGGGCATTTTCAACTTTCTGATATGGAAATCCAATCTGTTTCCGGCGATCTGTTTTTCAATATCACATTGATGCCAGATATTTTATTGCCGCAGACAGTTCATTGTATACAGGAACATGCCACCCTTGTCATGCATCCGAACAAAGTACTGCTGTCCTTTCCGGTCTTTCACGGCGCACTCCGGCATTATTTTCCGGATTATAAAAACTATTATTATCTGCCAGAGGAACATACGATCATCCATAAAAGTCTTGGCACTTATATCGATCCGGATCATCGCCAAAAAGCCACGAAGGAAAACTGTTATCTGGAAAAGAGCTGTTATTATCTAACTTTGCCATATGCATCTTCTGATCATTACTTGAAGCAGGATCTGGCAGACAAATCGACCTATCTGGAACTGCCGGGCACAGATGATGCCTTTCCGAAAGGATACCGACTTCCGCCAGAACAATTTTCAACTTTAGAAGATTTCGTACATCTTTATTGTCAAACTATACTTTCCGGTAAAGATAGTATTTCAAAAAGTAAATAATACTTAAGTCAAAAAATCCCCTGTCCGATATTTGTATTGTTTCCAAAAATTAGTTCAAAAAAATCTAACAATTGGATGTCAGTGCATGGACCGGGGATTTTCTTTCTATTAAAAGTTTACAAAAAAGGAACCGCGCACTAATCACTTAGCGCAACGGTCCCTTTCTGTTTGTTCAATCTGTTATTTAATGTTCAATAAGAAGTTCTTACTCTTCTTCAGCTGCCTCAGCCTCTGTGTTCTGAGCGAGTGCTTTCATGCTCAAGCTGATCTTTCTGTCTGCCTCGTCGAAATCAACGATCTTAGCTTCGATTTCCTGTCCGATGCTTAATACATCAGCTGGTTTCTCAACGTGATCTCTGGAGATCTGGGAAACATGAAGTAAAGCGTCAACACCCGGTGCAAGCTCTACGAATGCGCCGAAGTCTGTCATACGTGCAACTTTACCTGTTACAACGTTTCCAACTGCATATTTCTCAGCAGCATTGTTCCAAGGATTCTCCTCCGGGAATTTTACGCTGAGTGCGATCTTTGTATCTTTGATATCTTTGATAAATACTTTTACAGTATCGCCAACTTTGTAGATTTTTTTCGGGTTGTCTACACGGCCCCAGGACATCTCAGAGATATGAAGAAGTCCGTCTGCTCCGCCAAGGTCGATGAATGCACCGAAGTCTGTGATGTTTTTAACAGTTCCTTCGATAACATCGCCAATGTTGATCTTCTCTAATAATTCTTTCTGTTTACGCTCTTTCTCAGCAACCAGAAGCTGTTTTCTGTCACCGATGATACGTCTTCTTCTCGGGTTGAACTCAGTTAATACGAACTGAATCTCCTGATCTTTGTATTTGCCAAGATCTCTCTCATAAGTATCAGATACAAGGCTTGCCGGAATGAAGATTCTTGTCTCATCCAGAACAACACTTAAACCACCGTCTAATACCTGGCTTACTGTACCTGTTAATACTTCGCCGTTCTCGAAAGCCTCTTTCAGACGCTCGCTGCCTTTCTCAGCTGCAAGACGTTTGTATGTAAGGAGAACCTGTCCCTCACCGTCGTTTACTTTCAGAACTTTTGCTTCCATGGTATCGCCAACGGAAACAACAGTAGTAAGGTCTACATTATTGTCGTTTGTGTATTCGTTTCTGGTAATAATTCCGTCTGATTTATAGCCAATATTCAGGATAATTTCATCCGGTTTCACATCTATAACAGTGCCTTCGACTACCTCTCCATTTCTGATTGTTTTTAAAGATTCTTCCAACATTTGTTCAAAACTCATTTCTGACATATTTTTGAACCTCCTCAATAATATTATTTGGGGTTGAAGCCCCTGCTGTAATACCTACGTAGTCGAAACGCGAAAAGTCAGAATTCTCTAGATCTTCTTTCGTTTGTATAAAGTAAGTATTTCTACATTTTTCAGAGCAGATTTCATACAACTTTCTTGTATTGGAGCTGCTTGTCCCTCCGATTACTAACATTGCATCCACTCTGCCAGAAAGTTCTCTTGCCGCTTCCTGACGTTCCTTGGTGGCATTGCATATCGTATTGTGAACAACAAATTTTTTATCCTTGTCCACCGTACTCTCACTATCATACCCTTTTTTTTGAATAATTTCAATAAGTTCTTGAAATTTATTGTAATTAAATGTTGTTTGTGCGACAATACAGACCTTTTTCCACGGTTTCAGATCCAGATTCTGTGCTTCATCGACCGTAGAGATCACCGAAGTACGTGTTTCATCCGACCATCCGACGATTCCCTGCACCTCCGGATGATCCCCGCTTCCGATGATCACCACATAATATCCTTTTTCCGAATACTCCTGTACCAGCTTATGAATCTTTTTTACAAACGGACAGGTGGCATCCACCACGCGCAGTCCATCCGCGGTCAGTTCTTCCTGTTCCCGGCGGGTGACACCATGGGAACGGATCACGATCGTACCCTCGGTAAGTTCTTTGGCTTCCTCCAGGGAATGAATGACCTGCACACCTTTTTTCTCCAGATCATCGATCACCGTCTCATTGTGAATGATTGGTCCATACGTATAAACCGGCGAAAACTGTTTGGCTTCCTCATACACGGTATCCACTGCCCGGTTTACGCCAAAACAAAATCCTGCCATCTTTGCAAGTTCTACTTTCATGCGTCCAGTCCTGCCTTTTTTGCCTGTTCATAAATCGCTTCCACAACTTCATCAATATTGAGATCAGAAGAATCCAGCATTACCGCATCTTCTGCTGCTTTTAATGGTGCGATCTCACGGTGCATGTCACGGTAATCACGCTCGCTGATATCTTTTTCAATCTCTGCCAGATCACACTGTTCTCCTTTTGCCACCAGCTCATCATACCGGCGTTTTGCACGTACCTCTACGCTTGCTGTCAGGAAAATTTTTAACTGAGCATTCGGAAGGACACAGGTTCCGATATCTCTACCATCCATAATGACATTGTGCTGTGCTGCCATATCCTGCTGCAGACTCAGCAGTTTTGCACGGACAAAACCGTAACCGCTGGTAGCGGATGCCATATTGCCGACTTCCTCCTGACGGATTTTATCGGAAATATCTTCGCCGTTTAACAACACTTTCTGCACACCATTTTCATAGGCAAGTGCAACAGAAATATAGTCACAGACTTCCTTTATTTTTTCTTCTTCCTCTGCCTTGATGCCATGCTGTAAAAAATAATATCCCATGGCACGGTACATGGCACCGGTATCTACATAAATAAAGGATATTTTTTTTGCCAGTTTTTTCGCAATGGTACTTTTGCCGGCGCCTGCCGGTCCATCGATCGCAATGTTAAAACTCATATGTTCCAAACCTCTCTTGTTTCTATTTATCTTTCTTTTATTCACAAATCTTTGTAAATTGTATAGGATTCTTTAAACTACTTTTCCTTATCCCTTAACTCATTTTAGAAATATCATGATCAAGCGTATTCTTTCAAAATGCTACTCAATGCTGATACCTGCCAGATAGCCTGTAGACCACGCGATCTGCAGATTAAACCCGCCGGTCACCGCATCCACATCCAGCATCTCGCCGCACAGGTACAATCCCTGTACCAGCTTTGACTCCATCGTGGACGGATTTACTTCCTTGACTTTAATGCCGCCTCTTGTAACAATCGCCTCTTCCATTTTTCCAAGACCTGTGATAGTGCCCGGAAAATGCTTCAGCAGCGTCAGGAGGTGATGCCGTTCTTCTCTGGTGACAGAATGCACTTTTTTCTCCGGATCAATGCCGGACAGTCCGATCAACACCGGCATCAGTTTTGCAGGAACCAGTCCATGCAGGGCATTCTTAAACTGCCGATTCACATTTTCTGCAAAATCACGCTGTAAGCGTTTGTCTAACGGTTCTTCCTCCAGCGCCGGTTTCAGATCAATCTCAAATGCCAGCTCCTGCTTCATATATTTGTCAGGGATGCAGCTGCTTGCTGTCAGGACTAACGGTCCGCTGATGCCCTGATGGGTAAAAAGCATTTCTCCGAATTCAGAATATAACGTCTTTTTCCCGGATTTTACCGTGAGTGTCACATTTTTCAAGGACAATCCCTGCAACTGCGGGATATACTCTTCTGCAGTTGTCATTCCGATCAGGGAAGGACGTAATTCCGTAACAGTATGTCCCAGTTTTTGACACAGGGTAAAACCACTTCCATCCGAACCTGTCGTCGGATAAGACATGCCGCCACAGGCAACCACCACAGCATCGTACTCTGATACCTGATTTTTCTGATGGGTATCATGACAATCCCATCGAAGTCCCGTCACCTTTGTGCCATCACTTAAAATCTCCTGCACCTTTGTATTCAGGCAGACGCGCACTTTTTTTCTGCGCAATTCCTCTGTCAGCACACGGATCACATCAGACGCATGATCCGACTGCGGAAATACACGGTTTCCGCGCTCAGTCTTCATTTTCAGTCCCAGACGTTCAAAATAATCCATTGTTGCATGATTATCAAAGGTATAGATTGCACTGTATAAAAATTTTTCATTTTTCCTGATCGCTGCAAACAGATCTTCCGTATCACAGGCATTGGTCAGATTACACCGTCCCTTTCCTGTAATATAAATCTTTTTGCCAAGTTTTTCATTCTGTTCATACAGCGTTACCTGATGCCCGTTTCCGGCTGCGGTACACGCTGCCATCATTCCGGCTGCACCGCCGCCGATTACTGCCACATTACTCATTCAATTTCTCCGATTTTCACTCATTTTTCTTATTTTGCAGAATGTCTGAATTTCTGAATCTGAAATCCTGCAAAGCAGTTATTCTTTTTTGTCGGGATCCTCCCGGTCTACGTGATCCACTTTGCCGTATCGCATCTTCATATGGTCATCAATATAATTGATCTCATCACTTTCATAGACCTGATATTCGTCCCAGATGTCTTCCAGTGTTTCCAATGTCTCTGCCACTTCATTCTGCTTTCTCATGCACAGAGCCACGACCAGTGCATTGATCACACTCAACGGAGCCACCAGGGAATCCACGATGGATGCCATATCACTCTTTGCGATCAGATTGCAGGAGGAATACAGATTCATCGGGGAATGTACGCTGTCTGTCAGGGTGATCACTTTTGCATTCCGGTTGTTGGCAAATTCCATAGCCTTTAACGTACGCATGGAATACCGCGGGAAACTGATACCGATGATCACATCCTCCTCACTGATGCGCACCATCTGCTCAAAAAGCTCACTGGAGCTGCTGGTATGAAGCAGATGCACATTGTCAAACATCAGATTGAAATAAAATGCCATAAAACTTGCCAGAGATGCACAGCTTCGGATTCCGACAATATAAATATGTTTTGCATTCAAAATGATATCCAGAGCCGCTTCAAAAGCATTCTGATCGATCTGATCTAACGTACTTTTAATTTTCTCTGCATCTGATTGTAATACAGTCTCAAGAATTTTTGACTGGCTGATTCTTCCGTATGTGACTTCCATACGCTGAATGGAATTTAATTTGTTCCGCACCAGTTCCTCCAGTGCTTTCTGAAATTCCGGATACCCGCGATATCCCAGATGTGTTGCAAACCGCACCACGGTAGACTCACTGACACCGACAACTTTCCCCAGTTTTTCCGCTGTCAGAAATACAGCTTTGTCATAGTTATCGGTAATGTATGTGGACAGTAACTTCTGTCCCTTACTCATACTGCTGTACTTTTCATTGATCCTGTTAATCAATTCATTTGAATTATTCATTTCTCTTCTCCATTTTTCAAGAATACAACATGTATTCTTTATAATGCGTGTCAAACGTTCTGCCGCATCACGCTTAGTTACTAGTATACCTCAATTCTTCGCCGGAAACAATTAGAACTTCCACTTTAGCAAAATCTCCCACAGGCACCAGGGATAATCTGATGCAAAAAGCGTTTCATCCGCAAGAATCCTGCGGGTCTGCACCGGCAATCCATTCCACAAAATTTCTTCTGTTGCGACCACATCCCCTTCTGTGACCGGAAATGAAAGTTCCTTTTGTCCCTGGGGATTCATCGTAATTTCATCATTTTCTGAGACAAGTATTTGAAACGCACAGGCTTCTTTTGTCACAGACAGCGTATTTGTAAAATAATAATGGTTTTTTCCGAATGTCTTTACCATAGTCCGGTTCAGGTCTATGGTCTGATGTTCTTCCTCTTTTAAAATCGTCCGGTTTTCATAATGGTCATTTCCGTATGAAATCAGTGCTTTCGAATCTTCCCATTTGTAATTCTTGTGATTTGGCCACCCACATGCCAACAGAGCAAAGGTGTAAGTACGGTCATTTTGACGATATGCTCCCACATAACAATAACCGGCTTTTGCCGTAAAACCGGTTTTGCCAGAGATCACTCCATCCAGCATAGAAAGTAACGCATTATGATTGTTTAATGCTGCCTGAAATGTTCCATCGATACTGCTGATTGTTTTTGAAGCAGTTTCCGTAATTTCCAGAAATTTATCATTTTGGATACAGGCTGCCATGATCAGACTGAGATCATATGCCGTCGTCTGATGTTCACCTTTTTTATCGGAACGGTCCAGTCCGTTCGGGGTTACAAAATGCGTGTTCTGGCATCCAAATTCTGCTGCCCGTTCGTTCATCAAATCTGCAAAAGCTTCCACACTTCCTGCCACATGTTCTGCAATGGCAGCTGCCGTGTCATTGTGGGATTCCAGCATCAGGGAATACAATAAATCTTCCAGTACAAACTGTGTCCCCGTTGGACAACCAAGCCGCACTTTTGGCATGCTGCAGGCGTGTTCCGAAAATGTCACCGTATCCTGTATTTTCCCACTCTCGATCGCCAGCAGACAGGTCATGATCTTCGTTGTACTGGCATTTGCCATCGGCGTGCCGGCATCTTTTCCGTACAAGATCCGCCCGGTATCCGCATCGGTCAATACTGCACTTTTGGCATACAGATTCAGATCCTCCCTGTGAAAATCTGCAAAATTCTGACTGATCTCCTCTGTTGGAAATCTGGTCGCTGCATAGCCGTTTTCTGTGAAAATAGCACATATAAAAATTGCGGTCAAAAATATACGCAAAAATATTCGTCCATGAAATTTACATTCAAAGTTCTGATACATATACTTTTGCTTTTCCTGTTTTTCACTATTTTACGTATTTCCACATTGATTCAGAACGTAAAACAAGTTTACATATTTCTGCATTAATTCAGAACATAAAACACAAAAGTACTCCCTGCCTGCATAACCTGACTTTTCTTTCCCATAACATTGTGTTTTCCCTGTACAACAAAACAGGAGCCAGCTAAAAAGCTAACTCCTGCTATCAGTGATTCCACAACCTATTGATTATCTCTGATTCGGCATTTTCCATGCTTCATGATCCGTATGTAACAGTTCATGAGATTTATGAGATAACGGTTTCTCAAAGAAATCTTCATACGCTTTGATCACAGACGGATTCTCATGAGAGAAACGAAGCGGATTCTTCTTATCCAGATGATACAGATTTCTTCTACGTACATCTGCAAGCTCCACGCCATCGGTGATTGGCTGACCACCGCCGCCAACGCAACCGCCCGGACAAGCCATCACTTCCACGAAATGGTATTCCGCTTCACCGGAACGGATTTTCTCCATCAGTTTTCTGGTATTGCCAAGTCCGTTGACAATAGCTGCTTTGATCTTGATGCCTGCGATCTCAAGCTCTGCTTCACGGATACCGTCCATACCACGTACCATTTTGAACATCTCAGGATCTGGATTTTTGCCATTTAATACATAGTATGCGGTTCTTAAAGCTGCCTCCATAACACCGCCGGTTGCGCCAAAGATGACACCTGCACCGGAGCCAATGCCTAACGGCTGGTCAAACTCTTCCTCCTCTAAGAATGCCGGAGAAACAAGTTCTGCCTTCAATACACGGTCTAACTCTCTGGTTGTCAGAGACAGATCTACATCCGGACCTGCTCCCGCATCATCCATTCCCGGAATTTCACACTCATGTTTTTTTGCCACACAAGGCATAATGGAAACACTGAAAATTCTGGACGGATCTACATCCAGGATCTGTGCATAATAAGATTTTGCTACAGCGCCAAACATCTGCTGCGGAGATTTTGCGGTAGACAGATTTTTTGTCATGTCAGGATACTGAGATTTTACAAAGCGGACCCAACCCGGACAGCAGGACGTAAACATTGGCCATGAATACTGATCTGCATGTGTCATACGCTCCAAAAACTCATTTCCTTCTTCCATAATGGTCAGATCGGCAGAAAAGTTGGTATCAAATACATAGTCAACACCAAGGGCTCGCACCGCTGCTGCCAGTCTCTTCTCTGTTGCCATCTCCCGTGGAAGATCTAAGCCCTCACCCCATGCTGCACGGACAGCAGGTGCGATCTGAACAACCACGATTTTCTCCGGATCATGAACTGCATTCATGAACGGATCAATATCATCACGCTCATACAGCGCACCAACCGGACAGTGGGTGATACACTGTCCACAGACTGCACAGTCGGATTCTGTAATCTTCTTTCTGCCAGATACGCCAACGCTGGTACGTTTTCCAGTATTGATCATATCCCAGATTCCAAGTCCCTGTACTTTCTCACAGATCTGAACACAACGCATACATTTGATACACTTGCTTGCATTACGGATCAGTGGGAAATCCTGCGGCCATTCATTTACTTCATAATGTTCTTCAAACGGAACTTCCCCGATATTCAGTTCATTTGCCACCGTCTGCAGACTGCAATTTCCACTTTTCACACAGGAAGTACAATGTGCATCATGCTCAGACAGAATAAACTGAACGTTCATACGGCGGGCATGCTGCGCTTTATAACTGTTTGTATAGACAACCATTCCTTCTTCTACTACGGTATTACAGGAAGCTACCAATGTCTCTTTGCCCTCTATTTCTACCACACAGATACGGCAGGATGCGATCTCATTTATCTCTTTTAAGTAACACAATGTCGGAATCTTGATGCCCACCTGAGCAGCAGCTGCCAGAATTGTCGTACCCTCCGGCACCTGAACTTTTTTATTGTTAATTGTTAAATTTACCATTCGAACTCTCTGCCTCCTCTCAGTGTGGCGCAACCATAATGATCGCATCGTAAGCAACGGCTTGCTTCCTGCTCTGCTTCTTCGCAGCTCATTGGAAGTTCAATTGCTTCAAAGTTTGTTCTTCTTGCCCATGCCTCTACTTCCTGAAGGTTGACACGTCCACAAGGAACTTTGTCATTCAGCATCGGCTCAGGAATTGCAACATCACAACTGATCGGATGATGACAGCCAAGATATTCGTCAATATTTGCTGCAGCGGCTTTACCTGCTGCGATTGCTTTGATTACTGTGGATGGACCGGATACACAGTCACCGCCTGCATATACGCCAACCATGTTGGCAGCACCACCTTCATTGGCAACGATGCGTCCCCAGTTGGTAGCAAGACCGAAATCAGCAAACGGCTGAGATACGATATCCTGTCCGATGGCAACCAGAACGATATCACATTCCATACGTTCTTCCGGTTTGTTTGCCTTACGCGGGGAAGGTCTGCCTCCTCTTACCGGTCCGATGATCTGCGGCTGTACCCAGAGTGCACATGCGTTTCCTTCTGCATCGGCTTCTACACGAAGCGGTGCTTTTAAGGTAACAAGCTCGATTCCCTCTGCCACAGCACCTTCTACCTCTGCCGGAAGTGCAGTCATATCTTCCTGGCGTCTGCGGTATACGATACTTACAGTCTCTGCATTGGCACGAATTGCAGTTCTCGCACAGTCCATTGCCACGTTTCCGCCACCGACAACAACGACACGTTTGCCGGTGTAATCCGGATATTTTCCATCGCCGATCTCACGCAGCATATCAACCGCAGAGATTACATTTTTGCTGTCCTCGCCTTCCAGACCAAGTTTTTTATCGGTATGTGCACCAATTGCCACATAAGTTGCATCGTAAAATTTATGAATCTCCTTCATTTCTTCTGTACCGATATTTTGATTCATTTTTACTTCTACACCGGTAGCAAGAATTGCATCAATATCCTCCTGCAGACGTTCACGTGGGAAACGGTAGTTTGGAATACCGTAACGAAGCATACCGCCAAGGTGCTGCTTCTCCTCAAATACAGTACAATGATGTCCCATTAACTGCAAGAAATAAGCAGCTGTCAGACCACTCGGACCACCGCCGATAATGGCAATATTTTTGCCTGTTGACGGTGCACATTCCGGAACCGGTACCTGATTGGACGGTGCATTGTCCACGATATATCGTTTGATACCACGGATATTGATGGAATCATCAATGATATTTCTGCGGCATCTTGCCTCACACGGATGCTCACAGATCAGGGCACATGCAGTCGGGAACGGGTTGTCCTTACGGATCAGACGAACCGCATCCTCACAACGTCCCTCTCCTGCCAGTGCGATATATCCCGGGATGTCTACATGTGCCGGACAGAGTGTTACGCAAGGAATCGGTTGCTCGAATGATCCCAGACATCTGTGTTCTGTAATATGGGAAATATAATCTTCTTTGAAACCTTCCAGACCTGCCAGCACCATACGCGCGGATTCAAAACCAATGGCACAATCAGCAGAGTTTTTAATATTTTCTGCTGTCTGCTCAATCAATTTCAAGGTGTCCATGGTCGCTTCATTATCCAGAACCTTCTCCAGAAGATCTTCTAACTGTCCCAGACCGATGCGACATGGAACACATTTTCCACATGTCTGTGCATGACATACTTTTAAGAATGCCAGCTGCATATCTACCGGACAGACTCCCGGTGGATTTGCCACAATTCGCTGTGTAAATTCTTTCATAAGCTGTTCCGTCGTAGAATTTACTTTGTCAGCTGATACTACTGATAATCTGCTCATATCCTATCCTCCTAAACCTTTACCACTGTAAAGTCGGTTGCATCACGATGATTTTATGTAAATTCCAGAACTGCTTTTTGTATATTTTTTACATATTTTCATCCGTTTCGCAACGCCCATGTGTCGTATATTAATATAGGATTGTATTTATTTCAATACTGATAAATGGGTTATCAGGTTTCCGGTTAGTCACTTTAACCTATTTTTACAACCTATTTTTGTGTATTTTGTACAAATCATCACAAAGGATATTAGCACTTGTTTATAATAGTCAATTAATTAACAATGTTTTTAATCGAATTCGTATAATTTTGCCACTTAATTTTGTGAACTTTTTTATTCTGTTTTATTTTGTTTCGTTCTGTTAATTACACTTTCAACTGAAGCTGCACTTCTTCCTCAGCTTCCTGCTTCAATTCCTCGATCTTATCCGGATTCATGTCCGGTAATTCTTCCACAGACTGCACATCAAAACAGCGTAAAAACTCTTCCGTGGTTCCAAACAAGATCGGTCGTCCCGGTGCATCCAGACGTCCTGCCTCCTGAATGAGTCCATAATCCAGAAGTTTATTAATGGCATGTTCACAGGATACCCCGCGGATTTTTTCAATCTCTACTTTTGTTACCGGCTGCTTATACGCAACAATCGATAACGTTTCCAATAATACATCCGTCAGCACCTGTTTGCGTGGCTGCTTTGCGATCCGGATCAGATATTCATACTGGGACGGTTTTGTACAGATCTGATACGCGCCATCCAGTTCCAGGATCTGCAGTCCACAGTTGGATGCCTGATAGCGGTCTGCCAGATTCCGCACGATCAGTTCTGCCTCCCGCTCTCCGACCTGCAGCGCAAACGCCAGTTTTTTCAGTTCTACCGAATCTCCCATTGCAAACAGAATCGCTTCTGCCGCTGCTTCGTATTCTTCAATTTTCATGTTTCTTTACTCCTGTATCTCCAATTCCGTTTTCGGGCATACGGTAATATAGATTTCGTCAAATAAATGTTCCTGTTCGATCTGTATCCGCCCGGTTTTCATCAGTTCCAGAATACCAAGGAAGGTTACAATGATCTCCACCTTACTTCCCTGCCGCTCCAGCAGATCCCGGAAAGAAAAACGTTCATGTTCCATGCAGTAAGTTTCCAGATAGATCATTTTTTCATCCAGTGACACTTCCTCCCGTTCGATTTTTCCAAATCTGGAACGGATCGGATCCATTTTATCAGTCTGTTTTTTCATGACTGATTCAAAAATCGCATGCAGCTTCTTCAGATCGTACCCTTTCGTCAATTCATCCAGATCCAGCGGTTCTTCATAAGAGCGCACTTCCTCCGGAATTGATGGATTTTTGAACAGACGGCGTCCCGCATCAATCTGCCGGTCTTTTAATTCCTGTGACATATATTTAAACAGCTTGTACTGCAGCAGCTGCTCCATCAGTTCCGCACGGGGATCGATTTCTTCTTCCTCCTCAGACTCTTCCTTGGGCAGAAGCCATTTGGACTTGATCTCCAGAAGCGTTGCCGCCATAACCAGAAATTCACTCATAATGTTCAGATCCTGACGCTGCATCTCCCGGATATAATCCAGATATTGGTTCGTAATCTCCACGATCGGAATATCATAAATACTCACCTTGTTTTTATCCAGTAAATGAAGCAGCAGATCCAACGGTCCCTCAAATACTTCCAGTTTTACCTTTAATTCCATAAGACACATTTTCTCCAATCTTACACTATTGTACTGAATCCCCGCAAAAATTCAAGGTCTTTCTCTGGTTTTTCCCTTTCTTCTCCCACTTTCTCCCTGTCAAACGCATAGTTTTTCCCACCGGCACATAAAAATATAGAAAAACATTCCGGGATTCTATATGAAAATAAGATTGAAACGCCACTTTTCTGTTTTTCTCGCGCTCCTGCTGCTGTTGTGCACCCTTCCTGTCACCACTTATGCCACAGAAATCTCTGCATCTGATACAGAAACTGCTGGCTCTGCCCCTTCCGTTACCGCGCCATGCGCCCTCTTAATGGATGCTGCCACCGGTACGATCCTGTATGAAAAAAATTCCACCGAAGAACGCCCGCTGGCAAGCGTCACCAAAATCATGACACTGCTTTTGATTTTTCAGGCACTGGAAGCCGGACAGATTCATCTGGAAGACACGGTAACGATTTCAGAACATGCTGCCGGCATGGGCGGTTCTCAGGTGTACTTAGAGCCAAACGAAACCCAGACGGTGGAAACTCTAATCAAATGTATCACCGTTGCCAGTGCCAATGATGCCTGTGTTGCCATGGCAGAACTGATCAGCGGAAGTGAAGATGCCTTTGTTCAGAAAATGAATGAAACTGCTGCCTCCCTTGGCATGACACATACAAATTTTGTAAACTGCTGCGGACTCGATGCAGACAATCATTATTCCTGCGCCAATGACATCGCCCTGATGTCACGGGAACTTACGGTTAATCATCCGACAATTTTTGATTATACCAAAATCTGGCAGGAAGATATCATTCACCATACTGCCCGGGGCGATTCTGCCTTTACCCTCAGCAATACGAACCATCTGATCAAGCAGTATCCTTATGCCACCGGACTGAAAACCGGTTTTACCTCCAAAGCCGGTTTCTGTCTCTCCGCAACCGCAACGAAAGATTCGCTCAGTCTGATTGCAGTCGTTATGGGCGCCGCAAGCAGCAAAGAACGCATTGCAGATGTGAAATCCATGTTCGACTGGGGATTTGCCAACTGCCGCGTGTATACAGATGAAAATCAGGATGTCTTACCGGACATTTTGGTTTCCAGAGGCAGTCAGTCACAGCTTTCACTGCAATATGAATCCGCTTTCCATTATCTTGACACCCAAAATACCAGTGGAGAATTGGAGAAAAAATTAGAGCTCCCGGATCGTGTGGAAGCTCCAATTCAAAAGGGTGACGTGATCGGCAAAGCTGTGTATACACTAAACAGCGAAAATGTGGGATCTGTTAACATTCTTGCTGCCAATAGTATTCCGTTACTTACTTTGAAAGATGCATGGGTACAGATTGTATCCCGGTTCTTCCTGAACAATAGTAACCACAGCTCAAATGGAGAACCTTCCGTTGCTAAGAATTACTGCTCTCATCAATATTTCTAGCGCACAAAACGAACATTCACCATCCGCCTTTACCACTTACTCATGCCCCCAGTTCCTTTGCGATCTATATTTAATATACAGATAGTAATTTTCGAAGATCAATGGTTCCCCAGCATTTTATCCGGCGATCCATCCCGGTACGGTCCGCGCTGCGATACAACTGTAATTTTACCTCATTTGGTGTCAGAGAAGGATCTTTGCTCAAAAGTAACGCAATGATACCAGATACAATTGGCACCGCCATGGAAGTTCCACTCTTTTTCACATAACTTCCCTGACGCGTGCCACAACTGATAATATCCGTTCCCGGCATCACGATCTCCGGTTTTACCACACAGGACGCTGTCGGCCCCCGCCCGGAATACAGGCTCAGTTCCCGCCTGGTTTCACTGCAGCTATCCAAGCTTCCCACCGTAATAATTTTCTTTGAGATCCCGGGACTGGTCACCGTATGTTCTCCCGGCCCATTGTTGCCTGCGGCTGCCAGTACCACAATCCCCTGATCCCAGGCACGTTCTACACATTGCAACAGACGCTTCTGCAATTCCGGCTGTACCCGTTCCAACATACCAACAGAGATATTCATAATTCGTATTTTCTGCGTATGTCTCTGATTGTATGCAACAATATCCTCTACTGCCTGACAGGTATCCTGAATTTTTCCGTTTCCGTTTTTATCCAAAACCTTACAGCTCCACAAATAGCACCCCGGTGCAACTCCATGAATGGCTCCTTTCCCACCGGCTCCTATGATTCCGCTGATATGCGTTCCATGTCCGTTATCATCATAAGGCTGCGGACGCTGTCTGATATAATCCCGAAATCCGGCAATTCTCCCCTGCAGATCGGTATGGGGAGAAATTCCCGTATCCAGCACCGCTACAAGAATACCCTGTCCGAAAATCCCCTGTCTGTATGCAGCAGACGCATGAATATATTTTAAGATTCTTTCCATATAGTAATATATTCTGCCTGGCAGAAAGTGCTTTTGTCCGGGAAAATTTTAACGAAATTTCCAATTTTAGCCAAAACAAAACCGGCAGGCATCTGCCCACCGGTTTTTATTTCATCATTTATTATTTTACATCTTTCATGCTGAAGCTGATTCTTCCCATCTTGTCTTTTCCAAGGCAAACAACGGTAACCTTGTCGCCAAGTGTCAGAACGTCTTCTACACGGTTGATACGCTCTTTGGAAATCTTGGAAATATGAACCATTCCCTCTTTGCCCGGAGCGAACTCGATGAATGCACCAAACTCTTTAATGCTTACGACTTTACCTGTAAGAACCTGACCTGCCTCGAAATCTGTTACGATGATGCGGATCAGCTCTGCTGCACGGTTCATCATGTCTGCGTCTGTACCACAGATAGATACGGAACCGTCATCTGTAATGTCGATCTTAACACCAGTCTGCTCGATGATGGCATTGATGGTCTTTCCTCTCTGACCAACAACATCACCGATCTTCTGCGGATCGATCTGCATGGAGATGATCTTCGGTGCATATTTTCCAACCTGTGCTCTCGGCTCAGCGATCGCCGGTTTCATAACTTCATCCAGAATGTAAAGTCTTGCTTCACGTGTTCTTGCAATAGCTTCCTCTACGATCGGTCTTGTCAGTCCGTGGATCTTGATATCCATCTGGATTGCTGTGATACCGTCATGTGTTCCGGCTACTTTAAAGTCCATATCGCCAAAGAAATCTTCCAGACCCTGGATATCTGTCAGAACGATGTAATCATCATCTGTCTCGCCTGTTACCAGACCACAGGAAATACCTGCAACCGGTTTCTTGATCGGTACACCTGCTGCCATCAGAGACATGGTAGATGCACAGATACTTGCCTGAGAAGTAGATCCATTGGACTCAAATGTCTCAGATACAGTACGGATTGCATACGGGAATTCTTCCTCGCTCGGAAGTACCGGTACTAATGCTTTCTCAGCTAATGCTCCATGTCCGATCTCACGACGTCCCGGTCCTCTGGACGGTTTTGTCTCACCTACAGAGTAGGACGGGAAGTTGTAGTGATGCATGTAACGTTTGCTTGTAATATTCTCATCCAATCCGTCTACTTTCTGAACTTCAGATAACGGAGCCAGAGTTGTGATCGTACAGATCTGTGTCTGTCCACGGGTAAACATTGCAGAACCATGAACTCGCGGAATCAGGTCAACTTCTGCTGCCAGCGGACGGATCTGTGTGATGGCACGACCATCCGGACGTTTGTGATCTTTTAAGATCATCTTACGAACAGTCTTTTTCTGATACTGATATACTGCCTCGCCAAGAACTGCAAGCCACTCTTCGTTCTCTGCAAATGCCTCTTCCAGTTTCTCTGTGATGACACGGATATTCTCCTCACGAACCTGTTTTACATCCGTAAATACAGCTTCTTCCATCTCTTCCGGTGTTACGATCTCGCGCATTGCTGCGAACATTTCTTCCGGAACTGCACAGCTTGTATACTCATGTTTTGGTTTGCCGATCTCAGCAACCATTTTGTTGATAAATTCGATAATTGTCTGGTTGATCTCATGAGCCATATAGATAGCTTCGATCATTTTCTCTTCTTTGATCTCGTTTGCGCCTGCCTCGATCATGATAACTTTCTCGGAAGTAGATGCAACAGTCAACTGAAGATCTCCGTTATCCCAGTCAGCCTGAGACGGGTTTACAACGAATTCGCCGTTTACCATACCGATCTGTGTAGTTGCACACGGTCCGCAGAACGGAATATCGGAAATACTTGTTGCGATAGCAGAACCAAGCATTGCAAGAAGCTCCGGACGGCACTCCGGATCAACGCTCATTACCATGTTATTTAAAGTAACGTCATTTCTGTAATCCTTCGGGAATAACGGACGCATCGGACGGTCGATAACACGTGCTGTTAAAACAGCGTTCTCAGATGCTTTTCCCTCACGTTTGTTAAATCCACCCGGGATTTTTCCTACAGAATACATTTTCTCTTCGAACTCTACGCTTAACGGGAAGAAATCGATTCCCTCACGCGGTTTTTCGGATGCAGTTGCTGTAGATAATACAACTGTATCTCCATAATGCATAAGAGCTGCGCCATTTGCCTGTGCGGCTACACGACCGATATCAACGCTTAATGTTCTTCCGGCCAGTTCCATTGAATAGGTTTTCTTCATTATTTTCTCTCCTTCTTTACTGTGGCAGGAGACCCGAAACTACTGATCTGTACAAAACTTTCCCACATCACACTTGCATCTATCCTTTGTACAAGTGATCCATGGTTTTGCACACATCAGCGGTCTCGGATAAACCCTCCCGCCAATCCAAAATAGAGCGGAAATTCCGCTCTATTCTGACAGCTATCCTGTTATTATTTTCTGATGCCTAATTTTGCGATCAGTGCACGATAACCTTCCAGATCTTTTTTCTGAAGGTAAGCAAGCATACCACGTCTCTGACCAACCATTTTCAGAAGACCTCTTCTGGAATGATGATCCTTCGGGTTCTCTTTCAGATGCTCTGTGAGCTCCTGGATTCTTGCTGTTAAGATTGCGATCTGTACTTCCGGTGATCCTGTATCGTTTGGTGTTCTACCATACTCTGCCATAATCGCTGCTTTTTTTTCTTTTGAAATCATCTTGATTTCCTCCTTTATTTTTTATAATCGCCCAATCACGCGTGTTTACTAAGTACCGGTCGGAGTGTCCGGGTACTGAGTATGGGCTTTTTACTCACGCCTAATCAATATATCATATTCAATCTGACTTGTAAACCACTTTCTGCAAAATCATCCACCGTCAGACTTACCAAAAATCATCTGCTATCTCTTTTTATGCTTCATGCACATTTTTCAGATATTCCTTACAAACCAAAATATCCCGGTCCATCTGTGCCTTTAATTCTGCCAGAGAACCAAATTTCCGCTCCGGGCGGATAAACTTCAGGAAAGACACTTTGATGTCCTTTCCGTACAGATTGCCTGAGTAGTCAAACAAAAATGTCTCTACGCCCATAGGATTGACCCCTTCAATGGTCGGCTTGCATCCCACGTTGCTGATACCGTCATACTGTTTTCCTTCTGCCAGAATCTCCACTGCATACACACCCTTTGGTGGAAGCAGTTTAAATTCTTCCGGGCGCTGATTTGCTGTCGGGATTCCGATGGTCCGTCCGATCTCGTTGCCGTGAAGCACCGGGCCGGTGAGAAAATAAGAATAGCCCAGCAGATAATTGGCTTCTTCCATATTTCCTTCTGCGATCTCCTTACGGATTCTCGTACTGCTGATATCCTCGCCTTTGTACTGTTTTTTCTTAACGATCACTGCCTCATAGCCCAGATCATCCGCATACTGCTGTAATTCCCGAAAGGAACCGGCACGCTGATATCCAAAATGAAAATCCGTGCCTGCCACGATCATTTTTACATTGATCTTCTCTTTCAGCATCTGCAAAAATGCATAGGGAGAAAGCTGACGGAAGTCATCGGTAAACGGGCATTCGATCAGATAATCCACTCCCGCTTCTGCGAAAATATGTGCTTTTTCTTCATTCGTAGATAACACATTGTACGTACCTTTGTGAATCGCTTTCGGTGGAATATCAAAGGTAAAGATCACACATTTGAGCCCCTGCTCCTTGCCTTTCTGCATAGCCTCCATCAGATAACGGTGTCCGCTGTGCAGACCGTCAAACTTGCCCAGAGTGATAACCGAAGGTTCTTCAATTTTAAAATCCAATGTATCTTTTATATATTTCATCCTTACTCGTTAATCCTCCAAAAACATTTTTGACGGACGGAACAGTCCAAGATCTTCCCGATATTCATAAACGGCTGCAAAACGTCCATCCGACATCCGGACACGCACTTTCATTTCCGGTTCCGGTTTTATCGTTTCCTGAAACTGCTGCAGCGCCATCTTATTGCCATTTTTTAACATAATGTCAAATTCCGGCTTTGCTGTCAGCACCGGATACACTTCAAATACATGTTCGATCGGGGTCACCACATCTTTTAATGTGCCAGCTTCTTTATATTCCTGTAAGGTGTCCAGCTTATATGCATCTTCCATGCGATATCCTGCTGCCTGAAGACGGACAAGGCTTTTCATAGCCGCACCGCAGCCAAGTTTCTGTCCAATGTCATGACACAACGTACGAATGTAAGTACCCTTGGAACAGGAAACCGTCATTGTTACGTACGGAAGTGCTATGTTTTCCACCTGAATCTTATAAATCGTCACCGGACGGGCTTTCCGCTCCACAGTGACACCGGCTCTGGCCAGATCACACAGTTTCTTTCCATTTACTTTCAATGCGGAATACATTGGCGGAACCTGATGGATCTCGCCTTCAAACTGCATCACCGCATCCATAACCTTCTGTTCCATAAGACCGGAAGTATCCACTTCTTTTAAAATGGTTCCCGTCAGATCCTGTGTATCCGTTTCCACGCCAAGCTGCATGACTGCACGATATACCTTATCCGAATCGGTCAGCATATCACAGACTTTCGTTGCTTTTCCAAGGCAGACTGGCAGCACGCCTTCCGCATCCGGATCTAACGTCCCGGTATGACCGATTTTCTTCTGTCCACAGATCCCGCGCATCCGCGCCACTACATCAAAAGAAGTATATCCTTTTTCCTTGTATACATTTATGATTCCGTTGTACATCCATCTTCCTCTTTTGTCTTTAACTGCTTTCTGACTTTTGCAAGTACTTTTTTGAGGATGTCATCCGGTTTTCCCTCGATGGACGCACCGGCTGCCCGGCAATGTCCGCCGCCGCCAAATTCTACGGCGATCGCTGCCACATCCACATAAGAAGCGGAACGAAGACTGACTTTATAAGTATCATTTTCATTCGGATATACAAACACAGCAGCCTCTACGCCCGTGGTAGAACGCAGGGTACTTACAATTCCATCCAGATCTTTTGGTTCCACATGAAATTTTTCCAGCTGTTTGCGCTTGATCACACTGGAAATACACATTCCGTCAAAATGCAGCTCCGCATCCATCAGTGCCTTTCCAAGAATCTGCTGCTGCGCAAAAGTACGGATATAGAATGTCTCGTCTACGATCCGGGAATAATCAATGCCCTTATCCATCAGTTTTCCCGCAATCTCCATCGTCTTCGATGAGGTGCAGGAATATTGAAACACACCTGTATCATGCACGATTCCAAGATAAATACACTCGGCAATCTCTTTTGTGATCTTGCTGCTATCTAAAAGCTGATAAACCAGTTCACAGGTAGAGCTTGCATTTGGGAAAATATAGTTAAAATCAGCAAAAGACTGGTTACTGATATGATGATCTACACAAAATGTGCTTTTTGCCACCTCAAAATACTGTCCTGCCAATCCCAGACGACCTGCATCCCCGCAATCCAGGGCAATAAACAGATCGTATTCTTTTTTACCGTCTGTCTCACGAATATGGCGAATCTTGTTCGCATTTTTCAAAAACAGAAATTTGTCCGGTATTGTCTCCAGATACACATCCGCCATAATGTCCGGATAATTGTCACAAATATAATTATATACTGCCAGGCAGGAGCCCACACAGTCGCCATCCGGCCGGATATGACCGGAAATAGCTACTGTATGGATTCCTTCCAAATATGAATCTAATGAAATCATGTCCATCCTCTTACTCTTCCTCTTTGCTGCCACCTGTTAATGCATCAATCTTCTTTGACATCTCAATGCCATATTCAATGGACTCATCCAGAATAAACCGAAGTTCCGGTGTATTTCTGAGATTCAGGGACTGTGCAAGACAACGTCTCGCATAGCCTGCTGCATTTTTCAATCCCTGAATGGTATCCTCTTTTTCTTTTTTGTCACCCAGTACACTGATATAAACCTTGCAGGTTTTCAGATCCGGAGCAACCTGTACCGCTGACACGGTGGTCAGCGGATGAATACGCGGGTCCTTGATCTCATTGCGGATGATCGTAGATAACTCACGCATTACTTCTTCATTTAAACGGGTATTTTTAATACTGTTTTTTCTCATATTCTGTCATCTCCAGACTATCTTGGTACTTCTACCATCTTATATGCTTCTACGACATCAAACTCTGCAATGTCGTTAAATCCTTCAAATACAAGACCACATTCATATCCGGCTTTTACTTCTTTGACATCGTCTTTGAAACGTTTCAGGGAAGCTAAATCACCCTCGAAGATCTGTTTTCCTTCTCTTGTGATACGAACTTTGCAGTTACGCTCAAATACACCATCCAGAATGTAAGAACCGGCAATGTTGCCGACACCGGAAGCTTTGAAGATCTGGCGAACTTCTGCATGACCGATGACTTTCTCCTCAAAGATCGGATCCAGCATACCTTTCATTGCTGCCTCGATATCCTCAATTGCTTTGTAAATAACGGAGTACAGACGAATGTCTACATGCTCCTGCTCTGCAGTTGCTTTTGCAGTTGCATCCGGTTTTACGTTAAATCCAATGATGATCGCATTGGATGCGGAAGCCAGAGAAACATCGGACTCGTTGATGGCACCAACACCGCCATGGATTACTTTTACAACTACTTCCTCGTTGGAAAGTTTGGTCAAACTCTGTTTTACTGCCTCTACAGAACCCTGAACGTCTGCTTTTACGATCAGTTCCAGCTCTTTTAAGTTGCCAGTCTGAATCTGTGAGAACAGATCATCCAGAGACATTCTGGATCTGGTCTCCTCAAGCATTTTCTCTCTGTTCTGGGATACAAAAGTATCTGCAAAGCTTCTTGCGTCCTTATCAGAATCACATGCAACGAATACTTCACCTGCATTCGGAACACTGTTCAGACCAAGGATCTCAACCGGTGTAGAAGGACCTGCCTCTTTGACACGTCTTCCCTTATCATCGATCATGGCACGTACTTTACCATAGCTGCTTCCTGCTGCGATCGGCTCTCCGACTTTTAAGGTACCTTTCTGAACCAGAACGGTTGCAACTGCACCACGTCCTTTATCCAGCTGTGCTTCGATAACAAGACCACGGGCTTTTCTCTTCGGATTTGCTTTCAGCTCAAGAATATCTGCTGTCAGCAGTACCATCTCAAGAAGTTCTGTGATGCCTTCTCCGGTACGTGCAGATACCGGTACACAGATGGTGCTTCCACCCCAGTCTTCCGGGATCAGTCCCTGCTCTGCAAGACCCTGTTTTACATAATCGATATTTGCGCTCTCTTTATCAATCTTGTTGATGGCTACAATGATCTCAATGCCTGCTGCTTTTGCATGGCTGATCGCCTCAATAGTCTGCGGCATGATTCCGTCATCAGCAGCAACTACCAGGATTGCGATATCCGTAGAATTTGCTCCACGCATACGCATAGCTGTAAATGCCTCATGACCCGGTGTATCAAGGAATGTGATCTTCTGTCCG
The DNA here is from genome assembly GCF_003481835.1 of Roseburia sp. OM02-15. Taxonomy (NCBI): domain Bacteria; kingdom Bacillati; phylum Bacillota; class Clostridia; order Lachnospirales; family Lachnospiraceae; genus Roseburia; species Roseburia sp. OM02-15. The sequence goes on from NZ_QULX01000004.1 coordinate 232,696, forward strand.
TTGATCTGTACGACAGATGCACCGATATGCTGTGTGATACCACCTGCCTCGCGATCAGTTACATGAGTCTCACGAATGGCATCCAGCAGAGAAGTTTTACCATGGTCAACGTGTCCCATAACACATACAACCGGCGGTCTGGAAACCAGTGTGTTTTCATCCTCTTCTTCCTCTTTCAGAAGTTCAGCGATAACATCTACTTTCTCTTCCGGCTCAGCGATGCAGTTGAACTCCAGTGCGATCTCTTCTGCTTTCTCGTAATCAACTTCCTGGTTTACAGTTGCAAGAATACCCTGCATGAATAATTTTTCTACGACTTTGGAAGCCGGTACATCGATACGCTCTGCCAGCTCACGAACGGTCATAACTTCCGGCAGGGAAATGCTGCGAACTTCATCTGTCTTCTTTTCTGCCTGCGGCTGTGGCTGTGCATTCCGTTTTTTGTGTCCCGTCTTCTTCTCCAGGTTTACGTACTGCTCCTGTTTACGGTTCTTTCTTTCGTAATCCTGTTTGTTTTTCTTTTTATTTACGTGTGTATTCTCTTTTCCGCGCAATTCCTCGATGGACGCCTTGTTGTCACGGTTCATACGTGAAATATCGTGATCTAAGCGTCCTCTCGATTCTCTCGAACGGCCTGAATTGTCCTGTCGATTGTTTCGATTACCTCCAAAATTATTACCACCGCCGCGATTACCCTGGAAGCCTTTTTGATTATTGTTGTCTTTTCTTTCATAACGGCCATTTCTATCACCATTTTCCTGTCTTGCCGGTCTGTCACCATATCTTCTCTGTGGACGATCACCGTTTCTTGCCGGACGGTCACCATTTGGGCGCTGGGAACGGTCGCCGTCGTAACGTGGACGATCTCCATTCTGACGCTGTGGTCTGTCACCGTTCTGACGCTGACGATTGTCGTAACGTGGACGGTCACCATCCTGGCGCTGACGGTTCTCTCCGTTTGCACGCTGTGGACGATCTCCATTCTGGCGCTGCGGACGATCCCCGTTTCTGTTTCCGTTATTGGAACGACGATTGCTCATCTTGCTGTTCTGCGGATTGTATACAGCAGAAATGCTTGATTTTTTCTTCGGACGCTCTTTTTTATCTGCGTCTGCCTCGCCACTCTTTCCATATTTTCCTCTGACTAATGCAACCGCATTGTCTTCCAGTGTACTCATATGGCTGCTTACTTCTATATTATGTCCTTCCAGGAAAGTCATTACATCCTTTGCCGGTACATTATATTCTTTTGCTATTTCATGAACTCTGATTTTTGCCATTCTAGTTCCTCCCTATTCAGTTGTTGGTCTGTTATCTAACTGCTTCATGACAGATTTGGCAAAGCCCGGCTGCAGGATCGCTACCATAGAGCGGTACTCCTTGCCGATGCAATGACCAAGATCATCTTTACTTCCATAGATATACAGAGGGGTTTCATAAAAATCTGTCATATTTCTCATTTTCTTCTTTGTATTATCGGAAGCATCTTCTGCCACGATCACAACACACGCCAGACCGCCTTTGACGGCTTTCTCCACCGCAAATTCTCCACTGGCAATGCATCCGGCTTTCTGTGCAAGCCCCAGACCTGATAAAATCCTGTTATTCTGCAATCGTTTTCATCTCCTCTGTCAATTCCGCAATAATTTCTTTTGGTATACTCATTTTGAACGAACGTTCCAATCCGTGATTCTGGACTGCCTGATCCAGACACTCCATCTTTTTGCACAAATATGCTCCGCGGCCGTTTTTGCGACCTGCCGCGTCAATACAAAAGGTATTGTCCTGCATTTTCAAAACACGGATCATTTCTCTTTTTTCCCGCATTTCGTGACATCCCACACACATGCGCATCGGACTTTTCTTATTCATTCTCTCCATCCTCATCTTCGATTTCCGGAATATTAATGAATCCATCGTCATCGGAAGCATCTGTCGGATGATACTCCTCATTCATATCTTCCAGATCGATGTCGTTTAATTCTTCATCCTCGTAATCTTCTTCATAATCCATGAAGTCACCGGCTTCTCTTGCCTGTGTCTCACTCTTGATGTCGATCTTGAATCCGGTCAGGCGGGCTGCCAGACGTGCATTCTGACCTTCTTTACCGATTGCCAGGGAAAGCTGATAATCCGGAACAACAACTTTTGCCTTGTTCTCCTCTGCATCTGCAATAACGGAGATAACTTTTGCCGGGCTTAATGCATTCTCAATGAGCATAGCCGGGTTCTCATTCCAGTTGATGATATCGATCTTCTCACCGTTTAACTCTTCTACAATGGCATTGACACGGGCACCGTTCATACCAACGCATGCGCCTACCGGATCAACGTCCGGATCATTGGACCATACTGCCATCTTTGTACGGCTTCCTGCCTCACGGGCAATGCTCTTGATCTCAACGATACCGTCACGAACCTCTGCAACCTCTGCCTCAAACAGACGTTTTACCAGTTCCGGATGTGTTCTGGATACAAGTACTTTCGGTCCTTTGGAAGTAGATTTTACATCGATCACATATACTTTGATACGCTCGGTCGGCTCAAATGTCTCGCCCGGGATCATCTCGTTTTCACTGAGGACAGCGTCCACTTTACCAAGGTCAATACTTACATTGTTTCCAATATAACGCTGAACGATACCGGTTACAATATCTTTGGACATTCCATAATACTGATCAAAGATCACTTTGCGCTCTTCCTCACGGATTTTCTGTAAAATAACATTCTTTGCATTCTGTGTTGCGATACGTCCGAAATCTTTGGACTGGATCTCCTCATGGATCACATCGCCAAGTCCATGACCACCGCCGATCATCATTGCCTCTGCAAAGCTGATCTCTGTCAGCGGATCTGTCACTTCCTGTACGACGGTTTTCTCAGCGTAAACATGAAACTCACAAGTCTCCGGATCGATGGTAACTTTGATATTGTCAGCTTTTCCAAAATGGTTTTTACATGCTGTCAGCAGTGAGTTCTCAATTGCTTCCAGTAATGTATCCTTGCTGATATTTTTTTCTTTTTCTAAAATTGTCAATGCTTCCAGTAACTCTCTGCTCTCAGCATTTTTTTTGCTCTTGCTGCTTTTTGCCATTTTTTCCTTTTTCCTCCTGTTCTAAAAATCAAATGCCAGTCTGATCAGTGCGATCTCGTTTTTCTGGAAAGTAAGTGCTTCACCTTCCTCCGGCTGAATCGTTACGGTATCTTCTGTATATCCGGTCAGAATTCCATAAAATTCTTTCTGACGGTTGATTGCACGATAAGTACGGATCTCTAATTCTTTTCCCATACTTCTCACATAATCTTTTTCTTTTTTCAGCGGTCTGCCAAGTCCCGGGGAACTTACCTCGAATACATAAGAATCGGCAATAAAATCCTTCTCATCCAGCAGATCGTTCATTCTGCGGGCAACTGCCTCACAATCATTGACGGTAATGCCGCCCTCTTTATCGATGTAGGCGCGTAAATACCAGGTGCTTCCCTCTTTTACATATTCCACATCTACCAGTTCAAAATTCATTTCTTCCATGATCGGAAGTAATAAGGCTTCTGTACGTGCTTCATAATCTTCGCGTTTTGACATCTTTGTCACCTTCTTTCTCAGATTTCACTATACAACAACTAAGAGTGGACTCGCGCCCACTCTTACAACATACTACATATTCTTAATTAATAATTTATCACACTATTTACAAAGATGCAAGTTTTTTTTATACCATGCCTGCTTTTACTGTCCGCACATTCTGTCGGTCAATGTATCCGCACGCCCGCAATCCCCGTTCGATCACGCGCATCCACTCCGGTTCTGTCAGCACACGCACAGAACTGTCATCCAGTTCGATCACATGCTCTTCCCGTTTTGCGCCGGTCTCACAGGTCACCTCATACAGATTCACCCGGCTGATGGCACCGATCTGTTCTAACAGGTTCACCATACGATATACGGTCGCTGTTCCGATCTTCGGATCTAATTTGGATGCTTTATAATAAATCTCTTTGCAGCTGGTGCAGTTTCCACTCAGAATCACATCCAGTAAAATCATGCGCTGTTTTGTGATACGGCATCCGTTCTCTTTTAATCTGTCAACGATCCGATCTTTCTGCATCTGCGTTCTGTAATAGTTTTCCGTCTTTTCTAATTCTGTTGCCTGCATACTAGATTTCCTTTCTCTATCTTTTTTTAGTATAAAGCAACGTGTGTTAGGTGTCAATAATGTTTTTTATTTTTTGCTTATTCAGGGTAACTATGACTCACGTGCAAAAAACTCCCCAAAACCGATACCGTTTTTGATACCCGTTTTGAGGAGTTTCTCAATTTCTCTATTTGCGAAAAGACAGAATCATATCTGTTCTTATCCTTCTGTTATTTATGCCTTCTATGCCCCAAGCAATGCACAGTAAAACTCTGCCGCACAGGAAAATGTCTCCTGACGGATCGGTGCTAGGATCTCCCGTACACTCAGGTACTGATCTGCACCTGCTTTCACGATTTCATCCCCGATCTGTTCCAGAATCTCCTGTTTGCTGATGGGATAGGAAATATCTGCCATCCGCTTGTGCAGTAAATGTAACATTCCTTTAAACTGTGCCATCGTTGTCACCTCGCTTATAAGCTGTGTAATCCGAAGTATCCAGCCCCTTTCCTGCATACGGATGACTGGATGCGCCCCGGTGCGCATAAGAATACATCGGTGCGGAATGAACCGCCTGACTGCGCATTGCATCGATAATGCCCGGATACAGATCCGCCTTGATCATAGATGGTGCTCCGTTTGCGCCCTCACAGATCACGTTTCCGTCCGGTCCCAAGATCATGCTTCGTCCAAAGCAGGAAAAATTCTCATTTTCCGCTGTTCCAGAACAGTTGACTGCCACTACGTACACCTGATTAAAATAAGCACCGGATTTATTGGTGATCTCCCATGCGTTCTGCCACGGATCCATGTAATGGGTCGGACGGATGATCACATTTGCGCCCTGCACGGCTGCTTCCCGCCACATTTCCGGATAATCGCCATCCGCACAGATGATAATGCCAAATTTTGCACCTTTCGGTCCGTCACATACGGTACAGCTGCGTCCCGGAATGGAACCCTCAAAAGGAATCCACGGATTCATTTTATCATAGCGGTGAATGATCTCACCTTTGTCATTGATCACAATGGCGGTATTGGTGTAATTGTTCTGTTCATCCACCCGAAGCAGGAAATCAAACACTCCGTACACTTCCAGTTCCGCACATTTTTTCTGAAACTTCTTAATCTGCGAACTGTCCATGGTAAGCAGCGCATTTTCCCATCCAAACTGCGGGAAACCCTGAATGCACGCTTCCGGTGCTACAAACAGATCAAAGCCCGGAAAGCCACCGGAAGCCCGATCCATAAAAGAAAGCAGCGTTTCTGTATTGCGGTCTACGTCTTCCATATTCATGGCACCGATGGGCGCATACTGCGCACCAACAACGGTCAGGCATTCTGTCTCAATTTTTCCATTGATTCCAAATACATTTCCTCTGTTCATATTTTGTACCCCCCTGTCACCCTTCCTGTGTTCAGCTTTATACTCGTATTCATACAATTAGCAGTAATACTTTGATATAGGAAGGTTTATCTGACAAATCATTCTTTATTTTTCTTTATCACAGATTTTGCTTCCAATAAAGTAAATGACGCATGCTGCAACGATGGAATTGATAGAACCGATACCAACCGGTACTTTCAGTCCAACGATAGCACCTGCAACAACGGCAATGATTGCATACCATTTTACGGTTTTCATATTTGTTGTGTCATTTTCCTGATAACGTCTCTGATGCATGAAGTAATCAGTGATTACCACACCACCAACCGGAGAGATCGCATATCCCATGAAAGTAAGCCAGGAAGTAAAGTTATAGTATAACCATACAGAAGCTACGATTCCGATGATACCGCTGACTAATACCATTTTCTTTTTGGAGCATCCTGTAATATTGGAAAGTCCAAGTCCACAGGAATATAATCCGTTATCGGCTGTGGTCCAGATATTTAATCCAAGTACAATGATAGCCGGAAGTGCTAAACCCTGTGCAATCATAATATAGAAAATATCTGCCTGTCCTGCTACGGAACCACCTACTGCACCGAATACGAACATCAGGGAGTTTCCTATAAAGAGCGCGATAACTGTTGCGATAACTGCGATTTTTCTTGTTTTTGCAAAACGTGTATAGTTCGGGGTTGTTGTACCACCACTGACGAAAGAACCTACAACCAGTGTAATGGCTGTTGCCAGTGTGATCGGATTCTGCGGTTCTGCTGCAAACAGACCACCAAGTCCGCCCATAGAAGAGACACCAAGTCCTACAGAAATGCATCCCAGAATTCCGACTGCCGGAACTGCGATCCAGCTTACGATCTCCAGAGATTTAATACCAAAATAAGCAGAAGCTGTCATAAGACCACCAGACAGAATAACAAGAACTACTACCGGAATACCAGTCAGCTCTGCAACCGGAATGGAAAACATTGCGATACCTACGCCAAACCATCCCATCTGTGTAAATGTAATAATTGCGGAACAAAGCCAGGAACCTTTCTTTCCGAAAGCATGTCTCGCCATCAGATCCAGGGTAAGTCCTGTCTTGCATCCCATGTAACCAAGAATACCGGTATATACGCCAAGAATCGCATTACCGATGAGCAAAGCCCATATAAATTTTGTCATGTTCAGACCAATACCAAGCTGACCGCCGACACTCATGCTGGCGGAGAAAAAGGTAAAGCCCATCATGATCATAAACATTGGCAGAAAACCTTTTCTTGCGCTGTCAGGTACCGCCTGAAGCTCGTAATCCTGCTGTTTCTCATTTGTCTGGTTGTTTTCCATAACATCCTCCTGCTCTTTTTTCTCGCAAAAAAGGTGCCAGGAGTACCTCAACCCAAATACTCTGGCACCTTTGCCGCTCTAAAATATAGCATGGTGGTTATACTATGTCAAAAAAATATCAATCCCTGATGTTATTCTTTTTTCTAATATATAAGGACATATATAATGAAAATGACTACTTATGTTGTCTTGCAAAATAGTCCTTTACCAGCTTCACAACCGTACCCGACAACAGGAACAACGCGATCAGGTTCGGGATCGCCATCAGACCGTTGAATGTCTCTGCAATGCTCCAGAGCATACCAAGGTCCATGGTTGCACCAACGATTGCCACCAGTGCATAAACGACCATAAACGGTTTTACCCATTTTTCAGAAGACAGGTACTCCATACAACGTGAACCGTACAGTCCCCATCCGATAATAGTGGAAAATGCAAAACAGCAAAGCGCGATGGCGGTAAAAATAGATACCCAGTTACCATATGTAGCGGTAAATCCGGAAATAGTCAGCTCTGCACCTGCATCTGCGCCATATCCAACCGGGATACCACTGCACAGAATAACCATAGCAGTCAGTGTACAGATCAGAATCGTATCAGTAAATACTTCAAAAATACCGAACATACCCTGTTTTACCGGTTCTCCAGTGTCTGCACATGCATGGGCAATGGAACCAGTACCAAGACCTGCCTCGTTGGAGAAAATACCGCGGGCTACACCTTTTTTCATACTCAGGAAAAAGCTTCCTACGATACCACCGGTCACAGAAGCCGGATGGAATGCACCGTCAATAATAGAATGAAATACTCCAGGCACACGGTCGATATTTAAAATAATAACGCCAAACGCAAGTACGATATATAATAATGCCATGAACGGAATCAGACGTTCAGTAACACGACCGATACGTTTTACACCGCCAAGCAGGATCATGGCTACTAAAATGGCAACAATAATACCCATCACCAGATTGACAACTTTTGTAGAACTTTCCGGAATAATATTGAAACTCAGTAACGCGGAATCAATCGCTGTTGTGATTGTATTTACCTGTGTGGCATTACCGGTTCCAAATACGGTTAATACACCAAACAGGGCAAACAAAAACGCAAGCCAGTGCCAGTGTTTTTTCAGTCCGTTCTTAATATAATACATCGGACCGCCAACCCAGTCTCCCACTGCGTTTTTCTCACGAAAATGTACCGCAAGGGTTACCTCGGAAAACTTGGTACACATACCAAGCAACGCGGAAATCCACATCCAGAATACCGCACCCGGACCACCGATAGCGATTGCTCCGGCAACACCGGCGATATTTCCGGTTCCGACGGTTCCCGCCAGCGCCGTACAGACTGCCTGGAACGGAGTCATGGCTCCATCGGAAGCATCCTTTTTATCAAAAATTTTTCCAATGGTCTGTTTCATTGCATATGGAAATTTACGAATCTGTAAGAATTTTGTCCGCACACTGAGCAGAAGACCCACTCCGATAATGCAGATCATGGCAGGCACACCCCAGATGAAATTGTTCACCACGGAGTTCACCGATTTGATAATTTCTAACATTTTTTAACCTCTCAACTCATTTGTATTCTGTCTGTGTCCAGACAGATTTAAAAAGTATAGCACACTTTTTTTACAATGTACAGATTTTAATACAAAAGAGAACTGTATACAATGGATTTCTTATGTGTTTTTCATGTACTTTTGTGAAAGAAAATGATTCCATTTTGTCTCCGCGGCTAACAATCGCCTGCGAAGAAAAAATAGAATCACTTTCTAATCTACATAGTGAAATAACAAGTGTAAAAGGATCAATATGCTGGTAAGATTGATGCGCAGCAAATGTTAAGTATGAACTGCTTTTGTTCCTAATAAAAAATATAAACATTTATAATGTAAAAAGAAGTATCGTATTGTCGTGCGATACTTTTTTTTACGAAAGGGTTATATTATATCCATGAGTTATCTGAATTGCTATTTAAAAATCTGCTGTTATGCACGATTCGATCAGATACAACTTAATGTCCGACCTAAATGTGCCAGATATGCGGAACATTCTTTGGTCTGTTTCATACCTTCACTGATTTCTACACCACACAGTTCATCGTGTTTCACACAGACCAGATGATGGTTTTTGCCTTCTTTGATCAAGTCTACCGCATAAGCTCCCATCATACTTCCATAGACACGGTCTTTTGCTGTCGGATTGCCTCCGCGCTGGATAAAAGCAAGCACATTTGCACGGGTATGTACATGTAATTCCCGCTCGATGATCTCTGCCATCGGCTCTGCTTTTCCTGCGCCCTCTGCCAGCACGATTGTTCCGGAAGTAAAATGATATTTTCGTAAATGGTCTACGATCTGTTCTGCCGTTGTATTGCTGTCTGCAAAAATAGCTCTTGCTGATCCTGCAATGCCGCTCCACAGAGCGATAAATCCGGCACGCCGTCCCATTACTTCTACCACGCTGAAACAGGAATGTGCTTCTGAGGTATCTGCGATACGGTCAATGGCTTCCACTGCAATATTGACCGCCGTATCAAAACCAATCGTGTATTCCGTACAACCGATATCCAGATCGATGGTTCCCGGAACACCGACTACGCCGATTCCCTGCTTAGAAAGACAGTAAGCTCCCTGATAAGAACCATCTCCACCGATTACAATGAGATCACTGATCCCATATTTTCGGCAGATGTCTGCAGCTTTCTTCTGCACGGAAAGTTCTTTGAACTCATCACAACGGGCAGTTCCCAGAATCGTTCCGCCTTTTGCAACAATATGCCGCACATCTTCTCTGTGAAGTTTTACGATATCTTCCCGTAACAATCCCGCATATCCATTGCGGATGCCATACAGTTCATATCCCAATTCCTGTGCTCTTCCAAATATGCCATAGATTGCCGCGTTCATGCCCTGTGCATCTCCGCCACTTGTCAAAACTGCAATTTTTTTCATATCAGTTCCCTGCTCTTCCTGCTATTTTCCGTCATATTTCATCTCAATATGAGTTCCATATCTAACTAAACGAAACAATTATCCTATTCTCAGAATCTTCCTATAATAATATAAATATCAATCTCTGTTTTTAAGCGATCTCTAATTTTTCATGGAATCTCTTTTCGTATTCCGCACCCAATGCTTCCCGAAACTCCGGTGCCGCAATATTGATCAGCGCTTTCGCTCTCTCCCGCAATGATTTTCCGTGTAACTGTGCAACGCCGTATTCGGTCACAACATAATCCACATCACACCGGCTTGTAGTAACAGCTGCGCCTTCTGCCAACAGCGGAACAATCTTGGAAATCGTTCCTTTTGCTGCGGTTGCCGGCATTGCCATGATCGTACGACCGCCCTTTGACATATTTGCGCCCCGGACAAAGTCTACCTGACCACCGACACCGGAAATCTGCTTCATTCCTACGGATTCACTTGCCACCTGCCCCATCAGATCTACTTCTACACAAGAGTTTATGGAAACTACATTATCGTTCTGGCAGATGACTTTCGGATCATTGACCACATCTACCGGCATCAGATTGACACTCGGATTATCATTTACATAATTATATAAACGATCTGTTCCCATCAGGAAAGTTGCCACGCACTGTCCTTTCTGGATCTGTTTGCGTGCATTTGTGATCACACCTGCTTCGATCAGCTCTACCACACCATCGGAAAACATTTCACTGTGGATACCAAGATCTTTTTTATCTTTCAAAAACAGTAATACTGCATCCGGGATCGCACCGATTCCAAGTTGCAGGCAGTCACCGTCTTTTACCAGTGAAGCAACGTGTTCACCAATCTTTTTCTGAACTTCCCCGATCTTTGGCGGTGGAAGCTGAATCAGATCACTGCTCTCTGCCACAATGTAATCCAGTTTGCTGACATGGATAAAATTATCTCCGTGCACACGCGGCATTTTCGGATTTACCTGTGCGATTCTTAATTTTGCTGTCTCTGCACATGTCTTTGTATAATCACAGGATACGCCAAAGGAACAGTAACCCTGTGCATCCGGCTCACTTACCTGAATCAACGCTACATCTGGCGGTGCCTGTGTCCGGAAATATTCCGGTGCTTCTGAGAAGAAGATCGGTGTAAAATCCGCTCTGCCTTCTTCAATCGCTTTTCTTGTGGAACCACCGGCAAACAATGCGTTATGCCGAAAATGCTTTGCCATCTCCGGTGCGCAGTAACCTGCTTTTCCCATGGCAACCATATGTACCACTTCGATATCTTTCCAGTTCATCTCATCTGCGATTTCTACCATAGCATCTGTCAGAATGACAGGCTCGCTGCAGGCATGTGCTACAGCGACTCTGTCACCTGATTTGATATGGGATACTGCTTCTTTTGCAGTACAGATGCGATCTTTATATGTAATCTTCCAATCCATCTTTTTTACCCCTGTTTTTATCTATACACAATCCGGCTTTAGAACAGTTCTGTATAAATCTTGCGAATACGGTCTCTGTCTAAGTATACAAAGTTATTTACTAACAGACGCTGCTGGTTTTCGATAACGGAATCCGTAAACTCATCAATCTGAGCCTCTGTCATACCATACTCATGCAACGGTTTCTTCTGAATGATCGTATTCAGTAATTTTTCCAGTTCCTCATATACATTTGCTGCATCACATCCAAAGATTCCGGCAATGTAATTATTCAGTTTTTCAATCTCACCGTCTGTCTTGATCTCCATGTAGTTATTCATAACACCGGTAAACATTGCATAATTTGCTTCTCCGTGCGGTACATGGAAGGTAGCGCCCAGCGGATAACTTAATGCGTGAACTGCTGCACAACCTGCATTTCCGAATGCGATACCAGCATAGTTACTTGCCATAAGGAAATCATTTAATAACGGGATTCTTGCCTCTTTGCCTTCTTTTGCGATCTTCATGTATCCGGTCAGGATCATTTCGATGGCACGGTAACCAAACATTCTGGTTGTCTCATTTCCCTTCGGGGAAAGACTGGACTCGATAGCATGGATCAGGGCATCAATAGAACTTGTTGCGAATACGCCAAACGGAAGTCCTTTTAACAGTTCCGGAATCAGAACTGCCTCATCTGCATACATGTCATCCACTGCCAAACCTTTTTTGGTTCCACGGCTGTTCAATGCCAGAATTGCAATGTTTGTTACCTCACTTCCAGTACCACAGGTAGTCGGTACCAGAACCAGCTCTTTATTTTTCACTGCCGGGATTTCTCCGTCATACAGATCCAGAACCGGTGATACCTGACGGAGTGCAAACAGTTTGGAAATGTCCAGAACTGTTCCACCACCAATGGCGATGACACGTTTGTGCTCACCTTTGATATCGCGGCACATTGCCTCTACCATATCATCGGATGGCTCTCCCATGCCGTATTTTTCCTGAAAAATCACATCACATTTCAGATTCAGATCTCCGAAATACGGATTGTAAATATATTCGTTTGTAACAACTAAATCTCCCTCACCCAACATAAAATCCTCTGCAAACTCTTTTGCAGTATCATAATTATAAATATCCGGTTTCAACATTAAAGTTTTCATTATACCTATACCTCCGGTCTGGCTTCCCTTTACTTTCTGGAAATAACTTTCTTTACTGCCTCTACGATATCTTCTGCCATCAGATTGTACTCTTTCATCAGGAAATCCTGTGGACCAACCTGACCGAAACGGTCCTGAATACCAACACGCTCCATCGGAACCGGTTTGTTTGCAACCAGAACGTTTGCAACTGCGGAACCAAGTCCGCATCCAACCTGATGATTCTCTGCGGTAACGATGCATCCTGTCTCTTCTGCTGCCTTGCAGATCAGTTCCTCATCGATCGGTTTCCATGTATGCATATCGATCACGCGGGCAGAAATACCTTCTGCGCTTAAAATTTCTTCTGCACGTAATGCTTCATCCAGCATAATTCCGGAAGCAATGATTGTTATATCTTTTCCATCTTTTAAGGTAACGCCTTTTCCGATTTCAAACTCTGAACCATCTGCATAAATGGTTTTGAAATTTTTACGGATCAGACGCATATAGCTTAACTTCGGATACTCTGCCAGTTTCTTTGTCAGAGATTTTGTCTGTACATAATCACAGGAATCAATGACAACCGCGCCTGGAACAGTCATATATAAAGCGCCATCCTCGAACGGCATATGTGTTGCACCGTTGAACGCTGCGGTTACACCCGGATCGGAGCCGATGATATGTACCGGAACCTGAGAATAACCGGCTGCCAGAAACGCCTGGTCAAAGCAACGGCGTGCTGCGAAACATCCAAAGGAATGTACGAATGCTTTCATGCCTGCTGCTGCCATACCGGAAGCAACACCAACAGCATTCTGCTCTGCGATTCCGGCATTGAATACTCTGTCGGGGAATTTCGCCTGAAGTTTTCCTACGTTGATACACCCGCCCAGATCACAGTCTACATGTACGATTGTCGGATCATTTTCCATCAACTCTGTCATTGCAGCGATATAACCATCACGATTTGCTCTTGCATCTTTTTTATGTTCACCTATCAATGTATAACTCATAATCGCTTCCTCCTTTACTGAGCACGTACTGCAGCAAGTCTTTCTTCTGCTGCCTTGATTGCTTCTTCCCATTCCTCTTCCGACGGCTGAGATGAATGTGCTCCGATCGGTTCTGCAAAAGTTGCACCTTTTCCTTTGATCGTATTTAATACGATACAGGTTGGTTTTCCTTCTGTCTCGTATGCTGCCATTACTGCATCGTAAATCTGTGAAACATCATTTCCGTCTGCTACATTGATCACATTCCATCCAAAAGCATCGAATTTTGCGCCAATTCCTTTTGCATGACCCATAACCTGCTCACAGGTACCGTCAAGCTGTCGTTTGTTATCATCGATCAGACAGATCAGATGATCCAATTTATAATGTGCTGCAAACTGTGCACCTTCCCAGATCTGTCCTTCGTCTGCCTCTCCATCACCTACTGTGACGAATACGTGGCTTGTTTTGCCTTTCATTTTATTTGCAAGCGCTGCACCTACTGCCTCGCTCATTCCCTGTCCAAGAGAACCGGTGGTCAGATCAACACCCGGTGTCATACGACGGTCTGTGTGGGATGGGAATCTTGTATGCGGCTGGTTCAGTGTGTATGCATCCTCTACCGGATAAAAACCTTTCAGTCCTAAAGTTGCATACATAACCGGTCCGCCATGTCCCTTTGATAATACAAACCAATCTCTGTCTTCCCAACGCGGTTCTTCCGGACGGACATTCATTACTTCTCCGTACAGAACTGCCATGGCATCTGCCAGTGACATGGAACCACCTACGTGTCCGAAACCTCTTGAGTGAATGATTTTTAATGTCTCGACGCGAATTTCTTCCGCAAATACTTTTAATTCATGTACTCTTTTTTCTGTCAACATAATGCGCTCCTTTCATTCGTTCGCTAAATTGTATACCATTTTTGAAATAATATACTTTCTGCTTGTAATATACTTCCGCATATCATATATGTCAATTATTTTTATACTATTCGCCATTTCTTTGTATAATATACACAATTTTTAGTGGTTACTTTTTTTGCATTTTTTAATATCGCAATCATTTTCACGCATTTTAACATCGATTTTTTTGCATTTTTTCCATTGTTTTTTGCAATTTTGCATTATTTTGGTATACTATTTTGGTATACTATCTTGCTCATTAACAAACTTTTTCATTCTATACTGACAACTGCCGGCAGGTTTTTGTTTGTTATTTCAATGCATCCTCTACTGCTTTCAGAATCTCATCACACTGGCAGTTCTCTTTGAACAGCTCCAGTCTCTTTCCTGCAAATGCAGCCTGAACCATCTCATGAACGTCTGGCTCTTCGCTTGCTGCAAATACTGCAATGCGGATAAATGTTGTATTGATACCAGCTACTCTTGCTGCCTGTAAGTTACCACCACAGGAGAATACCCGACGACCAAATACTGTTTTTGCAAGTACGAAAGAACATACTGCAATTACAATGATAAAGAATACTGCCAGCATCGGAATTTTTCCGAATAACATTAAAGATGTAACTTTTTTGTATCCTTCTGAAATACCAGTGATCGGTTTTCCGTTTGAGGTTAACAGTGCAAGTCCTCGAACCGCTGTCATCGTACCAAGTGTCATGATGAATGGTGGTAAGTTTCCGACTGCTACACCGACACCGTTTACAATTCCTACACCAAGTCCTGCCCGGCAGGCTACGATGAATGGAACGATCAGTGGAAGATTTCCCTGTCCTAACATCGCTGCCAGAATACCGGTAAATGCGATGATTGATCCGACTGACATATCAAATCCGCCGCAGATGATAACGAACATCATACCAAATGAAAGGATTCCGACAATGGATGTCTGTTTCAAAATGTTTACGATATTGCCACCGGATAAGAAATTGTGATTTAATAATCCAAGTACTACAACCAGTGCAATGAAAATGATAACGATAAAATATTCACTTATATTGTGCTGTTTTGCTATTGATTTCTGCTTCATTGTTCCGCCTTCCATCAGTTCGCTTCGTCCGGCTCCTACCAGACCTGCGATTCCAAGAATCTCACCGGATCTTACGGAAATGCTGATATCTTTTACTTTCTTGTCGCGCACGATGTGTTTTGCTTCGAACATTACATCACCGATCTTGGCTTCCAGTTTCAGGAACACATCTGTGGTCTCTCGTCCAACCATCATTTTGATCAGCTGTGGCTCGTCCAGATCTTTTACCTCGCCGCATCCGATATACTGCCCATCTCGGAAAACGCTGATTCTGTCACAGATGGTAAAAATCTCATCCATTCGGTGGGAGATATAAATGATCGCTACTCCCTTCGCTTTTAATCGATTGATATGGTCAAATAAAATATGTACTCCCTTATCTGTAATAGAAGTTGTCGGCTCATCCATAACGATTACTTTCGCATTTACGGAAATCGCTTTGATGATCTCTATCAGCTGACACTGTGCTACGGTCAGATTTCTGAGCAGTGCCTTCGGTGATACGTGAAGTCCACAATCTTCAATCAGTTTCTGGGATGCCTCAATCTCTGCTTTCTTGTCTACCAGACCGTTCTTGGTGATCTCACGTCCTACAAAATTCAAGAATGCTCCGGCATTCTTGTTGCGAGGTGCGCGTCATGCAATTGCATGACATACTTCAACTGCGCACCTCTGTAATCCTGCCGGAGGCTATATCAGATGGGGGATTGGCTCCCACCACTGATACTAGCTTGTTTCTCACCACTTATAGGACGCCACTGAAAAAGTGGTAAGTTTAGTATCGCAGGGCGTCAAATATGTGAAAAAATGT
>NZ_QULX01000004.1:248909-250784 GCF_003481835.1 Roseburia sp. OM02-15
GGACGCCACTGAAAAAGTGGTAAGTTTAGTATCGCAGGGCGTCAAATATGTGAAAAAATGTTCCTTGATAATAAAATATTGCTAAAATAGTGTTTTGAGGGATGCAAAATCTACCCTTTTGAGAGATGAATTTTCCTATTCTTCCTCATTTGGGCAGACTTCTCCCTTTAGTTTTAAAATTCGTTTTAAATTGACTGCAAATATTGATACTGCTCCTTGAAGTTGCATGTTTGATAGTCCAGCAGCATCACAACGACTATATCCGTGTATATTTTTTAATTCACTATTTTTTGCCTCTATCATATAGCGGGTTTTGAAACGTTCCTTGAAATATTGTGTTTTTTGAAACGCTTCTTGATTTTTATGATAATCCGATTTAATAGTGATACTATACGTTTTGGTTTTTGCATTTTCTTTATAGCAGCCATTACGATAAGGACAGACATGGCATTTATTAATATCGAAAAAATATTTGATACGTGTATTCTTTTTCTGATTACTACGTTTGTCAATTCGATATTTTATAGCCAAATGCCCCGCTGGGCACTGCATGGTATCCGCATCTTTATTAAAGATAAAGCCGTCCTCTGAACGAGTCCCTTTTATGATGCTCGGGTTAAGCTTTGAAATTAATTTATAGTCATTGCTTTGTGCGTCTTTTAAATTTTCCAGTGTGGAATATGCGGTATCTGCTATTACTTCATTAACGGTTGCACCTGCTACTTTACTTTTTTGAACCAGTACTGGAAGTTCCTGACCATCAAATGCTTCGCCGGATGTGATTGTTGCTGCTGTGATAATCCGTTCATCTGTCATGGCCAAATGAGTTTTGTATCCGTAAAAAGAAGAATTGACCGTTTTATGGCCAATCCGGGCATCCGGGTCAATGGATTGATCATAACAATCAATCTGATTATCCAAAATTTCGGATAACATAGAAGATTCTTCTTTAATCGTTGGCAGTTCTGAATACGGACTTTCCTGAACTGTGTTTAATAATGCATGACAGTATTCATTATACTCATCTAAAGAAGCTCGTTTTTCAGGTTCATCTGGCAGATAAATGTCTTTATCAGAATCTTTTAAAGCTGCTTTTAAAGAAGTAGAGGCTTTTTTCAACATTTCTCTCTGAGTAGTTTTATGATAACGGGCTTCTGTATGAGTTGAGTCAACAATTATAGTATTGCTTTTTAAAACACCTTGATTTATGGCAAGTTCTACACTTTTATTTATGAGCAGATCAAGTATATTTTCATCTTTTAAACGCTGCTTTCTGAATTTGGTTAAAAGACTAGGATGGATAACCTCTTCTTCTGGCGTTAATTCCAGAAAATATTTAAAAGACATATCATATCGTGATCTTTCAACAACACCATTATCAGAAAGGTTATAAAGATATTTTAAAAGCAGATATTTAAATAGCAATATAGGGTTTTTTGCATTACGTCCATTATCAAGGCAATATTTATTTTTTAATTCATCATATATAAAAGAAAAATCGACCAATTCCCTGATTTTTCTTAGAATATGATCTTTTGGAACAATCATGTCATATAAATCTGAATAATAACTAAGGCCAAGTTTAAGTTGGGATGATAACATTTCAACCTCCGACAATTATGATACCTTAATTATATCAGATATATGATTTTACGACCACTTTTTCAGTGGCGTCCTGCAAGTGGTGAGTAGTAACAAGTATTTCTCAGTGGGAGTTCAATCTCCGACTGAGATAAATGCTCCGCGAGGGCGCACATTGTCTGGGAGACAATGGTTTTGCGCCGACCGGAACGGAGTATAGAGTGCAGTGATTCTGAAAAGAAGATGTCAGCTTGCGCTGACCAGAATCACGCACCAAGTCTCACGTGCGTTCGA
>NZ_QULX01000004.1:250794-267251 GCF_003481835.1 Roseburia sp. OM02-15
GTCAGCTTGCGCTGACCAGAATCACGCACCAAGTCTCACGTGCGTTCGACTTGAATTATCTGAATACCGTTTTCAGGGCATATCCTATTCCAAACAGTATGAGCAGTATCGGCATAATGCCATTGATCAATACTCCGGTATGACTTACAAATGCTTCTGCAATAAAAGCGTGATAACGGATACAGCTTGCCACAAACAGAATACCTAACGCTACTGCCCATCCAATCAGAAAACGTCTGATTGCCATCCAGATTTCCCACATCTCATAACCCATTATTACCACCTCCAAAATCGACTTCTGATTCTCCAACGCAAACGGAGAAGCAGGTATGCTATCACAGCGATCACAACAAATGCGATCACACCATAGAAACAGATTTTTGCTGCAAATACGGCCATCGCCGCCATAATCCGGTTCAGGTTTACCACCATCACAATTGCCAGGATCACAGATAAAATTCCCAGGATTCTTGTCACAAGCTGTGCCGGTGACAAATTACGGATTCCAGACATTCTGCCCGATCCATTTCCAAAAATATCTCGTCTACGTCTCATTTTTCATGTTCCCCTCCTTATTTGTTAACTGATACCTTGCTCCGGACTGCATAAAGTCTTCCAACGGAACCAGAAAAATGTTGTCACTTTCCATGGTTTTCACTGCCAGATAATCAACAACTGGTCCCCAGTGAGATGGTGTCTGGTACAAATCATTACTTTGCACACGCAGACGCTGTTCTGACTGGATCTGCCAGTTGACTGCTTTTTGAAAGGTAAAAAGCAGATGCGGCGGTGTGCCTGCCGTCGGTGCCGGAAAATAATACTGATAGGTACTGAATAATCGTTCTGACACCAGATCGGTAGCAGCAGGTGTCTGCTGTGGAAACATCACAACATTGGCAAATGCCAGATCTGCTGCCTCCGGGAGCCATTTCACCGGATTCTGTGCCAGAAACATCAGCTCGATCCGTCCCTGCATTTTTTCTCTCAGAAGATATCTCAGTAATTCATCTTCTTCATTTTCAAAGATCATCTCATCCAGGATCACTCTCAGACGGGTTCCCTGTTTCAGACAGTTGTACAGTTCTTCTTTCAAACAGGTATTTAAGATCTGATAATCTCTGGAAGCGGTATAGAAAGCAAACAGTCTACCATGATCTCTGATACCTGTTGCAAAACTGTAACCCGTATCACTTACGGGCGTATAGACTTCCTCAAATACTTCCTCCAGTTTTCCACAGATTCTTCTCAGAACAATGCCTGCCTCATGATTGCTTCTGATGTTATCCACCACCACATTGGAAAGACCACATTCCATTGCAACCTCTGAGATCACATCGTCATCTTCCTGCAGCAGACCTGCCATAGCCGGCAGAGAAACCGGATATTTTGCAGCAACGATATCCAGCAATGCCGCTGTATAAATCATTACTTTTCCGATTAAAACTCCGATTCCCATTTTCTCTGCTGCAAGGCTGACAAATCTCTGGATCTGCTGCTTTGACATTCCAAGAAACGGATGGTACGTTTTTTCTGATGGGCTTGCAATTCTCACATTTGAAAACGCGTCCTGTGTTCTCCGTCTCTGAAGTTCTGTAAACACACCCAGATGACCGGAAAGTAAAATGATGGGCATGTCTGCTTTTTCCATACAGCTTTCCACCAGATTCAGGATCATTTCCTGATCACCGGCTCTCTCACCGGAAACAAGCAGATCGCCACGTATGTTCTGAAAAAAACTGCGATTGTCAATGATTCCTTCAAACACGTTTCTTTTTCTATTCAAGAGCTCACACTCGCGTGTAATTCTTCCTCTGTTACTCATGTTGTTCTCCTTTCGATCTCTCTCTTTGGAACAATTTCACAATATCGAATTTTTTCCCGTGCAAACAGGATGTTCTGAATTTCCTTTTGCAACCAAAATTCTGAAACCCCGTAATTTTTTGAAACTCCCCTCTAAATTATGCCCTGGCAGATTCTGAAAACCTGTATTTTTTGAAACCACGCAAGAGGTTGAAACTACAGAAGAATTTGAAACTATGTAAGAGTTCCAACCTGGTTTTCTAAAAAATGGCACAAAAAAAGAAGCGAAATGCTTTTCTTTTCACATTTCGCTTCTTTCAATTGAAAGTTTCTTTTATTTTTTTGATTCGAATATATTTTTTATAGGTTTACTCCGGCTATTCTTTACACCGAAACGTAACTTTCACCCGGAACAGATCATCCTCCAGACTGATCTCAAATTTGCCTCCCATCAGTTCGGTCAGCATTTTTGAAATAGACAGTCCCAGACCGCTTCCTTCGGTGCTGCGGGATTCATCCCCCCGTACAAACCGTTCTGCCAGTGCATCCGCATCCACATTCAACAGTTTTTCCGATATGTTTTTCATAGTAAAAGATGCTTCGTAACCATCCTTTGCCACTTCCACATACACGCGGGTATCCGGCATCGCATATTTTGACGTATTGTTATACAGGTTTCCGATCACACGCCACAGCTGCCGTCCGTCTGCATAGATCATCACCGCTTCCTTCGGGAACTTACTGATCACGTTTAAGCCTTTCTGCTCCAGTTTCTCGTTAAATTCACCGCCGGTCTGACGCACCAGTTCCACCAGATCGATGTCATCCATCTGTAAGATCACATTACCGGAGGAAATACGTGATACATCCACCAGATCTTCCATCAGCTGTTTTAACCGCATCGCTTTGGATTCCAGTACTTCAATATACGATTCTGCATTCGGGTTATCGATTTTTTCCCGGCGCAGCAGACCAATATAATTGATGATGGAAGTCAGCGGTGTCTTGATATCATGGGAAATATTTGTGATCATATTTGCTTTCATGCGCTCATCCCGCACACTCTCACCAATAGCATTTGCCAGACCTTCGCTGATATGGTTAATGCCCTCTGCCAGCTGATATTCGTCTCCCTGATACTCTTCCAGATTCAGTTTATAATCAAATTTTCCCTGCGTGATCTGATCAATTCCTTCCAATATTTTCCGCCGCTGAATGACACGCTGTGAAAAATAGATCAGCGTAAACAGCAGGAATATGATCAGCAAAATATATGCCCAGATAAATCCACAGTGAAATACCAGATATGCGACTACAACATTTGCCAGTACAATTCCCCAGATGACCAGAGTCATTCTGTTCCCAAGATAACGGTTATGCAGGGTATCCTTCAGGTTGACGATCAACCAGTGCAGATAACTGTTTTCAAAAAACGTATCCGCTTTGACACGGCGCACCAGACTTAAGTACATTCCCATAAATGCACAGTCGCCCAGTACCGTAAACGTACCAACGATTACCATGCGCCCCATGACACCGTAATCCTGATGATGTACCCGCATGCCAAGTGCCGCCAATGCCACACTGAATACAAATAGCAGGGCAATCGGGATTTCCGTCCGCAGCTTATCAAAATTTGCCAGATGAATTTCCTTATCCTCACTTCGTTTTGCAGCTGCCACGGTCATATAACACAGTCCCACTAACCAGACGATAAGACCAACTGCTGCCAGTACAAGGCTCCGCTGCGCCCATGGGAATAATTTGTCAAATTCCCGTTTTGCCACCGCAAGGTCATCTTCCTGTGGAAAGTTCACATCCACGGCAACGATCAGCGTATAATCGCCTTTTTGCAGCTCATTATACTGCGCCATATTCTGATAATAATTGTTTTCAATTCCACCGATATTCGTCTCAAAACGGAAGGTTTTGTTGTTATAGCTCAGATACCGACCATAATTGACTGCTTTCTCATAAGCATCCTCCTGTTTTTCAACATCATGCATATTGGTCACATATGTGCCATCTTTCAGATCTCCAAGCCAGTAATACACATTGGTATTATTCTGATCGTATTTGTTGTTGTAGATTTTGTAATCTGAGATCCGCTCCTGAGAAGCATTCACTGTTTCAGGACGATTTTCATCATAAACGCCATCTGTTTCAAACTGCTCCTTCAGGTTCAGATAATCCAACAGTTGCAGCATCTGTTTTGAAAAGGTACGCTCAAAATATCCGGATTCCACAAAAGAGGAATTTTGCAGATCTCCCATATTCAGCATATTCTGATTGACACAGGTGCTGAACAGCACAATGCTGACCGAAGCCAGCACCGCCGCGATCATCTGCAGACCGATCACAATCGCCTTTGCCAGAGATGAATAACGCTTTCTGTTCTGTTCCATCGACTACCTCGGTTCTATTTTCTCAATCTTGTATCCAACACCCCAAACTACTTTCAGGTACTGAGGATCTTTTGGATTAATCTCAATTTTTTCTCTGATATGACGGATATGTACCGCTACGGTATTGTCTGCGCCGATGGCTTCCTCATTCCAGATGCTCTCATAAATCTGGTTGATGGAAAATACTTTGCCCTGATTTTTCACTAGGAGCAGTAAAATATTGTATTCGATCGGTGTCAGACGCACGTTCTGCCCGTCCACAGTTACTTCCTTCAGATCATCGTTGATGGCAAGTCCGCCCGTCTGAAATACTTTGCTGGATTCGGTTGCATTTCCAAGCTTTGTATAACGGCGCATCTGGGAATTTACCCGCGCCACCAGCTCCAGAGGATTAAACGGTTTCGACACATAATCGTCCGCTCCTACATTCAAGCCCAGAATCTTATCCGAATCTGCGGTCTTTGCAGACAGAACAATGATCGGCATGTTACTTTCTTCACGAATTTTTAAAATTGCACGGATTCCATCTAAACGCGGCATCATCACATCGATGATCACCAGCTGAATATCTTCTTTTTTCAGCACTTCCAGCGCCTGCACGCCATCATATGCCTTAAAAACCTGATACCCTTCCTGCTGCAGATAAATTTCAATGGAATCAACGATGGAAGTGTCATCATCGCATACTAAAATATTGTTCAAGGGAATCCCTCCTATTCTTCTTTACCGAAAATCAGATCTTTTAAAATGGAACTTGCATCCCGTTTTTCTTTTTTCCGATGTGGATGCTGCTCCTGTTCCTGTGCAAACTCGTCCTCCAGTACCGCACGGCGTATAGACGCTTCATCCGGAAATTCCGGATTCGGATGTTCCTGAGTTTCTGTTTCCGGCTCTGCCTGCTGTGCCTCCTGACTGGCTTTCCACTTAAAATAAGCCGCATCGGTATTGATCTTGATATCCGGTTTTTCTGCCGGTGCCCCATCCGATAAGATATCCTCCGGTCTCTTTGTTCCGGAGTTTTCAAAGTACTGCTCGTTTACTTTAATGTCAGGTTCGGATGGCGGAATATACATCATATTTCGGGCATACTGTACACCAGCCTCTTTTTCTGCCTCCAGATCGCGGTTTTTCCGTGCCCGCTGACGATTGATATCATCAATAATAGACAGGTATTTCTTCGTATCTGCCAGGTCTGCAAGCTGTCCCTGCAATTCATTTTCATGGGACTGCAGCTTGTCCTTCTGCTCCCGCAGATCTTTTTTAAACTGCATAAACAGATCATTCATGGAATCGTTGGTCTGATCCATCAGATCACGGATAGCTCCGATCATATCCGCAGTGTAAATAACAGATGCTGCGTACACATCCTCCGCATTGGCATTTGCCGCCTCAATGATCTCATCGCCCTTTTTGCGGAATGCCCGCTCCGCGTTGTTCCGGCTCTGACGTGTCTGCTCGTACTGATCCATCATATCGTAAATCCCCTGATTCAGACGATCCAGCAATCCCAGAAATTTCTTTCGGTCGATAATTACTTTATCCGGATGTCCGTCCATCATCTCACTTTTGGAAAAAGTGACATGAATCTCCTTTAACACCCGCTCTACTTTATCCTGTGGACTCATGCTTTCCTTTGTTTCTCCTTCTTCTTTTTCCTTTCCCAAATCGCATTTTTCTCAATCTGGCATGTAGCTGTTTAACATCCAGTTAAAACGCTCTGTTCTTCAGATCACAATGCTCTTTTTATACTTCGATCAATTCATACTGATCCGTACCAAGTCCTATTTTTACCGCATGCTCAATGCAGCTTCTCCAGTTGGTATCCGGATGTGTGAAATAGAAATGATCATGTCCATACTCACAGTCGCAGTCACCATGCTCATGCTTATGCTGCTCCATATTCTCTGCCAGCACACTGTTTGAAAGTACCGGCTGCTGATTGCACAGATCTGCACACGCCATATCAAGAGCGACCGGATCAAAGGATGCCAGCATACCGACGTTTGGAATGATCGGACGATCATTTTCCGCATGGCAGTCGCAGTTCGGTGACACATCGCAGATCAGTGAAATGTGAAAACACGGACGGTCTTTGCAGATTGCCAGTGTATACTCTGCCATTTTGCAGTTTAAGATATCGTTGGACTCAGAAAATTCCGGTGTGACTGCATCTTTCGGACAGACACCGACGCATCTTCCACATCCGACACATTTTTCATGATTGATCTCTGCCTTGCGTTCATCAATGGTGATCGCACTATGGGCACAGACTCTTGTACACATACCACAACCTACACAGAGTCTGCGGCGTACATATGGTTTTCCGGCGCTGTGCTGATCCATTTTACCTGCACGGGAACCGCCGCCCATACCGATATTTTTGATAGCACCGCCAAAACCGGTTGCCTCATGACCTTTGAAATGAGTCAGGGAGATCAGAATATCTGCATCCATCAGCGCACGTCCTACTTTTGCTTCTTTGATATATTCGCCGTTCACTGGAACTAATGCCTCATCGGTACCTTTCAGTCCGTCTGCGATGATCACTGGACATCCGGTTGCATATGGGGTAAATCCATTCATGTAAGCCGTCTCCAGATGATCTACTGCATTTTTACGGCTTCCTACATATAAAGTATTGCAGTCTGTCAGAAATGGTTTTCCACCCTGCTCTTTTACGATATCTGCAATGACTTTTGCATAATTCGGGCGGAGAAACGCCAGGTTTCCGTACTCGCCAAAATGAATTTTGATTGCTGCATAATGATCCTGAAAATCGATGGTTTCAATGCCCGCAGTTTTTACCAGACGCGCCAGCTTCTGCATCAGATTTTCGGTAAAACTTGTCTTAAAGGAAGTAAAATAAACTTTTGATTTTTCCATTGCCTAAACTCCTTCTATATTCGTATAAATTCATCTCAGTCTGAGTTGAGACTCCCACTTCTGCAAGTGAGTAGTAACAAGTATTTCTCAGTGGGAGTTCAATCTCCGACTGAGATAAATGCTCCGCGAGGATGTGCAGTGATTCTGAAAAGAAGATGTCAGCTTGCGCTGACCAGAATCACGCACCAAGTCTCACGTGCGTTCGACTTGAATCCATATTTCTTATAGTTTACCATAACCATTCCTGTGTTTACAGTTAAAATTTTCTTAAATGGTTGTAAGTATGGTTGATTTACATCCAAATGTTCTCTGCATTTCACACATATCGACTCATTGCCTGTCATCTTGCCATTTTCCCCGTTTTCCTGTAAAATGCTATCGAAAAAAACAAAATGAAACTTATGACAAGATTTTAAAGAAATCGCAGCACTCCCACCAGGAATGATTTGTTATTGTTCATCATGTGAAAAAGTGGAAGTCTCAATTTCGACTGAGGTAAACATTAAATTTATGGAAGTAATTCGTACTTATGGAAATATCATAAAAAAATATGCTCCCGACCATCCGCTGGCAGCTTTCCGCATGATCAAAGCCGGACTGGCTCTGGAGCAGTTTCGCAGTAAGCATCTGGCTGACAAAAGAATGCCCGGCGCTTACCAGTATTTAAATACCTATGCGGTTGGAGAAGTTCTGGCTGCTTTAAAGCACCCGGAGACCTCCGTCTGGGCAAATATTTTTGCTCCGGTGGAACTGCTACAGTGCTTTGGCTTGCACAGTCTGTCCATTGAATGTCTGTCCTCTTTTTTATCCGGCTTCACCATCGAAGATTATTTTCTGGATTATGCCGAAAATGAAGGTCTTGCATCCACCCTGTGCTCCTACCATAAAAATTTCATCGGCGCCATCGACAGCTGCATCATCCCGCCGGCAGCTTTTGCAGTAACAACCTCTACCATCTGCGACGGAAATATCAACACTTTCCGACATCTGTCTGAAAAACATCAGGTGCCGTCCTTTCTGATCGATGTCCCGCAGTACAATACACCGGATGCAAAAGCCTATGTCACGGAACAGTTAAAAGAACTGATTGCCATGCTGGAAGATACCTTCCACCAAAAATTTCAGGAAGAAGAACTGGTTCCTATTTTACAACGGGAAAATGCATCCAAAGCCTGTTATGAACGCTGCTTAAAAAATCTGCGGACGCATCATTATCCATCTACGCTGACTATGCAAATGTATATGCTGTTTGCGTCACATATGAATATTGGCACACCGGAAATCCTGCATTTTTATCAGCAGATGGAAGCCGAAACCGCAGCTGCACCGGAATTTCATGGCACCAACATTCTCTGGGTTCACCTACTGCCTTATTATCAGGAAACTTTAAAGGAGTACTTTAATCTCACCGATGATTATCAGATTCAGGCGATTGAAATGAATCTGGATTACCGCGCGCCGTTGGATACCGAACATCCGCTGGAAGCTCTGGCAGACAAAATGATCCACAATGTCTACAACGGTCCTTATGAGAGAAAAGCAGCACTGGTATCGGAACTGGCACAGAATCTGCAGTCTGACGGCGTCATCAATTTCTGTCACTGGGGATGCAAACAGTCCTCCGGCGGCGTCATGCTGTTAAAAGAAGAACTGGATAAAAAAGATATTCCTCTTCTGATCCTGGATGGAGACGGCATGGACCGCAGAAACAGTCACGACGGACAGATCCGCACCCGATTTGAAGCATTTTTAGAAGTATTAAAACAGCGAAAGGAGGAGGCATAATGCTGGCTTATTTTTGTAAATATGTCCCGGAAGAATTGCTGCAGGCGTTCGGCACAGAGCTTGTCTGTCTGGAACCGCATGTAACGAATTTCACCCAGGCAGATGCCCTGATGCACCCAAATATGTGTTCCTTCTCCAAAGCGGTTCTGGAAGAATTTGAAAAGCAGGATTATGAAGGAATGGTCTTTACCTCCTGCTGCGACAGTTCCCGCCGACTGTATGATATTTTATGTCAGCAGTTTCCGGATAAATTTTTCTTCTGTCTGGATCTGCCGCGCAAGATCAATGATTTTGCTGTGACGCTTTATACGAAACAGCTGCAAAAACTCATTGATGCCTATGCGCATTTTTCTGGAAAAACCTTTTCGGAGCAGAAGTTGTTGGAAATTTGCAGAGAATGTGCTGATGAACAAAAACGGATTGAAACTGGCAAAAAACATGATACAAAACAGAAAACGGCAAATGATGCTCAGAATTTCGATGCAACTGCTTATCAGACAACAGCTCCTGTCGATCACACCTCCATCTCATCTGGCTTAGCTGATAACCCAACTGCCGATTCACCGATGAATGGTCTTCATATCGCCCTTGTTGGTGCCCGTCCGGGCAGTGAGATCCGTCAGCTCATCACCGATCATCAGGCAGAGATCACACTGGATCTGACCTGCACCGGCATCCAGCGCAGCTACGACCTGAATTCTGAACAGATTCTGCCTGCCTATGCACATGCTCTGTTAGATCAGCTTCCCTGCATGCGTATGGCTGCCGCATCCAACCGCCAACGTATTCTGGAAGCCTATGAAGATCGCATTGACGGCATTATTTACCACACCGTTAAATTTTGTGATATTTATGCTTACGAATATACCAAACTGCACGAAACATCTAACCTGCCGATTCTGAAAATCGAAACCGATGCTACCGCTCAGTGCGGCGGTCAGATTTTAACCCGACTGGAAGCATTTTTAGAATCCTTACGTGCACAAAAAGGAGAATCTATGTTATTTAAAAATAAACGACAGCAGTCAGAAAACTATTCTACTGAAACACAAGATGCCGTTTCCGATACTGCAAATGCAAAAACAGCTAATACAGCGGATGCACCTGTCTATGTCATGGGAATTGACAGCGGTTCCACTTCCACAAACGCTGTTATCTTAAACGGTAATCGTGAAATCGTTGCTTCCGCGGTCATCCGCACCGGAGCTAAAAGCGGCGAAAGTGCACAGCGCATTTTAGAAGAAATTTTACAGAAGGCAAACCTACAACGCTCTGATCTGACCAAAATCGTGTCCACCGGATACGGACGTGTCAGCATTCCGTTTGCAGATGAAAACGTAACAGAAATCAGCTGTCACGGAAAAGGTGCACATTATCTGAATCCGGAAATCCGCACGATTCTTGATATCGGCGGACAGGACAGCAAAGCGATCCATCTGAATGAAAAAGGGGATGTGACTGATTTTGTCATGAATGATAAATGTGCCGCCGGAACCGGACGTTTTCTGGAAATGATGGCGCGGACGTTGGAAGTGGATATTTCAGAACTGGGGCCACTGTCTTTGAAATCTACAGAAAATATTGAGATCAGCAGTATGTGTTCCGTGTTTGCAGAATCGGAGGTTATCTCACTGATCGCCCGGAATAAAGAAACTTCTGATATCGCCCACGGCATTCATATGGCCATCGCCGCGAAAGCCATTTCACTAATGCGCCGTGTTGGACTGGAACCAAGGTTTATGATGACTGGTGGTGTTGCAAAAAATCCGGGCGTGGTTAAGGTGCTGGAAGAACAGTTGAAGGCGCCGCTTTTTATCTCTGAGGAACCGGAAATTGTGGGCGCACTGGGTGCGGCATTGTATGGACTGGAAAATATACTTTAGGAATATTTAACTTCTCTTGTGGCTAAATTGTACGTATTGAAAAAGAAAGCAGGCTATTTTGTCCCGGTAGCTAACAATCGCTTACCAGGGAAAAATAGCCTGCTCTCTTTCATTTACGTTTTGCATTTATACTTTCTATATGACAGTTTGTAAAAAATGAAATATAGCATTTTTCTTTATTCCATCATTCGTTTTCGCTTCTGTCATATTCTTCGTTCAATATTTCTGCCAATTTATGTATCGTATTCGACAACGTCTCATAACAAATACCATAAGTCACCAGCTCTGCCCCATACGGATCCAGAATTTCCAGCTCATCGCCGGTCAGCTCTGTCAGCACTTCCACATTCTGTGCGCCTTCCATCTCCAGCACTTTCTCTTTTGCTGCCTGGTCAAAGGTCAGAACCAGTGTATGTTCCCCAAAATCAGACGATTCCAGCTGACTGGACATATAATTTTCCAGTGTAATCCCATTACTGATCATTACAGCTTCTGCTTTCTGATTCAGCGGTTCCGGAAATAATACTACAATGCCCCGCGCCAGTATCTCCACCGGAAAATTCAGATGTTCCCGCTGCAAGATTGCAGCCGCCATCGGTTCCCGACAGATTGCCCGTTTCCCCGCAAAGATTATCTTCTCGATTTTTTCCAAATTGTCACCTCCAGCTAAACTTCGATCACCTGATGTCCCGCAGCTTTCAGCAGACGATTCATAATCGCGTGACCGATACGCGGAGTGGCAAAACTTTCAGAAAAGATCACATCCACATCCATATCATCAAAATCACGCAAAATAGCATACAAATGCTGTGCAATGCTATCTTCATCCTGTCTGCTGCCGGTGCTTTTGATCACATCACCGACATACTGTGAACGGCTCTCATCTGTACATATGATTCCGACTTTTTCTCCTTTTTGCTGATGCTCTTGTGTCAGCGCATTGATGCGCTCGATCACTGCCCCAGCTTCTCCGGATACGATCGTCAGATTTGCCTTTGGTGCATAATGTCTGTATTTCATGCCCGGAGCTTTCGGATGTACATTTGGATCTGCACTGGCAAATCCCGGATCATCCTTTACTTCTCCGATCACTTCCGACAACATTTCTTTTGTAATATAACCCGGACGCAGAATCATCGGGATTTCTTCGCTCAGATCAATGATCGTTGACTCAATACCAATGCCAACCGCTCCGCCATCCAGGATCATCGGGATTTTTCCCTTCAGATCTTCGTATACATGCTCTGCCAGCGTCGGACTCGGTCTACCTGAAGTATTCGCGCTCGGCGCAGCGATATAACCGCCGCCTTCCCGGATCAGAGCCAGCGCCGTCGGATGGGACGGCATACGAACGGCTACCGTGTCCAGCCCGCCGGTCGTCTCATACGGAACCGCATCACTTTTCTGAAAAATCATGGTCAGCGGTCCCGGCCAGAATGCATCTGCCAGAGCCTTTGCCTGTGGCGGAATATAAGAAGTAATTTTCTTCAGTGCTTCAAAATCTGCGATATGCACGATCAATGGATTGTCTGACGGACGCCCTTTTGCTGCATAAATTCGTTTCGCCCCTTCCGGCAGTAACGCGTCTGCTCCTAATCCATATACGGTCTCTGTCGGGAATCCAACCAGTCCACCCTGACGGATAATTTCTCCCGCTTCCCGCATAATATCCATATCCGGATGCATTGCATCCACTTTTTTCACCTGTGTGTTCATCATTTCATTATCTGTATTTTTATTCGTATTCATGCAAAACAGTATACCACAAAAGATTTTACTTGTCAGCACCTGTCACCTGCGCGTATACTATAGATACATTTACCTAACTTAAAACAGAAAGAATGAGGGTTTTGAAATGAATATTACAAAAAGTTCTTTTGGAATCACAAATGACGGAGAAGAAGCTTTTCTTTACCGTCTGGAAAACACATCCGGCGCATATGTTACCATAACCAGCTTTGGCTGCCGCGTGGTAAATATCTGTGTTCCGGACAAAACTGGCACTCTGCGTGATGTATGCCTTGGCTATGACACCCTTGCTGAATATGAAAAAGATCAGGCAAGTTTCGGTGCCGTTGTCGGCCGACATGCAAACCGTATTGAAAAAGGTACGTTCACATTAAATGATAAAACATATCATCTGGTGATCAACAATGGACCAAACCACCTGCACGGCGGCACCCGCGGTTTCCACTACTACAACTGGGAATCTGCACAGGTTGGCAACACCGTTCGTTTTACCCGTGTTTCACCGGACGGAGAAGAAGGTTATCCGGGCACACTGACAATGAGCGTGACCTATGCATGGAGTGAGGACAATGAACTTTCCATCTCCTACGAAGCTTCCAGTGATCAGGATACCGTATTCAACACGACAAACCATTCTTATTTTAACTTAAATGGCGAAGCTTCCGGATCTGTTCTGGAGCATATACTGATGATCAATGCTGACCAGTATACCGAAACTGATGAAAACGACCTCACCACCGGTGTAATCTCCGACGTAGCAGGCACACCGTTTGATTTCCGTACTCCGAAACCGATCGGACAGGATATTTTTGCAGATCATCCGCAGTTAAAATATTCCAAAACCTACGATCATAACTTTGTATTAAACGGAAGCGGTCTGAAGGAAGCAGCTACTCTGTATGCAGAAGAATCCGGCATCCGCCTGACCTGCTTTACCGACCAGCCTGGCGTGCAGTTATATGTACCGGCACAGTCTCCGGCAGAACATGGCAAAAACGGCATCTGCTACCCGGCATACGGCAGCGCATGCTTAGAGACACAGCATTTTCCAAATGCAACCAGCCACCCGAATTTCCCATCTGTTATCTTAAAAGCAGGAGAAACTTTTAAATCCAAAACATTATTTCATTTTTCCGTGACAGCCAATAAACGATAGGAGTGATCGATATGTCGATGGAGCATTACAAAGCTGCCGCAAGGGCAGGCAAAAAAGACTTACAGAACCGAACAGCACAGAAACTGCCGACCCAAATGCCCGCTTTAGACACGATTCTGGAACATGTAGACATCAGCGGTGAAGTTCCATTAGGTCTGGTGGATATCCCAACAGAACTGATCATCGGAACCAAAACCTATGGACGTTCTTCCTCCTTTGCCCCGAATTTTATGCCAATCCTCGGCGAAGGTACAGAATTTGCTGCCAAATGGTCCGCACTCTGCGATGCACATTTACAGGAAGGTATCCGTGAACCCATTGTTGCTTATGAATACATGAACCAATATTATGTGCAGGAAGGCAACAAACGTGTCAGCGTTCTGAAATATTTTGGAGCGATCAGTGTTCCCGGCTACGTCACAAGGATCATCCCTGCAAGGGAAGATACGAAAGAGAGCCGTATTTACTACGAATTTCTGGATTTTTATAATGCAACGAACATTAATTACCTGTTTTTCAGTCAGGAAGGTGCCTATCAGCATCTGTCCTACCATCTCGGACACAGCCGCTATGAGCGCTGGAGCATGGACGACCGCATTTTGTTCCGTTCCTGCTACAACCGTTTTGCCGATGCGTTCCGGGAACTGGGCGGTAACAAACTGAATATGACCATTGGAGACGCTCTGCTCATCTATCTGGATCTGTTTGATTACAGCCAGCTTTCCGATGAGACGCCTTCTGAGATCAAGGAAAATCTGAAAAAAATGTGGGCAGAGATCGAACTCCACGATACGAAAGAGAAACCTTCGGTCAAATATGATCCGGAACCGGAACAGAAGAAAAATATCTTTACCAAACTGCTCACCGGTACCGATGAAGAAAATATCACACATATTGCATTTATTAACAGAAAGACACCGGAGACTTCCAGCTGGACTTATGCCCATGAACTTGGTCGTCTGTACCTGAAAGATGCTTTTCATGGCAGTGTACAGACTAAAGCTTATGACAACATTTCCGGAACAGACAATGCTATTGCTGCCATTGAACAGGCAATCGCCGATGGCAATGAAATGATTTTTACCACATCACCGGAATTTTTAAGTGCCAGCCTGCGCGCTGCGGTTGACCACCCGGAAGTAAAGATCCTGAACTGTTCCCTGAACGCTTCTCATAAATATATCCGCACTTACTACGGACGTATGTATGAAGCCAAATTTCTGATCGGCGTTCTGGCAGGCGTTATGACAGACACGGACAAAATCGGCTACATCGCGGACTATCCGATCTACGGCATGACTGCCAATATCAATGCCTTTGCTCTGGGTGTCAAAATGGTAAACCCGAAAGCAAAAGTATATCTGGAATGGTCCACCCTGAAAGAAAATGAGCATGTCGACCTCACAGGAAAACTATATGCGCTGGGAGCTACTTATATCTCCCATCAGGATATGATCATTCCGCGCAAGATCACCCGACAGTTTGGTCTGTTCCGCGTCAACGGAGAAACACCTGTCAATCTGGCATTTCCGGCATGGAACTGGGGAAAATATTACGAACGGATCATTCGAAATGTACAGAACGGGATCTGGAATACCGAAGAAAAATCCGATGCCAAGAAAGCATTGCATTACTGGTGGGGCATGTCCTCCGATGTGATCGATGTGGTCTGGTCCTCTGCGGTTCCGGACGAAACACGGCATCTGCTGGATACCCTGCGAAATGCCATCCGCAATTACGATTTCAACCCGTTTGACGGCATTTTGCATTCTCAGGACGGACTTGTATCAAAAGATGCGAACCACCATTTGACCTCAAAAGAGATTATCTCCATTGACTGGCTCGCGGACAATATTATCGGTCGGATTCCAACTGCAGACGAATTGCGCGAAGATGCGCAGAACGTTGTACGGCAGGAGGGAATCCGTAAGGAGGAACCTGTATTATGAGAATCATGGCAATCTCCGATACAGAATCAACTGCATTGTGGGATCATTACAACAATAACAAAATCACCGATACCGATCTGATCCTTTCCTGTGGCGATCTGAATCCAAATTATCTCTCATTTCTGGTAAGCTGTACGAATCTGCCATTGCTGTATGTGCATGGCAACCACGATGAGAAATACGATCAGACACCGCCGGAAGGGTGCATCTGCATTGATGATAAAATTTACGTTCACGAAGGCATCCGTATTCTTGGTTTAGGCGGTTGTATGCCGTATAAGCCCGGCAAATATATGTATACGGAAAAAGAAATGAAACGACGCCTGTTACATATCAAACACCAGTTGATTTTCTATCATGGCTTCGATATTCTGCTGACTCATGCACCGGCTCAGGGACTGGGCGATGGCGATGATCATGCACATCAGGGATATGAAGTTTTTCTGAAATTGCTGGACAAGTATCAGCCAAAATATATGGTGCATGGACATATGCATTTGCAGTATGATCACTCGTTGAAACGCACCATGCAATATAATAATACGCAGATTATTAATGCGTATGAAAGACATACCTGGAAATATTAAGTCTTGTTTTGGGTGGCTTAAAATTTACTTTCTAGGTTTTAATAGGAACTCTTGGTATTTTGTCGCGGTCGCTAACAATCGCTCCCCGCGAAAAAATACCAGGAGTTCTTAATTTACTCTGTGAAATTAGTAAATTTTTACGCCACCCTGCACTTCGTGCCACGCATGCATATATACATTGAAATAATACGCTCTGTGTTACATGCGCTAATTTATCTCAGTCGAGAAGACTCCCACTTCTGCAAGTGGTGAGTAATAAC
>NZ_QULX01000040.1:0-6796 GCF_003481835.1 Roseburia sp. OM02-15
TGGGAGCCAATCCCCCATCTGATATAGCCTCCGGCAGGATTACAGAGGTGCGCAGTTGATGTATGTCATGCAATTGCATGACGCGCACCTCGCAACAAGAATGCCGGAGCATTCTTGAATAGTTTGAACGCAGGTTGTAAAGCGACTATGTTCATGAGAAAGTAGCAAAATTGGATTGCGGATGTCCGCTTTACTGGCGGATTCTGTACGAAAACAGTTAATAGTGATTCATAAATGAAATTGTTGCGATAAGACAAAATGCCCTGTAGATTGTTCTATTCTATAGGGCATTTTAGTGATAAAATCAGAGCAGGAGAAAGGTGTCGGGGTTATGGAATATTTGAAAATGCTGGTTGAGGAATTTCATTCAACGACAGTGGCAACATTGGGTGAAGATGGACATCCGCAGACGCGTGTCATCGACATGATGCATTATGAGGATGATGGTGTTTATTTTTTAACCGCCCGCGGAAAAGCATTTTATCAACAGCTGATGGAACAAAAGTATATTGCGGTGTCTGCAACAAAGGATAAAAAAGCAATCTCATTGCGTGGTAAAGTGAAAAATATCGATTTGGAGAAATTAGATATTTTATTTGAAAAGAATCCATATATGAAACAGATTTATCCGGGAGAAACAAGATTTTAGATAGTGTCAAATGAACTATGAGAAACAGGATCAATGAACTTTGAAAATTGTAGTGTGGTAGTATTTTATAACGAATGTGAAGTATGAAAGAGGTGAATCAGGGTGAGAACATTTATGAGTGGTGTCCCGGCGCGGGATTATATTTTTCAAACAGAACCATATGAGGAGCAGATCAAAAAAGCAGCAAAGCTGATCCGGGAAGCAGATTATATTTTATTTGGACTTGGTGCTGGAATATCCACGGCGGCAGGTGCGCAGTATGGTGGCGATTTTTTCAAAGGAAATTTTGGTGAATTTATTGAAAAATATGGTGCAGGACCTTACATGCAGGACATGTACAGTGCCGGTTTTTATCCTTATCCGGATGAGGAATCTTACTGGGGATACTGGTCACGACAGGCGATGGTTGGCGGTATTGAGTTGGATGTGACAGGATTGTATCGGCAGCTGATCGCACTGGCACAGGGGAAAAAATCGTTTTGCCTGAGTACAAATGCGGATGGCCAGATGGAAAAAGCAGGCTACCCGACGGAACAGATTTTCTGTACACAGGGCGATTATTTTCATATTCAGTGTGCAAAAGGATGCCATGCCAAAACGTATGATGCGGTTGCGCGTTTTCGGCAGATGGATCAGGCAAGGCGGGATTGCAAAGTGCCGTTTTATATGGTTCCGAAGTGTCCGGTGTGTGGCGGAAAAATGAATATGAATCTGCGGATCGATCAGTATTTTGTGGAAGACGAAGCGTGGTATGATGCAGATGAACGGTTTCAGAAATTTTTGAGAGAGGCTTTGAAATCTGGTAAAAATTTCTGCCTGATTGACTGTGGAACGGGATTTAATACACCGATGATCATACGTTTTCCGTTTGAAAAAATGGTGCGTGAACATGGTCAATGTGCTATGGTGAGATTGAATCTGAATGAAGCGGTTGTGCAGGAAAGCTGTGAGGAGCGGGAAGTTGGAATCAATGCAGATATGGCAAAAAGTATTCCGGATATTTTGGAAACTATGAATCTGTAAAGATATGTAGAAGAAGTTTGCTATGTGTTTTATGATGTGTATTTCACAGTTAGAATGTAAAGTTATTCTTGAAATACAATGAAAGTGTCATATGGTCATACAAATATAGAAAAGAATGATGTGAAAGCAGCAGAGTTTTTTCAGGAGCAGAAAGGAGCAGGCATATGGAACAGAGAAATAAATTGCAGTCGGAACGGTTAGACTTTTTACTGGATGCTTTAAAAGAGGATTCTATCCAGTATAAAAATTTGCAGGTAGGTAATTCAGAAACGGAAAAAAGAAACGCAGTGAGATCTCTGATGAATGTCCGTATGCCGCGGAGTATTTCGGATGATTTTCTGGAAGTTCAGGATATATTTTTACAGGAAGAAGCAAAGGAAAAAGGAATTGTGACGCTGGCGGAAATTCCAACGGTAAAGGATGCATATGAAAGTCAGCGGTCATTTGCAGACAGAATGTCCATCTGGCAGGGAGATATCACCCGTCTGCAGGTTGGTGCAATTGTAAATGCTGCCAATTCCCAGATGATTGGCTGTTTTGTGCCATGTCATCGCTGCATTGATAATGCGATTCACAGTGCGGCAGGGGTGCAACTTCGAAATGAGTGTAATCATATTATGAACCAGCGGAGAATCCGGTTTGGCAGACAGTATGAGGAACCAACGGGAACGGCTACGCTGACGTCAGCATATAATTTACCTTGTAAATATGTGATTCATACAGTGGGACCGATCGTGTACGGAAGATTGACGGAAGCTTTAAAAGAAGATTTGCGGAATTGTTACCGTAATGTACTGCAATGCTGCATGGAACATGAAATCAACAGTGTGGCATTTTGCTGTATCTCCACGGGAGAGTTTCATTTTCCAAACGACATTGCGGCACAGATTGCGGTGGAAACCACAGAGCAGTTCTTTGCACAGAATGAAAACTGCGGCATTGAACGTGTGATTTTTAATGTGTTTAAAGATATTGATCTGGAACTATATAAGAAATATCTTTGCATGGAAAATTTATATAGTTAGCAGATATTTAGGAGACCTTTGTTTTTAGTTGTAGCTATATAGATTAACTTTTTATATTGACTAATAGTGTTAGCTTTTCAAAAAGTTTTATCTCAGTCGAGAAGACTCCCACTTCTGCAAGTGGTGAGTAATAATAAGTCTTTCTCAGTGGGAGTACAATCTCCGACTGAGATAAACGCTCCGCGGGGATGTGCAGTGATTCTGAGAAGAATATGTCAGCTTTCGCTGACCAGAATCACGCACCAAGTCTCACGTGCGTTCGACTTGAAAGTAAAAATATAAAAACTACCAGTATTAGCTTTCTAAGAATTTTTATTGGAATACATAAAAACTATCGGTGTTAGCTTTTCAAAAAGTCTTGTAGTAAAAATATAAAAACTATCAGTATTAGTTTTTGCAGAACTTCTATAGAAAAGTATAAAAGCTAACAATGTTAGTCTTCCCAAAATTCTTTTGAGGAAAAAATATCCATAGCATCCATATGCGCACTGCATATAAGTGTCACATGATACTTGCGGGCAAGTGCAACGGCGCGGTCGGTAGGAGCACCATTGCTGACTAAAACCGGTATTCTGGAACGGATCACTTTTTCCATCATATCGTCTGGAATACGTCCGCTGGAGAAAAGGAGGCATTTTGTCAGGTCAAGTCCGTCAATCAGTGCTTTTCCGATGGCTTTGTCCAAGGCATTATGACGCCCGATGTCTTCACACAGATAGCGGACTTCGCCTTCATACATCAGAAAACAGCTGTGAATGCCGTGAGTTTTCTGATGGAGTGGGGCACCTTTACGAAATGCCTGAATCAGATCAAGAGCCTGGCGGTAGTCAAAATCAAAGTCAGGAAGAACAGAGACGGGTTCAGCGTCATCCTGTTCGGAAAGCAGGTCGCGTCCAAGCATACCTTCTTCGCCGCAGTCACAGGCGCGGACTTCAATTGGCTTTTTGATTTCCCCGAGTGGTCGGGTGGTCATTACTCTGGCGCGGACACCATCACGGCAGATGTAAATACTGTGAATGTCTTCGACACCGTTAATCCGACCTTCGGTGTACAGATGACCAAGTACCAGTGCCGGCAGATCCTGAATGGTACAGACCAGTTTCAGCGCCAGATCTTCATTAATATAAACAGATAACAGATTTTCATGAAGAATGATTTTTTCTTTTTTTTCAAATGTGTTGCTTTCCGGGCGGTAGCAGATCATATCCTGTGTTTCCACTGCCGGCTGAGCGGTGCATAAATCTTGTATTTCCATAATGATATTCTTTTTAATCCCCTTATTAAATTCAATTTGTGTTTTTTAACACGAGCAATTTTTATCGTTATTTTATCACTTAGAAAACTCTCTTTTTAAATATTCAAGTCGAACGCACGTGAGACTTGGTGCGTGATTCTGGTCAGCGAAAGCTGACATATTCTTCTCAGAATCACTGCACTCTACACTCCGTTCCGGTCTGCGCAAAACCATTGTCTCCCAGACAAGGTGCGCCCCCGCGGAGCGTTTATCTCAGTCGGAGATTGTACTCCCACTGAGAAAGACTTGTTATTACTCACCACTTGCAGAAGTGGGAGTCTTCTCGACTGAGATAAAATAGATTTTTTGCGATGTTATTGTACTTATTTTAATACAAAAAAATGATGTTTGTAAAGATAGTTTCTGATATGGATACGGAAGTCGGAGAAATCGGCGGTAAACTTTCCGGTGGCGAACGCCAGAGAATTGCCATTGCAAGAACGATCATGAAAAATCCGGATGTATTATATGGAAAGAAGAATAACGATTACGGACAGGGCTTTTACTGCTCAGAATCTGCGGAACTTGCCAGGGAATGGGCTTGTCCCCGGGAAAAAGATGGTATTTTGAACCGTTATTGTCTGGAGACGGATGGAATGCGTGTGTTTCATTTAAAAGGAGAAACGGAGGAAGCACTGCTAATCTGGAT
Organism: Roseburia sp. OM02-15; assembly: GCF_003481835.1. Taxonomy (NCBI): domain Bacteria; kingdom Bacillati; phylum Bacillota; class Clostridia; order Lachnospirales; family Lachnospiraceae; genus Roseburia; species Roseburia sp. OM02-15. The sequence goes on from NZ_QULX01000040.1 coordinate 4,641, forward strand.
CAGTGTGTTGTTATCGAACAGAAAATTGAATCTGGATACAGAGGAAGCCAGAACAGGTGCTCATTTTTTACAGAGCCGCTATCTGATGAGCCTGGAGACTGCGGATCTGGTGATCGGATATCGTGCAGATGATTCTTATTTCTCCTTTGTGAAGGATTTTTTGAATAATAGGATTTCGCTGGCGCAGTTACAGCAGGCACTGAAGCTGGGAACCGTGGGAGAACAGATTGTGATCAAAAGCCAGCGGGCAGCTTTCGCCCTGGAATTTTAGGGATATGAGGTTGTAGAGTGGAAAGAATATTATATGAAGCGGCTGCAGCGGGATCAAGCATTGCGGAATATGTATCAGGAACTGCGGCAGAAGCCGGATGTTTCAGGAAGATATATGAGGGACATTGTGCGTGAGCGAAATAATAGCGGAAAATAAAGGATTGAGAAAATTTTAGTATTGGTTGTTAATGATATTGTGATAGAAGTAGGAACAGCAATTCAGATAAAAGGAATTACTGTGTTTGATCTGGGAAAAATATGGGAGGAAAAGAAAACGTGAGAGAACAGAATGCTTATAGCGAACTGTATATAGAAGACGCTATGTGCAATATGGCAAATCTGGTGGATTATGTAGTAAATGATCTGCATCGGGATCCGGATGAGTTTTTCAAGCTGTTTGAAACCAGTGGCATTGCCCGGGAGTTCAGTCATGGAAATCCAAAGTATGTGTCGGCTATACCGGAAAGCATTTTTTATTTGAGATGTATAAATAAGAGATACAGTTTGAGTGAAAAAGTATCAAAAAACATGTTTTATAAGAGGAAAAAAGGATATCAACCAGGTGTAGAGTGCAAAAAAGAAGCCAATATGATATATTTATGGCAGTCAAAAAAGCAAATTTGATTTTTTTAAGAGTAAAATGTTTTACAATATGGCGGAAATCTTTATACATTGATAAGCATAGTTGTTTGTACATGTAAAATCAGATTTGTGTGTAATAGAGAGGAATGGCTGTAAATGGATAACAGACAGATTGGCAGATTTATTGCAGAGTGTCGAAAAGAAAAAGGACTGACACAGCGTGAACTTGGAGAACGGTTGCATGTGACAGACCGTGCGGTATCAAAATGGGAAACAGGTGTTTCCCAAACAAAAAGATATTAAGAAACAGCCCATGTTTACCTGCTTGCAAACAAAAGAATATTGCTACTAGACTAAGAGATACTACATAAGTGTGTTGGTATCTCTTTTTTGTTGCCGTGAAACAGCAGACTATTTCATTTCTGCTTGATTACCTTAAAACTTATTAGTCTATGGTTTGTCAAGGGCTTGTTGCGTGAGAAATGCTGAATATCACCCTTTACAAAACATAGGCTGATAAGTAACTTTTCAAAAGCAGAAAAGAAATGGCAATGCTTATAACAATATGATATAATGCAGATGAAGACAAAAAAGGAATTTGTCGAGCTGGTTAGTTCGAGATAATTTTGAGTTTGTTAAGATGTGGTGCACTTGATGGAATCACAGGTACGACATCATATTATGGAGGATGAAATAGATGATAGGTTTGATTGTTGCGAGGTCAAAGAATAATGTTATAGGCAAGAATGGTAATATACCATGGAAAATAAAGGGAGAACAAAAGCAATTTAGAGAGTTAACAACGGGTAATGTGGTTATTATGGGGCGAAAGTCTTATGAAGAAATCGGTCATCCGTTGCCTAATAGAATGAATATTGTTGTTTCCACCACAACAGAGTATCAAGGAGATAATTTAGTTTCAGTTAAATCATTAGAAGATGCATTATTATTGGCTAAAGGACGAGATGTATACATATCTGGTGGATATGGACTATTTAAGGAAGCTTTGCAAATAGTAGATAAAATGTATATCACAGAAGTAGATTTAAATATTGAAGATGGAGATACATTCTTTCCAGAATTTGATATCAATGATTTTGAAGTTTTGATAGGGGAAACACTTGGTGAGGAAGTGAAATATACGAGAACATTTTATGTAAGGAAAAAATGAATTGAGTAAATTTTGGATTTAGGGTGTTTTCATAAATATATTGCTTTTTATGCATATATAAATTGTTGTAAGACAAATTCCAGTTGTGCGCCCAGCTAAGGGTGTGTAGTCAAGCCGGTGGGATTCCGGTTTA
>NZ_QULX01000041.1:0-6386 GCF_003481835.1 Roseburia sp. OM02-15
GTAAGTTAAGATGAGGAAAACCTCATTTTAACTTGTACTAAATCTTGACATAGGACCAGCCGTAGTCATCTGAGAAAAGGAAGTCGCGTCCTTTATTATTGTTTCCCATATTATTTTCATACCTCTCTTGTTGTTATTTCTATTTTACAGGACAACGGACCTATCGGCAAGGCATGTATTTACTCTGGTAAAGATAAAAACAGATTTGCCGGGGATAAACTGGCAACCATCCCATCCGTCCCGACCATGAAGACCGTCCGGATCCGGAAACAGAAACAACCTCACTTCCCGGATTTGACATTTCTTTTTTATGTGATATAGTAACAGCAATCGGGGCATCCGTTGCGGACTGATGCCCGAGGTGGGCCGGAAGCGTCTGGCTCCTTAATGAGAAACACAAAGATATGGGATGATGACAGGACCCCACGCACTCCTGCTCTCCCGTATCTTTTTATTTAACTATTTTTAACGAAACCACTTTCAAAAAATGAAAATTATTAAACTTATGAAAGTGATTGCGAAAACAAAAAACAATTTTTTTAAGAGAATCACACTGAACACAAGGAGGGTTTACTATGGATTTAACGAAGTTAGACCGCTATCTGGCGCTTATCCTGCGGCACAAGCCGGAGGTTGTCGGAATCACATTAGATAATCATGGCTGGGCAGATGTTTCGGAGCTGATTGTAGGGATTGCAAAAAACAACCCCAGGTTTGATATGGACACATTGGAGCGGATTGTGGCAACGGACGACAAGAACCGCTACTCTTTCAATGATGACAAAACACGTATCCGGGCAAATCAGGGACACTCAATCCCAGTTGATGTGGAACTACCTCCGACCAAACCGCCAGAATTTTTATGTCACGGCACCGGGGAGAAATATGTAGCTTCCATCGATAAAGAAGGGCTTGTGCCAAAAAGCCGGCTCTACGTCCATCTTTCCATGGATACCGATACTGCGACCAAAGTCGGCAGCAGACACGGGCGTCCAGTCCTCTACCGGGTGGCATCCGGGCAGATGCATCGTGACGGATATACGTTCTATCTTTCCGTCAACAATGTCTGGCTGACCAAGGAGGTTCCGGTGAAATACCTTAAAAAGCTGTAATGGATCTGGAAAGAAAAACGAAAAAAACATCGAAACCTGCGAATGGTAAGATTGGGAAGCTGTCGGATCGGCAGCTTCTTTTTTTGCGCAGAAATGGATGATTGCGGCAATCTACAGAACCGCAAAGAACTTACATTACTACAGCAAATTTGGATTTGAGAACGAAGGTCTGTCCGGATCCGACCACGGCGGAGCCACCTGGTATCAGATGGGGATAACGTTTTAGAGGTGAGGGAAAGATGATAAATCAGGAAAAGAAGAACAATGTGCTTATCGGTCGCGATGTTTTCGTATCTCCGATGACTGAGAGAAACCAACAACTTTATCTCGAAACATACAAGAAATCCTCCACGTTTGCCATGCTCTATCAGCATCACGAGGAATACTGGGAAAATATGAGCTGTGTCATTGGTGCCGAAAATGATGTTTCCATCCGTTTCCTCATCTCTGAAAAAGAAAATGTTTTTTGGAGGTGCCAAAGATGAACTATCCACCCATAGAGCCGAAACGGCTAAACGGGACAGAACCCATCACGGATGAACAGGGAAATCCTGTATCTGATTTAAACAGCTTTTGGAGCTGGGCGTATTCCAACGTCATGGATAATGCGCAGCGTGGCGCACTGGCTGAATACCTGGTTGCCTGCGCACTTGGGGTAAATGACAACGTCCGGGGAAATTGGGATAAATACGACCTGCTCTCCCCGGAAGGAATCTCCGTAGAAGTAAAATCATTCGGTTATCTGCAAAGCTGGGAGCAGGAACATCTTTCCACGTTAAGTTTCGGCATCCAGCCAACCTATGGCTGGGACAGTGCATCCAATACTTACGCCACGCAGTTATCCAGACAAGCAGATATCTATGTATTCTGTATTCACAAGCACACCCATCAGGGGACTGCAAATCCGCTGGATATTGCACAATGGGATTTCTACCTGCTGCCAACCACCATCCTGAATGAAAAAGCCGGGGAGCAGAAACGCGCATCCCTCTCCTCTCTCATCAAGATGGGAGCTGAAAAATGCGACTACCAAAATCTACATAAACGGATAATAGAACTGATACGTCCCGGTTATTCCGTTTCAGATAACTTCAAAACGACCGAATAAAAAAAATCACCATCCCGACGGCAGTTTACCAAACGGATGGTGATTCTTTCGTTTTTATGAGATTATCTCGGCGGATTACATACGCCGCATGGCTCTAATCCCATGCTCTTTGCTTTTTCCAATGTTACTTCACTGTCACTCTTCAAATACCGGCATCCGGCATTATGATATTTCTTTCCACTATTTGTGATATGCACCATAACCTCCGATGATGATGCCACGCTGTCAGACGGTTGTGTGACTGCGGCAGGTGCCTGTGCCTCAGAAATGTTACTTCCGGATCCGGAACTGCTGCCGGAGCCAGCCGATGCACTTGAACTTCCACTTGACTGGGCTGTCTGCGCCTGCGATTGGCTTTGGCCTTTTGCCGGTGTCGTACCATCCAATGCGCTGTCTCCAGTTGCATAATCAATACTTACACCCGGCTGTACGTTATAGCAGTACACATTAAACAGGATTCCAGCTCCGTTATCCTCTACTGATTTTGCTTCCATCAGCACGCCACTTGCTACCAGGTTATCTCCGGCAAATACCGGAGTGACACGGTAGAGTACATGGTTATTTGTCTCTTCTACATAATCTGCCACCATATTTTCGAATGGAAGCATACCTTCCACATTCAGATATCTGGTTCCGGTAATCAGATTCTTCGTGTTCGCATTCTCTGCAGACAGCTGGTAGTCAATCAGATGACAGCGGTTGTAGAGATACTTTCCGCTCACGACATCATACTTGACCGTGTGCCAGCCACTTGGCTTCACAGATCCGATGGCTCCACGTTCTTCTGTCGGCATGATTTCTTTGCAGACGTTCGCATAGGCTACGCCACATCTTCCAAGATTATCCAGGCTGCTGTAATCTTCAAATGCCGTCGTTGTCAGTTCCGCATCGGAGAAATACGGCACATTGTCGTTGACAACGACATACGGACTTCCGGAATAAGCCGGGATACTATCCAGTGATACTGTCGGGGCCGTGTCTGCTACTGGCTCCGGTTCACTTATTGGCTCTTCTGCCGGGGTCTGCGGCTGTTCTGCCACTACTGGCTCCTCTTCCGGTTCTGCAGAAACCTCCGGTTCCACGGAAAGGTCTGCCGTCACATTAGGTTCTGCTACTGTCTCCTGTTTCGCAGTGTTTGCTGTATTATCCGTCTTGGGGATGTAGTACATCGGCCGATAAAACGCACCGGCCAGAAAGAATACCACGACCATGATTACCGCTCTCGTTTTTGGTTTCACTTTTAAGATATTATTCCAGAGCTTTTCGATTGGTCTAATCGGCAGTAACAGCACACCCATTGCCGCAAAAACAATCGCCGATATACTAGGCACTGTCCCAAGTACCATAATAAAACACAACAGTGCAAATATCAGGCTTATGCATCTTCCTCGTTTCATTTTCTTTGTCGCTTTCTTTTTCGCTTCTTTTCGCTCTTTTTCTTCCGCTTCAATCTGACGGAGCTTTTCCTGCATCCGAAGCTCTTCTTCCAGCTTTTTCTTTTGTTTCTTACCTAACATCGTCTCTCCCATCTTTCTATCGTGATTTTCTTATGAGAAGAACCTTCGATTTCATCCAGAAGTTCACACGTCCAGTTCTCATCAAGAATACTCAGGTTAAATTTCACATCTGACGGGTAATTCCGGTTCCATCTGCAAAGGATGATTTCGCTGATACGGTCTTCATCCCCGGATAAATCATCTTCCACAAAACAATACTCGTCCTCTCCAGCCTCTTTTAAGTAATCCTCCGACACGTTCCGGTTAGAATAATCCTGAAACAGCTCTTCGGAATAGCATCTCATCCAGAGCTTTTTGCTGGAAAGATGCTTCGTTATCCATTCAACGATTGCCCGGTCACGGCTGACGCGACGGTGATTGAACAAAATTCCACCCGAATCATCGATACATATGATTATTTTCACGACAACTCCCCTCCATTTTTGTTCTTCTGTTTAATATTATAGCAAAAAAAACTGTATGCGACCATCTTTTTAGTAGAATGCATAAAACAAATGCCCTCCGGAGCAATTTCCCAGAAGGCATTTCCTATGTAATTTTTTATGTTTTCCTCAAAAAAGAGTAGATACTGTTGGCTCCACGCATAAACCAACGGAAGACCTCCACTTGCATTTGGTATCACTCACACAAGCTTTGCCAGCCAAATAAAATCCCTTGCCCGTAAGCAATGGAATTTCTGCCACATTTTTCAATATCAGTGCATCGGTTCCTCTTCTGCCCGCTGCACTTCTCTTGGCGACCATGTCTGTCCTGCTGCACATATCAGCTTATCGACCAACCCACATCTCGGCACACAATTATCCACTGGTTCTAGCCAAGCCTCCCCGTCATAACAATGTCAACTGCCTTTCATTCCATATTATATTCGTGACGGAAATAATGTCACGTTTATAATATGGAATGAAAGGCAAACGGAAGAAAAGCGCGAACGAAAAATTGTCACTGAAAGACATATCCTGTCATCACTCTCTCGTCTCGCATGGATGGGACGGTCTGGATGGGAAACGGAAAATGAATCAGGAAAAATAACTGTAGAATAGAAAATTGCAACATGTTGCAAAAATCTCCTGTAAAGTGGTGTATGCCAGGGTGGGCAGCTCCGGGAACAAATTGTTCTGTGCGACGGGGAGGATGCCTCGGATCCGGTAAAAGAAATGTGTACCAAGGAATGGACAGTCTGAAAATATTGTTTTGTGTAACAAGGAGGTTACCTCGAATCCGATAAAAAAAATGTGTGCCAAGAAATGGACGGTCTGGACAGATGGATGTTTGCCATGCCGGAGCATTGTGGCCAGTGAGCCGGACGCGCCAGCGGACGGCGGGGTGACGGCGGGGCAGATGGGACTACGAGGCTCTGTAGAGAACAGTACAAGTGTGAATCCATTATTGATTTTCCTGATTAGAAATCACCGTGTCTTCTACATTGTCTGCTGCCGAAAAATTGAGTGTGTGAAACTTTTTCTGTAAATTAGTTAATAACAGGTTCTTCTATGATAAAATAAAAATCATAGGAGGGCCTTTTATTATGGCAAAACAAAAGAAACCGGTACATCGTGTACAAATGACAGAAGGAAAAAGAAATATCATTCACCAGCTCCTTGAAGAGTATGACATTGAAACTGCGGAAGATATTCAGGATGCACTGAAAGATCTTCTTGGTGGAACCATTAAGGAAATGATGGAAGCTGAAATGGATGAACATCTTGGCTATGGAAAATCTGAGCGTTCTGATGGTGACGATTATCGAAATGGTTATAAGCGAAAAAGAGTCAACAGCAGTTATGGAGCCATGGAGATTGATGTTCCGCAAGATCGTAAGTCTACCTTCGAACCACAGGTTGTAAAAAAACGCCAGAAGGATATTTCAGATATTGATCAAAAAATCATTTCTATGTATGCGAAAGGAATGACTACCCGGCAGATTTCCGAGACAATTGAAGATATCTATGGATTTGAAACATCGGAAGGATTTATTTCAGATGTAACAGATAAAATACTGCCACAGATTGAAGACTGGCAGAACCGACCACTGGATGATGTTTACCCGATCCTCTACATTGATGCTATCCATTACTCCGTCCGTGATAATGGTGTAATCCGTAAGCTTGCAGCTTACGTCATCCTTGGCATCAACATGGAAGGGAAAAAAGAAGTCCTGACGATCAGTGTTGGAGATAACAAAAGTGCAAAATACTGGCTTTCTGTTATGAATGAACTGAAAAACCGCGGAGTAAAAGATGTATTGATTATCTTCGCAGATGGTCTGACAGGAATCAAAGAAGCTATTGCAGCTGCTTTTCCTAAAACAGAGTATCAGCGCTGCATTGTACATCAGGTAAGAAATACTCTGAAATATGTCCCTGATAAAGACCGAAAAGCCTTTGCAACAGACCTGAAAACAATCTATCAGGCTGCTGACGAGAAAAAGGCCCTGGCTGCTCTGGATCGGGTAACCGAAAAATGGACTCCGAAATACCCGAATTCCATGAAACGCTGGAAAGATAACTGGGATGCAATTTCTCCAATTTTTAAGTTCTCTGCGACGGTCAGAAAGGTAATCTACACGACCAATGCCATTGAATCACTGAATTCTACTTACCGTAAATTAAACCGTCAGAGAAGCGTATTCCCGAGCGATACAGCTCTTTT
>NZ_QULX01000042.1:0-5569 GCF_003481835.1 Roseburia sp. OM02-15
TAGGTCATCTTGCAGTTTTTACCGCTATTGTGTGAATTGTGCCAATTATTTGCGCAATTCTCATTTTCGTGGCTTGTGGTGAAAATTTGGAATATGGAAAGCGTCACCAGTTATTTGTCTTTCCGGCTAACAATCGCTCGGCAAGAAAAATAACTGGTGACGCATTTACGTTATGGTTCCGTAAATTTTCACTCCACAATGCCACTTCATTCAATTGCGTGCCGCATGCACATATAACTATAGGATACAACATACTTTTACGCTGTGCATGCAAAACTCAGTCGTTTACTGAACCGCTTGCCCCAGAAGGAGCCTCCGATTTCTTCATTTACATAGTGATAGTCATTCACAAGAACATTTCACATTAACTACTTTCCTTATTCAAGAATGCTCCGGCATTCTTGTTGCGTGGTGCGCGTCATGCAATTACATGACATACTTCAACTGCGCACCTCTGTAATCCTGCCGGAGGCTATATCAGATGGGGGATTGGCTCCCACCACTGATACTAGCTTGTTTCTCACCACCTATAGAGGTTGGAGTCATCTCCCATCTGATATACCGTTCCAAGCGACTTCCCAGTCGACTTAAAATTTCATTCGTGATCGTTCCAGCTGTTTCCGCCATATCTGCTGCGGTAAGCATCTCATTTCCATCTGTTCCAATCAAAGTTACAACATCCCCAGTTTTCACCATATCATCTTCCAGCTCACTGATATCAATCAGTGCCTGATCCATACAGATTCGACCCACAATTGGTAACATTACATACATACTGTCATGCCTCTGCCAGTCTGTCGCATGCAGTGCAAATCCTTCCGCAGTCATAAGTGCCAGACTGATAAGTAATCCTAATCCCGCTCGCTTACGATTCCACCGTTTTGGTTCCGATGCATCCACCAACTCATCCAGATAGCGCAGCGGACGTGTCATAAACCGCAGTGTGATAATGATCCATCCAACCAGTATCAATATGATCATAATGGCAATGATCCACTCTTTTACCCACTGCAAAATATAATAAATACTGCTCGGCTGCCATGATGTGTTGATGCTTGCTGACCAACCAATTGCCAATATTGCAAACAAAGCTGCCACATATATTACCAATGCCAGGATATAGTTTCCAAATACCTGACCGGTAAGCTGCGTGCGCAGATACTTGCATTCGGCTGCTACAACCGCTCACCAGAGTTTAACATAATTTTTCTGTTAACATCTGCTCCACTTCTTCTTTTGTCGGAATCGCCGGGATTCCTCCACGTTTCTGCACACAGAGTGCTGCGGTTGCGTTGCCGCATACGGCACAATGGTGAATTTCTTCCCAGGTCAGGGATTCGATTGGTTTTTCCAGTGATAAGTATGCACTTAAAGTGCCGCCCCAGAAGGAATCACCTGCACCAGTTGTATCTACAGACTGTACGGAAAATCCTTTAATGCGCTCTTTTTTCTCTTTTGTCGCCATAAGTACGCCTTCGCTGCCAAGGGTTACAGCAATAAGTTTCGGTCCCATTGCAAGCAGTTTATCTGCTGCGGCTTCATAGGTTGTCTCTCCGGTAAGAAGCAGACTTTCTTCATCAGATACTTTCATGACATCCGCATAAGGAATCATGGATTTCATATTTTCAGCTGCTTCTGCTTCGCTGCTCCACAGAGTTGCACGATAATTCGGATCATAAGAAATCAGTGCACCTGCCTCTTTTGCACAGGTTACTGCCGCTACAGTCGCATTCTTTGCCGGCTGATCGGTCAGTGACAGGGAGCCAAAATGGAAGATTCTGCAATTCTGTAAAAGTTCTTTGTTCAGTTCATCAGCTCGTAACTGAGTGTCTGCACCCGGTTTTCTCGCAAAAGAAAATTCACGTTCGCCGCTTTCATCAATAGCTACAAATGCCAGTGTTGTGAAATAATTGTCATCTTCGATCAGGTTAGAAACACCGATATTTTCTTTCTCCAGTGTTTTTTTCAGAAATGCACCGTGCATATCTTTTCCAACTTTTCCGATAAACTCTGTACGATATCCCATATGGCTGGCAACCGTCAGCAAATTTGCCGGAGCTCCGCCTGGATTCTGTTCAAACAAACGCATTCCATCTGCGCCTGTTCCAGCTTCTGTAAAATCAATCAATAATTCGCCAAGTGCTGCAATATCAATGTTTTTTTCCATATCTCCAATCCTCCACATTCTTCTACAATGATGCTGCGACGTTCTCGCCCATAATTTTCTTTATCATACCGTACAGAAATTTCAAAGGAAACTCTTTTTACCTATCATTCAACCGTCCATTCCTCTCTATCTGGTATCGTTTCGCGATCTTTTTCTGCATTTATGATATATAACAAGTTATCGTTAAAATGCTTTTTCGCTAATTCTTCCGGCGGCGGACATTTACTCGGTGGATCGATCGGCACCGGTTCAATGTACTCAGGTCCCTTACTCTTATAAGCATACCGCCATTCCGCATCCACCCACTTTGATTCACGCGCGTATTCAGACCAGCATAAAAACAGCACATCTCTCTTATCAATTTCTCTCCACAAAGCCTGTTTCCAATCATCCCCGCTTCGCAAGCTGTCAACATCGAAGAATATATCGATATCCGGGCGGGCTTTTCTCATTCCCTGAATAATTCTTGCCACTCTTTGACGATCCTGACTTGCATAAGACATAAATGCTGATAATACATCTTCTCTGGTAATCTCGATCTTCTGCTCTTTTGCAGATGTGCATTTTGCTATAAATTTCAATCTGGTCGCTATCACATCGTCAATGTACACTTCCGCTACAAACAAAATCTGTTTCTTCTGAAAATCTTCCGGCAGCTCAACCGCAAAACTAAAATTCAGATACTCTCCATGCCAGATCTGTTCTTCACAACCATCTGTTATTTCGATATCCGGAGAGTTAAGTACAATCGTGATCTTGGCCTCTTTGCCAGCTTTCATTGCTCCTGATTTCTTTTCTCTGACGGCGGTTTCAGCATCTACGATTGCCGCGTCCACTACATGTCGAAATTTCTCCTCATACATGAAAATTTCAATCATGGAGTACTCACCTTTTAAAATTGATTTGGGAGCAATTGCTGAAAAATAAACTTTATCCAGGGGAACTGGCGCTTGTTCTATTTCTGTTTCTGATTCACATTCCGAATCATAATTAACGACCCGATTGGTTTCTATAGAATTAGTTATATCTTTTTCATCAGGTGGTAATGTGCCTTGTGGTAAATTATCGCTTTTCTCAGATGGTAATGTAGCCTCTGGTAAATTATCAACTTTCTTAGATGGTAATGTAAACTCAAGTAAATCCTCAACTTGCGTTAATGTAAACCCAAGTAAATCTGCAATTTCTTCAGGCGGCAATACAGGTCGAATCATAAAGGCATGTGTACTTTGGGACTTCGTTAAATCTTCTCCATCAAAAAAACACAGATACTTTTCTAACCACATTTGATATTCTGTATACTTTGCCTGCATATGCTCGATTTCATAAATATTGCGTGTACAATCCTCAATAAGACCATTCCACATACCTGAAACTGCACTCGAATCTGCCTGCAGCATATCCAAAATTTCTTTCATACGCTGTCTGTTTTCTTCTAATGCATACAGAATTGCATGAATGTTTTCCTGAATCTTTTTCAATTTATAGATCTGTTCTTCTATCTTGTTCTTATCTAATCCCATAAGACCGTCCCTTTTTATGCATTTCCTGATTTTTAACAAATTTTTACGACATTGATATATAGAAATGCCCTAATCCTCTTTTATGTGATTCTTGCTTTTTAGCGAAATTCTCCTTCAATGCGTTTTGTAAACAGAATATCATGATTCACCAACCGGTAAAAATCACGTTTCATTTCCTGAAAAGTCTGGTCTCCCATTCCCATGAGCCACATCATTTTTGTGATCGTTGCTTCCAGCGTCATATCATAGGCTTCCAGAATCTTGAAATCCAGTTTTACCTTTTTTCCAACCTCATACACCGTCATATTACTGCCCTCATTGGCAACCTGCGTCGTCATGACAAGAATTTTTCCTTTATCTTTCCACTTATTCATCTGCGTATAAAATTCATCCAACAATGACTCCGGGATTCCGCCCACACCAAAACTCTCCACCACAAGGCAATCGTACCGTTCGAACAGATACGGCAGAATATCCGGCTGCATGCCAGGAATCAATTTCAACACGTAAACACTGTTTTTCATCTCATAATAAAAACGCACCGGTCCGCTATAGGGCATCTCTGTGATATAACGCACCAGCATCCCATCCTGAATGACTGCCTGATATGGAAAATTAATACTACAAAATGCATTGTAGCTTTTTGCGCGCTCTTTTCTGGCTCTTGTTCCGACAATGACTTTTCCATCAAACACAATGTTGACGTCCTGAGAATCGTTATCCGAAGCATAGATAAAGCTGTCCAACAGATTTGTTTTTGCATCTGTCACATCCATCTCGATCGGTTTCTGTGCTCCGGTAACCACGATCGGTTTTCTGGAGTTTTGGATCATATAAGACAAAGCTGCCGCCGTATACGCCAGAGTATCCGTGCCATGGCAGATTACAAAACCGTCGTATTTATCATAATTTTCCTCGACTGTTTTTACCAGCAGTTTCCAGTGCTCCGGTGTCACATTCGTACTGTCCAGATTGCACACCTGAATGGAATCTACCTCACAGATTTTGCTGACCGCCGGAATATAATTTAAAATATCCTCCGTGGAAAGTCCCGGTGCCAGTCCGTATTCTGTCTGTTTAGAAGCAATTGTGCCTCCAGTTCCTATCATCAATATATTTTTCATATGCTCATTTTCCTGTTTTTTAATTTATTTCACTCTCTATACCGATTTATTCTACCATAACCAGGATAAAATAAAAATACTAAACATAGTCAAGCGGATATTCGCAATCCGCTTCGCTACTTACTCATAACCGAATAACTGCTCCGCAGTTTATCAGAAGGAGCTTGCACTCCTCCTGATACAAGCAAGTCCCCACCCCCTGCTTATTGCTTTTCGCAATTGAAGCAGGGGATTTACTTGATTCGGTTAAACAAAATAAGAGATGCCGTTCATTCGACACCTCTTACTTTCTGTTTTCTATCTTCACTTATAAAATGTACAAATTTACTTCTTTTACAACAGCTTTTCTTCCCATTCTGCTGCTTTAAATCCGGTAAATACCGTATCGCCATCCACGATCACCGGACGTTTTACCAGCATTCCATTGGTAGCCAGAAGCTGCAACTGCTCATCTTCACTCATAGTCGGAAGTTTATCCTTGAGTTTCATCTCTTTGTACAGCATTCCACTGGTATTGAAAAATTTCTTTAATGGCAGACCACTTCTGCCATACCAGTCTTTTAATTCTTCATAAGTTGGATTATTCTCCACAATGTGTCTGTCTTCATATGCGATTCCATGTTCGTCTAACCATTTTTTGGCTTTCTGACAGGTTGAGCATTTTGGATATTCTACAAATAACATACTTTTTCCTCCGTGTTGTGACATGCTCCCACCACTTAAATCACAGATTTTGAAGTGGGGGCTTCTTGCTCAAT
>NZ_QULX01000043.1:0-5093 GCF_003481835.1 Roseburia sp. OM02-15
AAATTATATATGTCTTTTTGACTATCTTTTTATATCTTCTTAAATGTCCGCAAAGCCTTATTTTATCGGCTCTACGGGCATTTTTCTTTTATGGTAAACCTCACATATCTAGGTCTATCTTCTTATATTTTCGCTATCAAGCGTGGTTAAAATCGTGGTAAATACTTCTTATGCGATTAGACGCTGAACCTCTGATTTTGCAGTATCTATGGACGCATGAGCGTACCAGTTCATTGTGATACTGATATTTGAATGTCCCATGATATACTGTAAATCTTTCGGGTTCATGTTCTTGCTTGCCAGTCTTGTACAGAACGTATGGCGTAGTGTATGCGGTGTGATATGTGGCAAGGGGTTATCCTTATGGTGCTTGTTGTATTTCTTTACCATACGGACAAAAAGCATATTGTAATCAATCGCAACTTTAGGCTTGCCTTTATGATTGACAAATAGAAAGTTGCCCCGTCCGTCTATCACAAATGGTTCTGCCTTTGGGCGTTTCTTCATAACCCGTTGAAATGCCTGTATCGTTTCTCTGCTTAATGGTACTTGCCTTATTCCGCTTTTTGTCTTAGGCGTTTCAATATAATAGCCCTGTTCCTTGCTCTTTAATAACTGGTGGTCGATAACCACTACTTCATGGATAAAATCAACGTCCATGATTGTCAGTCCGCACAGTTCCGAGATACGAAGTCCTGTCTTTAACAGTATCAGCACATCATCATAATACTTATGATACACGTTGTCCGTCTTGATGAATGATAATAAGGCTTGTTCCTGTTCCTCTGTCAATGCTACTTTCTCTTTGGTATCATTTTCTAGGACTTCACTTAACTTGAAATCAAAGGGATTTTTCCTTACATAATCATCTTGAATGGCTATGTAGAATGACGCTTTTAACGAGCGTTTATGGTTGTTAATGGTATTGTAGGAAAAGCCTTTGTCTTTCATGCGTAACGCCCATTCTTTAGCGTCAGAGGGTTTGATTGTATCAATGCTCCTAGCACCCAGCTTGTCCTCTTTCAATAACCGCATGAGCTGTTCCCGTTGTTTCTGTGTGCTTTTCTTCACGTTTGCCCTCTGTGCGTTCTGTTTGGCGTAGAGTTGGCAAAGCGTCATTTTCTTGCCTGTGCTGTCGATACCGTCCTCAATATCCCGTCTTATCTGCTGTTCCAGTTCTCGAAGTGAGGATTTTTCCCGTTTTCCCTTTGGTGTCGGGTCTGTGGGTGTCAATCTCCAAGCATACACATATTTTGTGTTTCCAAATGCGTCCACATATTTATATAAGTATTTTCCGTCTGTTCGTTGGCTCTCTCCAGTATGCAGGATACGTCCTTTGCTATCCCGTCTTTTTTCTTTCATGGTGTCTGCTCCTTTCCTTGTTGGAAAGAGCCTTGATATGACTTGTGTTCATCATAACACATACAAGGCTCATTTGCATTAGATTGCGTCCAATTTATCAATGACCTTTTCAAACTGTTGGCGTTTAATCTGTATGCGGTTGCCATTCATAATGAGCCAGCCAGCGTCCTTGTTTTCCTCTGCCAATCGTCTTAACTTGTTTTCTCCGATACGGAAATACTTTGACGCTTCTTCAATGGTAAGGGTGTATTTTTCCCATACAGGAATATCGTTGTTATTCATCAGATACCCCCTTTCCCATGTTTCGTGTCATACTGGATATAGGGGATAAGGTCGGTGCGGTCTATCCTCTGTAAGTGGGCGGTTAGTTTACTGGAAAGGGAATTGCTGTATCTTGCTTTATCAAGCATAGTTCCCACTTTTTCCAATCCACCTAATGCGTCATGTTCTTCTAAAAAGTAAAAACTTTTGACAGCGGAAATCACGCCACCCTCTGTGAGCCATTGCTGTGTTTCTTCAAGAGAATTATGTAGTTTCGGTACTTGCAGTTTTAAGACTTTCACAGCCCCTAAAAAGCGTTCCCAAAACCGACACGTTTTCCATCTGCTCTTATTACTTTCATTTCTGTTTGGCACGACAAAGCGTAGGTTGCTTGCCAGCAGTCCGAAAGCCAGTTCCCCAAGTTCCAGCGGTCTGTCTTTGAATGTCATGGCAAAAGCATGAGCCTTATCATCACGTAGTTGCATTTCTGTCCGTTTCCAACTGCCGACTTCATCAAGTGTCTTATTATGTTTTGAACAGACTTCCTTATCTTTATCATAAAAGCGGTAGGACAATCCTGATTTACCAGCACCGATATAAACGGTCTTTGCGGTGTCGAAATCATCAAACTTGCTTTCGTCAAAGTGGTAGCCCTCACTATTCGAGATAAATTCCTCTTTTTTGCATTTCTTCTTTATCTGCTCTATGGTAAAGAATGGCTTTTCGTTCTTATCATCAATGGCAATATCCAGTCTTGTGAAATGGAAATTATCCAGTCCGTATCTTCGCTCACAGCGTCGGAACATATCCCCAAAAGTATAATTCCTACTGTCGAGAATACGGAAAATATCATCACAACCTCTGCCAGTCATAACAAGATAACAGCCTAGCCCCTGTGGGTTGTCCTCTGTCTTTCTTGCGTCCCCCGATACATAAATATCTCCAATCTGCCAGCGTGCTTGATACGTCTTGAATTTAACGCTTGCCGGATAGACATTAAAAATATCAGTTGGTAAACCTAAAATGTGCATGATTACATCTTCAGCGGTTACAGTATCAAATACAATGCTGATGTAATCAATCTTAACGGATAAATTTTTGTGTGTAGTTATAGTACATTTCTCCTTTCGTATGCCCCGTTTTTTTTGCGGGGTAAAAATTGTGTTTTTTCCTTTATTTATCACAGTTTCTAGGTACTATGACATGTATACGCAGGGCGGTGTTACATATACGCCCTTTATGAACGCCTAAAGGCGTTCCCTTTCTTCCTGTGTCTGATCCGTTCTTAACGCTCACGAGCCTTGTAAGACTCGTGGCTAAACGGAACAGCCCCAGTCAGAAACCTTATTTTCGGTCTGATAGTCCATGCTTATTCATGCTATCAAAATGAAAATACATCTTTTCTATGCTTACTCAAGCGTGTGATTGACCCTAGCGTGCTTAATCACCCTATCTAATACGATAATAACGCCATTAGAATTACTTGTCAAGAAGTTTTGATTGACTTTTTGATAAATATTAAGTATGATATGCTTATAAACACCGAGAAAAGCAACGAAAGGAGCGGTTATACTAAGTTATGGAACATTATGAAAAGAAAATCAGTTTCTTAGGAGAGAATATACAGACCATAAGAAAACACAGAGGAATGAAACAACAGGAACTTGCGGATAAAATCGGTATCAATATGCAGAGCCTTTCCAAGATTGAACGGGGTGTGAATTATCCTACCTTTGACACATTAGAAAAGATAATGGACGTGCTGGGAGTAACGCCCAATGAATTATTATCAGGAGAATGGAAGTATATTGACCACACCGAACCATATATCATGGATATTATCAAACGGGAACAGGACTTCAATGTTTCCTTAGATTATCTGTCTGAAAATGAATTTTTCAATGATGAAAAAGAATGCAGATTTTACATGGAAACCAAACTCATACAGTATATCCATAACTACATTACCAATGAGGTTACGGAGTTAGAAGAACTTATGGAAATCAAGCAGTTGATACAACGTCAAAAAATAGAACGCATGATGAAAGTACATAAGGAAATGCGAGGGTTAGACCGATACAGAGAACAGCCCAAAGAGTATAAATACCATGACCCTTATGATGACTGGATATTCCGTCAACTTGCGGACATAGACAGCAGAAATAACATTCCCGACACTTCGCCACAGTTAGATTTTGATGAAACGGACTATGAAGATTATCTGAAAGAGAAATGGAACAGAGGTCTTTAATTTTCCTCTTGAATGAAAGATACAGCAAACAAAAAGCCCAGTAAAGAGTGCAAAGCACCACCAATGGTGGCAAGGCTCTTGACAGGGCTTTTTCTTTTCTGTGGTTGGTAATCAAGAGGAAGAAAGAAAAAGTGTGTATTTTTCAAGACAGAAAAATGTCAAGGGGGGGGTGTGCTGATTTTTGTTGTGGCGGATATATGGAACTGTTATAATATGGATATGTTTAAATTACGTTATAAGCAAGAATATTCTGCTGATTTGTCAAAAAACATCATTGCAACTGCCAGTTGACATATTTCCATATCTAAATGGTGGCTATGCAACTGATAATATTGCTAAAATTACACCATGAAAGAAAGGAGTGTTAGCTAATGAATATGGCAGACAGAATACAATATTTAAGGAAATCAAAAGGAATATCACAAGAGGAACTTGCGGATAAAATTGGAGTTTCAAGGCAGGCTGTTTCCAAATGGGAAAGTGAACAAAGTACGCCTGACTTAGAAAAAATAATTATAATGAGTGATTTTTTTGGAGTAACAACTGACTATATCCTAAAGGGAATTGAACCAGTAGCAGACAAAGAACAAAAAAATAAAGAGCTTACGAGTAAGGTACTTTATATATCATCAACAGCTTTTGTTGCTATTGGGCTGTTTTGTGCATTTGGTAATTGGTATGCAGAACAAACAATGGAAGCAGTTTGGGGTTCAATGATTATTCAAGCTATAGGGATTGTTGGATATTTTATAGCGAGAATACTATCGGAAGAAAAATCCCCCTTTTATGTAAATTGGCTTAATATAATCGGAGTTGCTTTTATGCCTATTTCTATGATTACAGGATATATTTCAGGATTGGTTTTCAAACTAGAAGGGTGGATTGCACCTTATCCGATAGGAATATTTCATACTTTAGTTTTCGTGTTAGTATTCTTTGTAGTTGTGATTGCAAGCTATATTATTCTAAAGAAACAAACAAAATAGTGATTACCTTTATTTTGCAAAAGCAGTTAGTCTTAGGATTGACTGCTTATTAATAAAAGACACCACTTCAATGTGTCAATGGTGTCTTTTTAGTGCTATTTTATCGTCATATCAAGGCTCGTTTAATCGTGGTATATTCGTGGTAAAATGAGTGTTTTTCTATACTTCGAAAAGCTTGAAAGTGTAATATTTATAGGGATAATCAAAAATCAGATATAAAGTTTATATACAAA
>NZ_QULX01000044.1:0-4774 GCF_003481835.1 Roseburia sp. OM02-15
ATGAAATACTGTATAAGGAATTCTCATTTTGACTTGTACTATTTATATTCTAGCACCAATCATCTGCAATTCCCCAAATAAAACTCACTATTGAGTTTTGAATTTGATTATCCATATAAATTTACCTTTAACCTTTCATCTGTTTGCTTTGTAACCTTATCAATTTTAAATTATTAGGTGTCCGTTAATCTGGTCTCATTAATTTTCTGTGCCAGAATTGTCATCAGCAGCCCCTCCGGAGCGAATCCAATCATCAACTTCTGATAACTTAAATTTCCAGAGGCGGCCCACCTTATAAGCAGGCATATTTCTTTTTGCAATCCATTGTAAAATCGTATCTCGTCCAACTCCAAGATACTCCTGCACTTCTTTCAGTGTCGACCATTTTTCAATAACCTGTTCCTTCACTTTGAACCTCCGTTTTAGTCTCTCTTATACTTAGCATCTATAGTTACACTAAAAATTGTATCTCTTTTTGGAAAACAGTTCTGTCCATCAGCATCCTGCATTTCCCATTTACAATATGTAATTCCATCAAAGCCACGGCCATCTATGGTCGTGGTTATTTTTATACTCTGATTCGGCTTTATATCTGGTAATTCAATTACAGACGGATTAGCTTCTGGGCGATCTTTATCGCCTCGCATATATACCAGTTTTCTTCCAGTCCAAACCAGCTTACCTGTATTTATAATTTCCCACTGATGAATAACTTTTTCATAGCTTTGAATCACATGTATTCGATTGTAAAAGGCATTAACACTATCACCCATATATAAAGGCTGAGGTAATGCACCTGTTATTTCTTCGCTATTGTTTGTCTTCTCAGCTTCATATGTCATAGCAAGAATATCGTCAACATCGTCTGTCCCATTAATCAATTCCTGCATCTGACGGGTCAACGCAACACATAGCGCTTTTTTATTACAATCTTTTTTTTCCGGAATACCAAAGTCAATGATTACTCCCTCTTCATCTGTAATGTTCTCCTCAAAAAAAGTTATTAACTCTTGCGTTCTATCCGTACTAGCAAATCCTGATTTCAGCTCATCTGTAAAAGGTTTTCCGCCAGAATACAGCTGCTTCGCATAACTATCAGAAATATAACCATTTCCAGCAGCTTTGAACATTTCTTTCACAAAAGCTTTTTGACTTTTAATTTTTTTGCAATAAGGTCTTACGCCTTTGCAAAGTCTTGAAAGATTCAATCTGGCACCTCCTTTTCTGAGTAAATATAGTTTCTCATTTTTATTATATTACTTAAACCAGCGAAAATCAACCCATTGTGGCATTAACAATTTGTAAATCATTATAAACCAACTTTAACAGACATTTGATATGAGTGTCTTCATAAGTGTCCAAAGTGTCTTTTTTCAGTGTTCTGCCCCAATTTCAAGTGTCTTTTCCAATTGATAAACTTAAATCATCAAGATTAAGGCAGGTGATTTTAATGACAAAATCAGAAAAAAGAATGTGGCTCACCAACATCGAGAATGCCGCTGATGCTGTGGCAGCCGAGTATGGTTCTGAAGTAGCCCAATCTGTATTCCAACGTTACGACGCTCATGGAACATACGATTTAAGCCCTTGCTACTACAGTGAAGTTTTCGCTGATTTGGAGCTTATCGCAAACGACAACTAAAACAAAACGCCCTGAGCAAGGCGTAAAACTACTTTCTTGATCATCAACTCACCATCTTCGTGGCCACGTGGTGTGTTCGTAGCTGATGAACAAGAGAACATTATCAATAGAGTGCCAGCTTACGAACGGCTAGTCACCGAAAAGAAGCGGAGTTATCCGCATGAGGTGACCATCTTATGAAAAACACTGGCAGCCATAACGGTTATCTCCGCTTCGGTTCAAATGCCGAAAGGAGAAAATTGAATGGCAATCAAAGACAATCAAAGTAAACAGTATCGTATCTACATCAAAGAATCTAAAAGCTGGGTGGATGTAAACAAGGAGTTCTACACGAACTACTATCGTGACATCAATTCCTATCGCAAGCGTCAGCAGGAGCATGGCCGTTGTGTCTGCCCTGCAAGCAAACGCTATTTATGCGACATGGACTGTATGACCTGTCCGTATGCCAAGGCTGGCGACCAGCTTTCTCTCGATAATACCGTAAGCGACGGTGAAGGAAATGAAAAGAGCTGGCTTGATGACATGCCGGATGAATCCACAGCTATCGCTGAATTAATGGAGGATGCAGAACTTCTCCGTGCCCTCTATGCAAAGCTGAATGAGCTGGACCCGGAAGGCCGTCTTATCTGCCAGCTTATTATGGAAGGAAAATCTGAGCGTGACTGTGGCATGGAAATGGGGCTCTCCCGTAATACCTTTGTATACCGCAGGGACAAGCTACTCCAGAAGCTTCGCTCAGATCTGAAAGATTACATCTAATTTGAATGGTCGTCCTCTGATATTTCGGGGGACGATTTTTCTTTTCAAAAAACTTTTTATAATTTTTCGGCCAAACGGCCATCTCACCTCCATTGAGTAGTGTAAGGCGAAACAAAGCGACCTACAGAAAGCGAGGTGAACACAGTGAAACAGACCTTTCACAACAGAAGCGGCACTGACGTAGAAGTAATTGCTACTCTCACAGCAATCAGTCAGGTATCCGCAAGAATGGCGAAGAATCTTAGACTCATCGCCGCACAGAGGCAATCCGAGGAAGGAGGAACAACAAATGGCAAAAATGAACGATATGGCTATGACCATCGAAGAACTGAGAAATGCTGCCGCTGCTATTAACGATGCAGCAAACTGGCTTGCACAGCAGTTTACATCCGATGTTCAGCAGCAAAGAGAAAATATTGATGCTAATACAGAGGAAAAATCAAAACCTGCACTGACCCTTGAGGAGGTTCGAGCTGTTCTGGCTGACAAATCTCGTGCTGGGCATACGGCTGAGATTCGAGAACTTCTTAAAAAATATGGTGCAAGCAAGCTGTCACTCGTAGATCCAAAACATTATGAAGCCCTGCTCAGGGAAGCGGAGGTGCTCTAATATGTCGCCTAAAGGACATGCACTCCTTTCCGCATCCTCTTCTGACAGATGGCTTCACTGCCCACCGTCAGCAAGGCTTTGCGAAACCTATGAGGATAAAGGTAGTGATTATGCTGCAGAAGGTACCGACGCACACGCTCTTTGTGAGTACAAGCTCCGTAAAGCTCTCGGCATGGAAGCTACTGATCCAACCAAAAGTCTCGACTGGTACAACGCCGAAATAGAAGATTGTGCCACCGGGTACGCCAGCTTTATTATGGAGCTTTTGGAAGATGCCAAGCAGACCTGCTCCGATCCAGTTGTTCTGATTGAACAACGAGTGGACTTTTCCCGTTGGGTGGAACAAGGCTTCGGAACCTCAGATGCTATTCTCATCAGCGATGGAACTATGCACGTGATTGATTACAAACACGGTCTTGGAATCCTTGTTTCCGCTGAAGACAATCCACAGATGAAATGCTACGCCCTTGGCGCTCTGGAGCTTTTCGATGATATTTATGACATCGATACGGTCAGCATGACCATCTACCAGCCCAGGCGTCAGAACGTTTCTACCTATGACGTCAGTAAGGATGACCTGTATCAGTGGGCCGATGAAGTTCTGAAACCTACCGCCGACCTCGCCTTTGCCGGTGATGGAAATTTCCTGTGCGATGAATGGTGCGGATTCTGCAAGGCAAAGCACGAATGCAGGGCCAGAGCAGAAGCCAATCTTTTACTCGCACAGCACGATTTCAAACAACCACCTCTGTTGGAAGATTCAGAAATCGAAGTTATCCTTTCCCATGTCGATGAACTGGTCTCCTGGGCCAACGACATCAAGGAGTATGCACTTCAGCAGGCAATCAGCGGTAAAGAATGGACAGGCTGGAAACTGGTCGAGGGTCGCTCCAACCGCAGATATACCAACGAAAACGCCGTATCTAAAGCTGTCGAAGCTGCTGGTTTTGACCCTTATGAAAAGAAGCTACTTGGTATCACTGCTATGCAAAAGCTACTCGGCAAATCTCGCTTCGAGGAACTCCTTGCAGCCTATATTGAAAAGCCACAAGGCAAACCTACTCTTGTGCCGGAAAGCGATAAACGCCCGGCAATGAACACAGCAAAAAATGATTTTATGGAGGAATATGACAATGAGTAAAAATGTAAAAATGACAAATCCCATGAAGGTTATCACTGGTCCTAACACACGCTGGAGCTATGCCAACATCTGGGAACCTAAGTCCATCAACGGTGGCACTCCGAAATATAGTGTCAGCCTGATTATCCCGAAATCCGACACAAAGACTGTTGCAAAGATTGAAGCTGCTATCGAGGCTGCATACCGTGAAGGTGAAACAAAGCTCAAGGGCAATGGTAAGTCCGTACCAGCTCTTTCCGTACTTAAAACGCCACTTCGTGATGGAGATCTTGAAAGACCGGATGATCCTGCATACGCTGGCAGCTACTTTGTGAATGCAAATGCAAACTCTGCACCTGGTATCGTAGATGCAGACCGCAATCCTATCCTCACCCGTTCTGAGGTTTACTCTGGAGTCTACGGTCGTGCCAGCATCAGTTTTTACGCTTTCAACAGCTCTGGCAATAAAGGCATCGCCTGCGGTCTTAACAATCTGCAGAAGATTCGTGATGGCGAGCCTCTTGGTGGTAAGGCATCTGCTGAATCCGACTTCGCAACTGATGACGATGATGATTTCCTTGTAGAGATGAGCAAAACACATTGATCCAAAAGTAGAACTTGGCAGTTAGTTTCCATAAAG
>NZ_QULX01000045.1:0-3926 GCF_003481835.1 Roseburia sp. OM02-15
TGGTCTTTTTGTGATGTCCTTAATGGAATGGATATCCTCTACTATTCTTTTTCAACCTTTCTCGCCTCCTATACCCTTGTGGGTATGGGCACATTATACCTATAGGGGTATAGGTTTTTAAGAATGTGTTTCTATTCATTTTAAGCAACTAACTTAATGAACTTGCAACAATTACTTTCATTCAGATACAGAATCGGATATTGTTATTACATAAAACATGCTATCACACACTATCACAGACAAAATCCTCAAACAAAAAAAAGACATCCCTGACAAGTTCTCCATTACCAGAAAACTTATCAGGGATGTCCTTAAACCCGAATTTTTTACTGCATATTTGCAAAACGCTCTACTGCCTTTGTAAAGTTCTCAATAGTTTTATCCGCATCCATACACTGTTTCATATCTGTTTTCCTCGCTTTTTATCTATCTATTTTTATTATTGTCCATCTATCAGAACTTTTTTTCCTTCAAACGCAAATCCATAATGATGAATCCGATTTTTGGAAATCCCTGCTTCCAGAAGTTCTGTATCGTACTGCTTTTCTTCTATCTGACGCAATGCAGATTTTACGGTATCCTGTAACGAATATTCTTCTTCCACATCAAATACTTTAAATTCCAGAATCATCGCATTTTCTGCAACATTCCGCGGTATCAGCATCACATCGTAACGTCCATAACCACTTTCTCGGTTGGATTTCACCTGATATCTATCACGCAATTCTACCAGAAGTCCTAACACAAATCCATGATAAAAACGTTCCGGTTGTGATTTTGATGACGGATGTGTTCCACTGTCAAAATTACTGAACGTAGCCAACGCAACCTCATTCATATAAGCATTCATTTCCCGAACATTTCCACCCAACAATGCATTTATAAACCGATTATATACGGAATTTGACACATCAAACCACCCACGAAACATCATCATAAACATTCCCATGGTTTCCAGATTTGTAATCTGAAGGTGATACCATTTTTCTCTCAACAATCCCCGATATTCAACCTCTACCGCTTTCAGATAACCACTCGCCAGTAAAAGACTCCAGATGGCATTTTCATTTTGATCCAACTGTTCAAAAATAATCTGTTCATCAAAGTGAACCACAATTTCTTTATTTTGAAGCAGCAGTTCCATCTGTTCCTTTATCTCGGACGATGCGGTCTGAATCAACCTGCTTACCAGACTGTTGGAACTCGTCGCTGCCCAGTAGGCATCAAATTTCTTTTTATCAAGAAAATTTGTAATAGACCATGGATTATAAATATCTCTCCTTTTTCCAAATACAAATCCATCGTACCATTCCTTCACCTGATTTTTATATTCATTCACCCCAAACGTATCTAGCGATGCAAATACTTCTTGCTCTGTAAAACCAAAGCAGGTTTCATACTCCTCCGATGTTGTAGTAACCACATTCAGATTATTCAGATCAGAAAAAACAGATTCCTTGGATACTCTTGTAATTCCCGTCATAACTGCACGTTCCAAGTACGGATTTGTCTTAAATGCAGAATTAAACATGCTTCGGATAAAAGATGTAAATTCTTTCCAGTAACCGTATACATAAGCTTCCTGCATTGGCGTATCATATTCATCCAGCAAAAGAATTACTTTTTTCCCATAAAATCGATACAGATAATGAGCTAGGTCCTGCAGTGCACATTGTGCTGTCACATCATCCATCTGCGGAGATACTTCCGAAAACTGCCTTTTTTGCATTTCTGTCATGCAATTTTCCTGTAACAAAAATACATATTGCTGGTATAAATCCGACAAAATCCTTTTTATTTTTTTCACTGCATCTGCATAATTTGTCTGCTTCACATCCGCAAAAGACAGGTAAATCACAGGATACGTTCCCTGAATACTGCGATATTTTTCATCCTTCCATATAGTAAGTCCCTCAAATAAATCCTCACGATCTGCATACTGATTTGAGAAAAAGCATTTGAGCATATCCATATTTAACGTCTTACCAAACCGGCGTGGACGCATAATAAGCGTGATACTGTCTCCGGATTCCCACCACTCCCTGATAAATTCCGTTTTATCCACATAAAAACGATTTTCTTTTCGGATATCCTCAAAGCCCTGATTTCCTATACTTATCACTTTCGGCATCTGCGCTCACCTACCTTCTTGACCTGTCAGTTCTATCTTTTATACCATAGCGAATTTTTCTGTTCCTAGCAAGTTCTTTCCTTTCGCATAAAAAATTTTGACACTTTTCATCTTTACATTTTCTATGCTTTTCATCAAGATATCATACCCTTAATTTTGATCAAAAAAACGCCGCACCAAACAATGCGACGTTTTTATCCTTATGAAATTTTATCTACACGGTACATTTTACAATATACAAACCATCATTTGCTGTATCAAAATAAATATATCCGCGATCATCCACCAGAACATCTTCTGCAATTCTCAGGATAAAAAATGCGTATCCCTCACAGGAACCGGTAACATACACATAATCGCCACCATTATAAAAGAAGCGATGTACACCCGGTCCACCTCCACAATGGAATTTTGATAATAATTTTGGATTCTCCGGATCTGTTTCCACATCCCAGATAGAAATTCCACCCCAATACGGTAAGGTATTTCCCTTCGGTGTTCCATGCAGAACATCCATAGTTCCACCATGCGCCAGAATCAACAATCCGTCTGCAATCTGAATCTTTTGTGTACTCTGACCATCATGAATGCTGTCATCTGCCCAGAAACCTTCCATCCATTTGATTTTTCTTGGATTTTTCGGATCTGTCACATCCAGAATATTAATTCCGTTCCAGCGAAAACTGGTTGCGTACAGATAATAATGTCCATTTGCTTTCTGCATTGCCATCTGAAATCCAGGTTTTCCATTGAGGTCATCAAAACCTACAAATTCCATGTTTTTCATCAGGCATTCTTTTCTCTGATGAATACTTTTTCCCATATACATTTCCTCCTTCTCTTTCAGAAGTCAAATAAATCCTTTATATTTATTCTACTCTGTAAATAATTTCATTTTATTCTATCTCCTTGATTCTGTAAAATAACTATTTTTTCACTTGTTATATCAAAACAGATATGGAATAATATTTTTAAAAAAGTTAATATATACTACTTTACGTAAAGGAATTTTTAATATGGATAGCATCAAAAAAATTATCTCACCGCTCTTTCGCGGAATTACAGAAATGGAACTGGAGCAGATGAACACCGCAGGATACCTGCGTCAAAAAGAATATGAAAAAAACGAAATCATCTATCATATGGACACAAAAGTTGATGAAATTGGTATTTTACTAACGGGAAGTGTAAATATTATCAACACTGATTTCTTAGGTAATTCCACAATTTTAAGCAACATCTCTGCCGGAGGTGTATTCGCAGAGACATATGCCCTTGTAAAGGAACCACTGCTTGTGGAAGTCGTTACTGCTGAAAACAGCCAGATTTTATTTTTAAATATTCGCCGAATTATGGAGGATTCATCTTGTAATCAATCTGACTGGTATCGAAAACTGATTGATAATCTCTTACAGATTTCCATGCGAAAAAATCTCACGCTTTCTACACGGATTTTCTGTACTACACCGAAAAATATCCGCGGTCGTTTACTGACTTATTTGACTGCAGAATACCGCAAACAAGGAACTTCTACGTTTGAAATTCCATTTAATCGTCAGCAGCTTGCAGATTATTTGAATGTTGACCGAAGTGCTTTGTCTAAAGAACTTGGAAAAATGAAAGAAGAAGGGATACTGGATTTTCATAAAAATGTATTTCGATTATCACAACAGATTTGATGATATAAAAAAGTGCTGTATTGGCAATTTCGTCAATACAGCACTTTTTATTTATACGATATATACCTTCAAAACTTCATACAGAAATCCGATTCATTTCAACCTTTTGGTCAAGC
>NZ_QULX01000046.1:0-3536 GCF_003481835.1 Roseburia sp. OM02-15
AAAGCGGTTCCAACAATAGCAAAACCCTGCAAAAGCAGGGCTTTGTCTACAGTCTGAGAAGCTGTCTCTCATACGAAAGACAGCTTCTCTTATTTTTCTATATTTTGATTATAAAATGATGTTGGGGGCAAAAGATGCCATACGAATTGTTCCGTACTTCGAATTGTTGTATCCGTCCCTTTATGTGGCGCGTTCCAGACTTTGACCCACCAACCTTTAAATAATTTTCAGCTCTGCAAAATGCAGAGCTTATTTTTTGCTCAAAAAAAGCGAGCTTGGTGCAAGCGCCAGTCCCGCTAAAAACTGTATAGTTTTTGTTCTCTACCATTATTATGCCCCATTTGCAGCAAAATAACAATCGGAAAATGTGTTTGCTTTTTGTTTACTAGAATTTAATTCAATTCATTCTGAATAAAACCTTTGCCCAAGATAAATAAAAGCCCTACGCAACGGCAGGGCTTTTTTATCATTTTTTGCGGATCTGTTCCAGACATTTACTTGTTATGTAGTCGGATAATTTTATTTATCCGACACATTTCTTCTACTCTTCCACTATTCCTTCCAGTTCATAAGTACAATTTGCAAACCGGAACCCATTCTCAAAGAATGTCAATTTATGCTCCTCTTTCTCCGGAACATCCAAGTGAACCATCTGCTCGCCGTCCCAGAATACCAGATTGTGCGGCTGCACTTCATGCAGTATTCTGTGAAAAATTCCATTGTGGAAGCTATTTACTCTTGTCATTCGAAAAACTGCCTTTCCCTCCAATGTTCTCAGTTGTTTTTTCAGTTCTTTCCAATCTGTTGCATCAATTATTGTTCCCATATATACGTCACCTCATCAAGAAGGCATTATACATCAAAAATCGAATTTGAACAAGTGTTCGTATTTAAACGTTTTTTACATATCTGCACTTTGGAAATGCGCTACACCCCCAAAATTGTTTCCCGGCATTTGTGCCTTTCTTCGCTGTCCGCAAGACCAACATACTTCCACAACGTGGGCAGCTTTTCGCTTTTTCGTCAGTAACTGTAATTGGAATATCTCCAGAGATTTCGTCGTATTTTTCTTTAATATCCTGAATGTGTATTTCTTTTTCTTCTTTCGTTACATTGGTCAGTTTTTTTAGTTTCTGATATACTACTTTCACTTCTTCATTTGACAATATATCTTCTTTTTTATTCCATATATCACGTACAGTCGCATAAGTGCGGTCTCTATTAATTACTTGAATATCTTGATTTTCCACCGTCACCTTTTTCAATTCACATCGCTCGGAAAATACAATCAACGAAAATAATGGAATATCTGCTCCAATATAATTTTTCAACCATTTCATATGAGTCTGATTCTGCTTTATCGGATTATAAAAAGAATATGTTTCTTTATTCGGAAGCATCATTGTCCATTTATATTGATTTTCGTTTCCAAAAATCCATCCTGAATAATTTTTACTTTCAATCACGAAAATTCCCTTTTGGGTAATAAACAAAACATCTACTTCCGATGTCTCGTTATTATCTTTTGGAATATATACATTTCGTAACACCTTTCCTTTTTTACCAAATAGATTTAACAACTTCAACTCACGTGCTGTATATGCTTCTCCTACTTTTCCATTTACGGCATCCTTACCTCCCATGGCATCTATTGTCTTATCTACCACTTTGTCTAATATGCAATCCAATAAACTCTTTCCCACTTATTTATCCTCTTTTCATTCCACTCTCTGACATGGATTTAGTCAATAAAACATGTTCTCGAAAATAACCTATAATTACCACTACGTCTACCATCCCGTATTCATTGTATAGAATAAAACAACAATTTGCGTTACAATTATCAGCGGCATTCCAACTGTGAAGTAATCCTTTTGTGTCTTGTGTCGGAACAGATACATAGAAATGAGTCCGCCCACAGATCCGCCGGCAAATGATAATCCCAACAGTGTTACAATTCTGATTCTGGAACGATTTGCTCTGGCATTGGCCTTATCAATCGCAAATACGATGAATGTCACAAGATTTATCACTCCAAGATATATCAGCAATATCCGGTGTTCTGCAAAGAACTTCCAAAATGCAAACGTAAAATGCTCTGCATGATGCCCTTTATAAATCAACAAAATAATCACCTGGATGATGAAAATACATATAATAAACACCCGCGACATCATATTTTCCTTTTCCGCTTTCCTGTCAAAAAGTAAAATCATAAGCAGCATACCAGCAGAACCGCCAAATAAAGATACAATCGTCACTACCATATCTATCTGTCCTCTTGCAGTATGTCTGTACAAAAGCATATTAATCAGATAAACCAATGCACCAATGACATTGATTGCCAGTAAATAATATTCTAATTTTCCGAATTCTAACACTTCTCTGTTACCTTCCCGGGAAAGCGTGATACTGAATATTAATTTCTCTATCATATTCAAGCATCATCCCACTCTTAATTGTCTCTATACCATCAATAACAACATCTGAAACGGCATTTTCTCTCTTGAAAAATCCGGTTTTC
Organism: Roseburia sp. OM02-15; assembly: GCF_003481835.1. NCBI lineage: Bacteria > Bacillati > Bacillota > Clostridia > Lachnospirales > Lachnospiraceae > Roseburia > Roseburia sp. OM02-15. Next base: position 2,525 of record NZ_QULX01000046.1, read on the forward strand.
AAATCCTCCAATCTCGATACATAAATCTGTGTGAATCCTATATCTACCAATTCATTTGCCAATGTCTTATACCCCATTCCAATCATTGTCCTTTTGGAATATGGAAATGCAAAATCTTTCTTGGCATGATAAGTAATGATAATTTCTGCATCATATGGTACCGATGTTCCGCTGTCAATCCAGGATTGCCCGTCCACAACGACCTGTTCCACTTCACCGACAAATTTGCCAACACCTGGATAAATATCTTTGATAGGGACCGAGTGGCAGTTATTAAATACCGCACTTTCTATTTTCTCCCGAACGTACCCGACCTCAGAACCAAGCAGCACATCAGTAGGATACGGAAACGTCAACTGCTTTTTGTTCAAGATAAATGCCCGTACCCGTTTTGCTCTACGCGCCTTTTTCTTTTGTTTTTCTCTTTCTTTTACTCGTTCCTGTTCCTCGGCGATACGTTGTGCCTCCCGCCTTTCGGCTTCCTGTCTCCTTGATTCTTCTTTCGATTTCGCAATTGTTCCTGCAACTGCCGCTGCACCAAGGTCAAAAAGAAGCTCTACTATTTTTGAAGCTGCACTGTCCTGCTTCTCATCTTCTCCGTTGGATTCTTCCATGTCTGAAGATTCATCATCCATAGTGCAGGCATCATAGTTTGTGCGGCTTCCATCTGCTTTCTGGTAATATCCACTTCCATCTTCGTATTTCCATCCCCGGCCTCCATCGGCTTCATCGTAATGTCCGCTTCCATCGGAGAATAAGGTTCCGCTGCTGCCGTCGGATCCGTGAAAATATCATGAGCCATCAGGAAATATATGTCCCTCACTTCCGTCAGCCCCTCTGTAGTATCCGCTGCCATCGGAAAATATGCGCGCTTCGCTTCCATCTTTCCCGCGATAGTAACCGCTTCCGTCAGAATATCGGTAGCTTTCCCCATCATCCTCTGAAAGGAAGCCTGGTGCTAGAATATAAATAGTACAAGTCAAAATGAGAATTCCTTATACAGTATTTCATG
>NZ_QULX01000047.1:0-2018 GCF_003481835.1 Roseburia sp. OM02-15
ATGAAATACTGTATAAGGAATTCTCATTTTGACTTGTACTATTTATATTCTAGCACCAAGTGCACCCACAGAACCACCGTATCCAAGGGCAAGTTCTGCAATTTTACCTTTTTGACGGAGGTGGCCATTGATACCGTGTTTTTCAACGGGAACCTTAAACATTTGACTTGCAGAGGCACAGTAGATGTCGCCACCTTTGGCAAAGACATCCTGTCGCCATTTTTCACCGGCAAACCATGCGATGACACGAGCTTCAATAGCAGAAAAGTCAGCCACCATGAATTGTGTACCTTCTCTGGGGATGAAAGCGGTGCGGATAAGCTGTGAGAGTGTATCCGGCACATCTTCGTAGAGGAGTTTAACGGCTTCAAAGTCGCCAGAGCGTACCAGCGAGCGTGCTTCTGCAAGATCTGCTAGGTGGTTTTGTGGTAAATTTTGCAGCTGAATATTACGACCGGAAAATCTTCCAGTGCGGTTGGCTCCATAAAATTGGAACATGCCACGGGCACGACCATCGGCACAAACGGTCTTTTCCATTGCCTGATATTTGCGGACGGAGGATTTGGCTAGCTGCTGCCTTAAGGTGAGAACTTGTGCGAGCGTTGGAGGAGCGGACTTCAGTAACTCTGTGACAGCTTTCTTACCAAGAGTATCTGTTTCCAGTCCATTATCGGAAAGCCATGCCTTCATCTGCTGGACGGAGTTCGGATTTTCAAGTTCCGTGATTGTTTTCATAGTATCTGTAAGTTCTTTTCGAGAGCGAGTATCCATCTCAATGGCGGCAGCAACAAGATCCATATCCAAGCGGACGCCACGATCATTGATTTTTTGATCCAGATGGTATTCATCCCAGCTCTGAGCTGGAACCGGGAACTTTGCGAGTCTCTGCTGGATGCCCATTTCCGTTTCTACATCACGGATGTTATATTTCTTGAACATGACCCACTTATCCGGAGCGTGGAAAGGGCGGTTACGTGTGCGTTGACCATTGGCTTTGGTAGGAGCACAAGGCTGGCAGAAGTATTTGATGAGATCTTTACCTTCTGAGAGTTTTTGCTTTTCAAGTCCCAGAACAGCGCCGACACCTTCCAAGGAGAGTGGAAGCCCCATCGTGGCAGACCATATCATAGAGCAACGCCAGCTTTCCGGTTTCAGATATTCTCCGGTCGGATAACCTAAGAAGCGAGAAAGACAGATTCGCTCAAAGGTAGCGTTGAAGGCCCACTTGATGACACATTCATCCTCTAGGGCAAGAAGGATCTCTTTTGGAATCTGTTCTCCGCAGGCAAGATCGATGACTTGAACAGGCTGGCTATCTATACTGTAGGCAAAGAGTAAGATTTCAAAATCAGGTGACTCTACATAGCGATATACTCCAGTTTTCTGAAGTGGCACATCACTGTAGGTTTCGATATCGATACTAAGTGTTTTCATGAGATTGTCCTTTCTATAAAACAGGCAGCAGAGAAATCCCTGCCGCCTGCCTTGTTACTGTTTATCTTTATTGGATTTATATTTATTGATGTCACGACGAATGTGGTATATCGCATAGCGGATAAGGTAGAGAATGACTTTCCCTACGTTGTAGATGATGAAACCATATACCGCTACCAAAAAGGTATAGGCGATGACATTGCCAATAAAGAGATTCAAAGTTTCTACAAATTCATTCATAGATTGTCTCCTTTTGTCGAAAAATGTCGATGGTGGCAGTGGGGCCACCGCCATTGGGTTGATAAATTACTTAAAGTCCTTCATGCGCTTCTCGTGGTATTCGAGGTCACGCTTGTCCTTTTCCTGTTCACGCTTTTCACGCTTGTGGTCATTGATGATGCTCTGAATGATAGAGACCGCAGTAGCAAGTCCCACACAAGCGAAGCAGCCGATACAGATGTTTACAAGAATCGTACTAATCATGATTGTCTCCATAGTTTATCACCTCCATTAATCAAGGAAATCTAGCCATGAGCAAAACTCCACACATTCAGTATTTATGCGGGGTTGCGAGGCATGGCAAC
>NZ_QULX01000048.1:0-1880 GCF_003481835.1 Roseburia sp. OM02-15
CAGTCGAGTAGACTAAGACCTCTCAATCTTAGCCCCTCACAGATCCGTACGTGCGGCTTTCCCGCATACGGCTCCTCGTAGTAACATTCGCTTCAATATAAACAATAGTACGTTTTAGGTTTTGCTAACGGGTAATACTTAAGCATTTCCACAAATCCATTCCATGTGTATGCCCGTCTACAACCTCTCCGATTCATGGCTTTGAATAGAAACTGTTGTACTCTGTGCAGGAATGTTGTTATCTTCCGAAAATTCCATGTAACACCATAATACCGATAGTGTCCAATTAGTTTTACGTTCAACTCTTTAATTATTTCTCGCATTGGTCGATTTCGATTATCGTAAATCCAGTTCTTGTATGCTCTAACCTTTTGCTCAAACTTCTTTCTTGAAGTCTGTACCTTTGGTACGAAACCTCCCTTTCGAGTTTTGCTACAGTAGAAGGTAAATCCCAGAAAATCAAATGTTTCAGGCTTACATTCTCCTCTTGCTCTACGATTCTGCTCTGCAAATCTCCCAAATTCAATCAGTCTGCTTTTACTACTTTCCAGCTCCAGTCCAAACTTTTCCATTCGTTCCTTTAACTCTCTATAGTATCTTTCAGCTTCTGACTTATATTGAAATCCTGCAACAAAATCATCCGCAAAGTTGACGAGAAAACACTCTCCCTGCATTTTCCTTTGCACCACCAGCTTAAACCACAGCGTCAGCACATGATGCATGTATATATTTGCAAGCATCGGACTCATTACTGAGCCTTGTGCCGAACCTTCCTCTGTTGGCTCGAATTTTCCTTGCTCCATTATTCCTGCTTTAAGGTATTTACGTATTAGCCACAATAAGTTCCTATCCTGTATATTCCATTCAAGGAACTTCATCATCCAATCATGGTCGATATGGTCAAAGAAACCTTTGATATCGGCATCTACGATATAGCTGATTTTTCCATAGCTTATCCGTTGGTATACTTCTTTTATTGCTTCGTGACACCCCCTATTCGGTCTGAATCCATACATGCAGTTTAGGAATCTCGGTTCATAAATAGCTCCCAGTATTTTCTTCACTGCCATTTGTACAATCTTATCTTCATAGGAAGCAATCCCTAATGGTCGTTTCTTTCCATTTCCTTTAGGTATATATACTCTCAGTGACGGAAGTGGCTTAAAGGATTTGTTTTTCAACCTCTGTACCAGTTCCTTGATATTTCTATCAAGGTTCTTCCCATACTCATCCTTAGTTACCTTGTCAATTCCGACTGCTTTGTTCCCATCTAATTCCTTATGGCATTGCTTTAGCATATCTTCATTTATCAAGTGGTACACTGATGTAAATATAGGATGTTTTGATGTTGCCGATATCTCAGCTATTCTTACTAATTTCGTTTCCATTATTTCCTCCGTCCCTGAGTACGGATAATGTGTCCTCAGTAAGACCTTTACTATGCAATCCCCTTCCCTCCATCGGCATTGCCCGATTTCTACAGTACTATGGGATTGTCCGACCACCTACCATTCATTTGAAATCCTCCGTTTTCAGTTGCAACTTCATACTCTTCTTCGAGAAATGGCAGGTTCTCCCCAGTTGATGTGTATTCACAATGTAAAACATGATTGGTTCTCTGACTCCGCAGTGCCACATAATACTCGCCATATCGCATTACATGATATTGTCTTCCGCACCAGTTAAGACGTCGACCGACTGAAGTTAACGTTTCGAAGCTCAATCACTATTCAACCCTGCTTTCTTGCTGTCTACGCTTGTCAGATGCCGTTACCGGCATCATCCCAAGACTCGCTATTATCTGGTTGGCTAAACCTTGGATAAACCGGAATCCCACCGGCTTGACTACACACCCTTAGCTGGGCGCACAACTGGAATTT
>NZ_QULX01000049.1:0-388 GCF_003481835.1 Roseburia sp. OM02-15
TTCAAAAACGGATATTCTTTTTTATACATCGCCGGTGTATTCCGCAGCATCTTTTTCGACACTTTATATTCCCGTATCTTATCGCTCAGCATCTGGTTATACAGAAAACGGCAGCAGCCAAAGATCTTTGCAAGCAGGTTTTCCTGCTCTCTGGTTGGATATATCCGAAAACGATATGCCATGTTCATCGCTTTTTCTCCCCCTGTGTTTCAATATAGCTGCGAATAACCTCAATCGGTGCACCGCCCGCAGTCAACAGACAGAAACTCTGACTCCAGAATGCCCCCTTCCAGAGTTTTTCCCTGACCTGTGGATATTCTTTTTTCAACAGACGGCTGCTTGCACTTTTATACGCATTGATAAATTTACTGAGTTCTGATTTTGGCTG
>NZ_QULX01000049.1:398-1844 GCF_003481835.1 Roseburia sp. OM02-15
CGGCTGCTTGCACTTTTATACGCATTGATAAATTTACTGAGTTCTGATTTTGGCTGTGCTCGAAACATAACATGTACATGATCTAAATCATGATTCCATTTTTCCAGTGTGATCCCGTAATCAGGTGCAATATGTTCCCATATTTCCTTTGCCCGTTCTGAAGTCGGATCATCTATTACTTTTCTTCTATCTTTTACAACCATGATCAGATGATAATACATCAGATATACTGAATGTGCATTATGATCCATTTTATCCATACAATCAGTCCCTTCTGGCTTTTCAACTGATTGTTTTATACCACATTTTCCGCTGTAGAACAAGTGTTCTATTTTTTCCGTTTAGATTTATTTTTGCAATTCATCTCCCACCTGTAGAGGAAGGAGAATTCTTGCTATAATTTGTTAAAATTTTCCTGTTTTTTGATTATACCTGTTTTTTCGCATGAATGCAAACAGACAGGACATAGTAAATAGAAGAAAGCATTCCTCTGTCTGCCATGTCCTGTCATTTCAGTCGTTTTCTTTTTTTGTCTTTTTATGCAGATACATCATCCGGTCTGCTTCTGCAATGGAATCCAGTGCATTCTCATAATTATGATCATAATAGGCATAACCAATGGAAATCGTCGGAAGTTTTGAGTCTTTTTCCCGCAACTTATCCAGTTCACGCACTGTTGCCCGGTTAAATGTATACATATTTTTTCTTCTGCTTTTCAATCAGACATGCCGTAAAAAAACCAATGGATGGTGCAATCGACAATTCCAGTGCTTTTACGACGATATGTATCGTTCTGGTTGCGCTCCCATTAGTGAAGATTTCCTTAATAATCTGAGATTTCACAATTGGAACATACCTTTTATGTTATAATATATACCAACACGTGAAAAACAGACAACAGAATTCTATGGATTCATAAATTGTTTAACCAGGAACATCATTGTACGTTCTACAATAAGGAGGTATCAAACCCTATGGCATATCCACACAGAAAGCACCGTCTTCAGAAATTTATCGTTTTTTTGATTGCTGCCATTGTGATCATTCTCATTGCTTATTTTGTAGCATTACCAAAGATAAAAAGTAAAGCAGCAGATGTTGTTGCAGAGAAATTAATGGAGTCGCAGATTGCATCCGATGCACAGGCCGCAACCGGCGTAGATGCACGTGAAATTCTGGATGCAATGGATGAACAGGATAAAGAAACCGTCAATGATATCATCACGAATCACATGTCAGCAGAAACCATGAAAGAGGCATCTTCCTATATTACAAGCGGCGATACCGCAGGTCTAAAGCAGTATGCAAAGGACACACTGACTGCTTCTGAACTGGAGCAAATTAAGGAGCTTTATAATAAATATAAAGGTACGTTTCAATAAATTCCTGTTTGTCGCGTTTTTGACTGAAAATTTATATAATAAGAAAACGAAGAATCCTGTCAGG